>NZ_JBQFLY010000004.1:0-314783 GCF_056531545.1 Ruegeria sp. N10 | reverse complement strand
GCGCGAAGAAAGACTGAACGACTGATGTGAAAGCGCCCGGGGGGTCAGCCCCCCGGACCCCCCGAGATATTTTTAGCCAGATGAAGAGGATCCCCTCGATCTGGTGAGGAGATACAAGATGAGCAAGATGGCGGATTATGACGGCCCGATCCTTGAGATCGACAAGCTGTCGATTTCCTTCTTTACCCGCCTGCGGGAAATTCCGGCCGTGATGGATTTCTCTGTCAGTGTGCAACCCGGTGAAGCTGTTGGTCTGGTCGGTGAATCTGGTTGCGGTAAATCCACGGTGGCGCTGGGCGTCATGCAGGACCTTGGTAAAAACGGTCGCATCGTTGGCGGTACGATCAAGTTCAAGGGTCGTGATCTGGCGGAAATGAGTTCAGATGAATTGCGCGACATACGCGGCAATGAGATCGCGATGATCTATCAGGAGCCGATGGCCTCGCTGAACCCGGCGATGAAGATCGGCAAGCAGCTGATGGAAGTGCCCATGATTCACGAGGGCGTCAGCGCAGAAGAAGCGTATTCGCGCGCTCTGGAAGTTGTCACCGATGTGCGCCTGCCGGACCCCGAGCGAATGCTCAACTCGTTCCCGCACCAGCTGTCAGGCGGTCAACAGCAGCGCATCGTGATCGCGATGGCCTTGATGTCGAAACCGGCGCTGCTGATCCTTGACGAACCAACAACGGCACTTGACGTAACGGTTGAGGCTGCCGTGGTCGAGCTGGTGAAGGATCTGGGCAAGAAATACGGCACCTCGATGCTGTTCATTTCGCACAACCTCGGTCTGGTTCTGGAAACCTGTGACCGGCTTTGCGTGATGTATTCAGGTGAGGCGGTCGAGCGCGGCTCGATCAAGGATGTGTTTGATGAGATGCAGCATCCTTATACGCAGGCCCTGTTCCGGTCGATCCCGCTGCCGGGGGCCGACAAGAATTCGCGCCCGCTGGTGGCTATACCGGGGAACTTTCCTCTACCCCATGAGCGGCCCCCTGGTTGTAATTTCGGCCCGCGCTGCGACTATTTCGAAGAGGGTCGCTGTGACGCCAAGGACATACTGATGGAGGCGGTTCCCGGAAATGACCGGCACCATACCCGTTGCCTGAAATTCAAAGAGATCGACTGGAACGCACCGATCACGGTGGGTGAACAGAAAGAGAAAGGTGAGATCGGCAGGGTCGTTCTGAAGATGGACAACCTCAAAAAATACTATGAGGTTGCGGCAAACGCCCTGTTCGGCGGTGGCGAAAAGAAGGTTGTGAAAGCAAACGAAACGCTCAGCTTCGAGGCGCATGAATCCGAGACGTTGGCCATTGTGGGCGAATCCGGTTGCGGCAAATCCACGTTCGCCAAAGTTTTGATGGGTCTTGAGACGGCCACGGACGGGCAGATCCTTCTGGACAACCGCAATATCGAACAAGTGCCCATAGAAGAGCGTGACGCAAAGACCGTTGGTGAAGTTCAGATGGTGTTTCAGAACCCGTTCGACACGCTGAACCCGTCGATGACCGTCGGGCGCCAGATCATCCGGGCATTGGAGATTTTCGGTGTTGGTAATTCCGAGGCCGATCGCAAGAAGCGGATGCTGGAACTGCTGGATCTGGTGAAACTTCCGCGCGCCTTTGCAGACAGGATGCCGCGTCAGCTGTCAGGTGGCCAGAAGCAACGCGTTGGTATCGCGCGCGCCTTTGCTGGTGATGCGCGCATCGTGGTGGCCGACGAGCCCGTATCAGCGCTGGACGTTTCCGTGCAAGCTGCGGTGACCGACCTGTTGATGGAAATTCAGCGCGTGCACAAAACCACGTTGCTGTTCATCAGCCATGACCTTTCCATCGTGCGATACCTCAGCGACCGGGTAATGGTGATGTATCTGGGCCACGTGGTCGAGCTGGGCACAACTGACCAGGTTTTTGCACCCCCCTACCACCCTTATACCGAAGCGCTGCTGAGTGCTGTTCCCATCGCCGATACATCGGTCGAAAAGCAGCACATCGTACTGGAGGGTGATATCCCTTCGGCCATGAACCCGCCACCGGGATGCCCGTTCCAGACACGGTGTCGCTGGAAGTCCGAAGTGCCTGACGGTCGCTGTGAGTCGCATGTACCGCCAGTGCAGACATTGGCCGAGGGTCATCAGGTAAAGTGCCACTTGTCCGAAGAGGTGCTGGCACGGATGCAACCCGTGATCAAAGTCGCGGCTGAATAGGTTTGCGGATCTTTACTGGAAAGGGCCGGTCGTTGACCGGCCCTTTCTGTGAGCGCCGCGTGTCACGAGGAGACCGGCGACGCTTGTGAGTGGTGGTTCCCTACAAGACTCTCAGCCGGTCATGACGTTGTTGCCGAAATGCATGAACTCCTGATCCATGCCTGAAATCTCTCCGGCCTCCAGTTTCAGGCTGGCACTGTCAAGCATCTGATAGCTTTTCTGCCCCTTTACCCACTCGTCCGCAGATTGCAGCGTGGTCAGCGTGTAAGACGTGACTTCATTCAGGTAATGGGTTGGGATAATGATCTTGGGCTTTAGCTTGGCCACGATGTCATTACCCTGATCGAAACTCAGGATATGTTGCGACCCGTCTACCGGCAGGGTCAGAACATCGACCTGTCCGACGGCGTCCCAAAACTCCTGCGGTGGGTTATGGCGATTGTCACCCCAGATCAGCGTACGAATGCCGCCTGTTTCCACCAGATAGACCACCATATCCATATGACCCACATTGTTCGGTGGGCAGGCATCGACCCCAAACTCGGCCAGTGCATTGGTCCAGTTGTACCACCCCGGCGCCACGCAGGCATGCTTATCAGCAAAACCAGTGATCTTGATATCGGCGAACTCGAAATTGCCCACCATCCTGTCCAGAACCATGGTCGAGCTTGGGCGTTCGATCGCGTCGTGATCAAAATGCGCGTGGGTCGACAGGGTAATGTCTACCGGAATCTGGGGGAATTCATTGCGGAACCAAAGCCCCCACGCGCCCGACGGGTCATCACGCCAGGGGTCAAGCAGGACCGTTGCGCCGTTGGGCGAAGTGATCTTGATGGCGCAATGGCCATAATAATCGATACCGACAACTCCGGCACTGGCCTGACCCGTCGATCCCTGCAGGTCAATCACATGGTTATTGTTCCCTGGCTGCAACCAGGCTTGCGATTGCGCTTCGACCGGTTTCGCCCCCAGCACTGAAGCGGTCGCGCCAACACCGGCAGCACCTGCCGCCATGAAAAATGACCGCCGAGACAAACCCGGTGCCAGATGATCCCTGTCCCCTTTCAGGATGGTCGGCTTCAGATCCTTGCGATCCATATCTATGTACCTCTCTGTTGGACGTGCGCCTTTTTTCCGCACCTCATCCCAGAGGGTAACAAGCCAAAGCACATCGGCTCAGACCGAAAAAATGGGGGTGAAATATGGGGGCAATCCCCATATTCGGCATTCACGAAATCGAGAGCAAATGACTGCGCAGGTTTTGATCCCGTCCCTCAAGTCCTAGTTTTCGGCGAATGTTGTTGCGGTGAAAATCGATTGTCGACGTCTCTCGGGACAGGGCCTTGGCAATGTCCTTCGTGGTTTTCCCAAACATGACCATCTGTGCAATTTCCATTTCGGTCGGGGTCATTGCCGCGAAGGCATCCGTCAACTTGTCAGACAGCGAAGACGTGATCTCGTTCAGGTTCTTTTCGGCCAGCTCAAGATAGACAAATTGCGCCTCGTCGCCGGAAAGCTGCGCCCGAACCTTTTCAAGATACGGCAAAACTCTGCTACGAACCTGCTCGACGATTTCGTGATCCCGGTTCTTGCGGTCATCGTCGAGACTTGAGAGCAATACGCGCAACGCTGTGTTCGTCTCCTGCAACTCTCGGGTTCGATCCGAAACACGCGTTTCAAGCTGGGCAAGTGTTTCGTTCAGTTTCTCCTCCAACGCGCGTCTCAGATAAACCTCTTGCAACAAAGCCAAATCCGACTCGACCATGCGCGCGAACTGCGCCAGCCCCTCTCGGAACAACAAGGCCCGCCGGTTCTGTTTACGGTCCAGAACACAGATTGTGCCAAACACCGAGCCATCGGGCCATTTCAGCGGTAAGCCGATGTAAAAGGTCATTCCGTGTTCCAGGTCGTCGTTATCCGCCCAAACCGGATCACATTTGGCGTCCTCGACCACCAACTCTCCGTCACGCTCCAGAACACCCTGGCAATATAGCTTGGGGTTCAACTGGAAACTCAGACCGACCGGATATGGATTCTCGGGGTGATCGGATGTGATCAAAACCGCATGATCCGGCGCGTCGGTTTTCATGATCAGGCTTGCGGGCACGTCGGCCAGTTCTGCGACCAGATCAACAAGTTGCTGCCAGTTTGCCAGCGTTTCTTTGGGAATCTGCGGATGATCAGCAGGCATAAGGGGCCTCACCAGTTACTGGGCGACACCCTGTCAGGTTAGTTGCAGGCGTTACACTGAATCAAGAATACGACACTCTGCGGCGCAGCATCGGTTTCAGCCGCCCCAGATAACCTTCACGTAGTTCTGGGTTTCCTTGTACGGCGGGATACCACCATGCTTTTCAACCGCATCAGGTCCCGCGTTATAGGCCGCCAGCGCCAAAGGCCACGATTTGAACTTGCGGTACTGCCAGGACAGATATCTGGCACCGCCTTCGAGGTTCTGCTTGGGATCATGCGGGTTTACGCCCAAAAGCTCGGCCGTTTGTGGCATAAGCTGCGCCAATCCTAACGCACCTTTATGTGACTTCGCCTGAGGGTTCCATCCACTTTCCTGCTGCACGAGACGCAAAAACAGATCTTCAGGGATGTTGTGAAGGCGGGCAACACGCCGCGCGATTTCCAGATATTCTCCGCGATATTTTCCTGAATATCGTTTGCTGACCTGATCGCGCGTTGTTTTGGGTTTCAGCCGGGCCGAGTCGCGGTACTGGGTTGCCGCACGAGAATCCAGAACCTTCGCCTGTTTCAGGAAAATATCCTTGCGGCTTTTGCTGGACAATGTTTGTGCCTGCACCGGCGCAACGGCCAATACAAGGCAGGCAACGGAAAACCCAGCAACCCAAGAACGCATCTTTGCTTATCCTGCTCGATCAAAACCAGTGGGAGTATAGGTATTCCCGCAAAAAATGAAAGCTTGGTAAATAGTACAGTAAGACTCTTGTTCGACAGTGTTGTATCAACTGTTTTCAACCATGATGCAGGCCGTATAGGGTCTCACGAAACTCATTGCGCCAGATTCGGCGCATTTACGCAGAACAGAACGAGGATTTACATGGCGGGTTCAGTCAACAAGGTCATTCTGGTGGGAAATCTTGGCCGCGACCCCGAGGTCCGGTCGTTCCAGAACGGCGGCAAAGTGTGCAACCTGCGCATTGCCACCTCGGAGAACTGGAAAGACCGCAACACAGGTGAGCGGCGCGAACGGACAGAGTGGCATTCGGTTGCCATCTTCTCGGAACCGCTGGCCCGCATCGCCGAGCAATATCTGCGCAAGGGCAGCAAGGTTTATATCGAAGGCCAGCTGGAAACCCGCAAATGGCAGGATCAATCCGGTCAGGATCGGTATACGACCGAGGTTGTCCTGCGCCCCTATCGCGGGGAACTGACCCTGCTGGACGGTCGTGGTGAAGGCGGTGGCGGCAGCGGCGGCGGTTATGGTGGTGGCCAGGCCGGTGGCGGTTACGATGACCCCTATGGCGGTCCTTCCAGCTCTGCGGCACCAGCCTCGGGCGGAATCGACGATGACGAGATTCCGTTCTAACCAAAGCGGAGTAACAATATGACATGGTCCTTCTCTCTCGGCCGATTGCTCGGTTCCGAACTGAGGGTCCATGTCACCTTTTTTCTGCTGCTGGCTTGGGTTGGTTTTGCCGCATTCTCGGCCGGTGGCCTGCCAGCCGCGATTGAGAACCTTCTCTTTGTTCTGGCCCTGTTTGCCTGCGTTGTCGCGCATGAGTTCGGTCACGCTCTTATGGCGCGGCGCTATGGTATCAAAACCCCCGACATCACCCTTCTGCCCATCGGTGGCCTGGCCCGACTTGAGAGAATGCCGGAAAAACCGATGCAAGAGGTTCTGGTGGCGCTTGCGGGTCCGGCAGTGAATATCGCTATCTTCATAGGCCTTGCCGTGCTTGGTGCAGGGATGCCGCTTGAGACCCTCGCGCAATTGGAATCACCAAATGTGAAGATTTTGGACAAGCTGGCCTATATCAATCTGCTTTTGGCCATCTTCAACTTGATCCCGGCCTTCCCAATGGATGGAGGCCGCGTTTTTCGCGCCCTTCTGTGTTTGCGCATGAATCGCGTCAAAGCCACCCGAATTGCAGCGGTTGGTGGCCAGATTGTCGCTGTCGGGTTTGGATTTCTAGGGCTGAGCTCCGGCAATCCAATTCTGGTATTGATCGCCGTATTCGTGTTCTTTGCAGCGAATGCAGAAAGCCAGGATGTCGCTTTGCGATCCGCGGTCCGCCGTGTTCTGGCTCGTGACGCGATGATCACTGAATTTCATGCCCTGTCCCCCAGCGATACGCTAAGCACAGCTGCGCAAGCCGTCATTCACACCACACAGCACGAGTTTCCGGTACTGGACCCAAATCACACTTTGCTGGGCTTTGTGACACGCGATCGCCTGTTCACCGCTCTGGCAAGCGACCAGCCCAGAACTGCGCCCGCGACCTCGATCATGGATGCTGACGTTCCCACAGTCTTGCTGACAACCGGCCTTGAGGACGTACTGGAACACCTGCACAATGGTGCGCCGGCGATTGCAGTTCTGAGCCATGGCGGTCGTATGATCGGTTACATAACCCGCGAAAACATCGGCGAGCTGATGGTCATTCAGGGTCGTTAACCCCTGCGTCACACCGGGGCGAGAGCGTCCGACAGAACCGATAAGACCGCATCCTTCGGCACATCCGAGGTCACAAAAGCCTGACCAATTCCGCGGGCCAGGATAAACCGCAGCTGGCCGTCCACGACCTTTTTGTCCTGCCCCATCAGATCCACCAGTGACTCGGCACTTGGCAATTCGCCCGGAATATCAGCCAGATCCGTTTTCATACCCATTGCCCGCAGATGCGCGCGTACCCGGCTTGGGTCTTCTTGTGAACACAGCCCAAGGCGGGACGAAAGCTCGAACGCAAGTGCACAGCCGATGGCCACGCCCTCGCCATGCAAAAGACGGTCCGAATAACCAGTGGCAGCCTCCAAGGCATGACAGAAGGTGTGTCCCAGATTCAGCAGGGCGCGGTCGCCTTGTTCGGTTTCGTCCCGGGCCACGATATCGGCTTTCATCTGAACCGAGCGGGTTACCGCACGCACCCGCGCGGCCAAGTCGCCCGAGGACACGCTTTGCCCGTTCGCCTCAAGCCATTCAAAGAAATCAGCATCCCCAAGCAAGCCGTATTTCACCACCTCGCCATACCCTGAAAGAAAGTCCCTCTGGGTCATGGTCTGCAACACAGATGTATCGGCCAGAACCAGCGATGGCTGATGAAAAGCGCCGATCAGGTTCTTCCCCTGAGGGGCGTTGATCCCTGTTTTCCCTCCGACGGAGCTGTCGACCTGCGCCAGCAAAGACGTGGGGATTTGCACGAACCGAACACCTCGGCGCAGGACGGCTGCGGCAAAGCCGGCAAGATCACCAATTACGCCACCACCAAGGGCCACAACAACATCGCTGCGTTCAACCTTTTCAGCCAACAGCCACTCAACCGCGCGTTCGAAGTGAGGCCAGCTTTTGGTTGCCTCACCGGCGGGTAAGGCCAGCGCGGACATTTCGATTCCGGCGGCTTTCAGACCTACACGCAACGCGTCCAGATGCAGGTCAGCGACGTTCTCATCTGTCAGGACGGCCACCTTGGGGCGCGCCAATAGCGGTGCAATCCAATCGCCTGCGCGCGCCAGAAGATCCGGACCGATCTCAACGTCATACGACCGGTCTCCAAGTTCAACGTGTACTGTTTGGTGCATTATCTGATTTCCAAAACATCAGGGCGCGCCAATAAGGCGTCGACAACCCGGTCCACCATATTCTCGATCGAAGTTTCGCCATCCGAATCCACGATCAAATCTGCCTCCGCGTAAACCGGAACACGCGCCTCGTAGAGGGCTTTCAATGTCGCATAAGGATCAGCAGTGCGCAGCAGCGGGCGCGTGTCCTTGTGGCGAACTCGGCTCCACAAAACTTTCAGGTCTGCCCGCAGCCAGACAGACGCCCCGCGCAAGGTGATCATACGCCGGTTGTCGGGCTGAAGAAACGCCCCGCCACCCGTTGAAAGGATGCCTTTTTTCTCGTCCAGCAGACGGCTGATGACCTGTGTTTCCTTGGTGCGAAAAAACGGCTCCCCGTCCCGCTCAAAGATTTCGGGGATGGTCATGTTGGCGGCTGATTCGATTTCGGCATCACTATCCAGAAAGGGAACACCCAGACGCGCGGCCAAAGCGCGGCCCACGGCTGTCTTACCAGCCCCCATCATCCCCACCAGAACCACGGTTTTGTGCAGAGCAAATCGGGTCTGCGCGTCCGCTGAGTGCGTGTTATGCTTAATTTCGCTCATTTCACCGTGAATGACGTGATCTTGGGAAAAATGCCAGTTATAACTTGGTCAAAACCAAAAATTGAGGCAGCGTGACGCCATGAGCCGTCTGATCAAATTCCTGATATATGTTCTGTGCCTAGTATTCATCGGGCTGGTTGCCTATGCCTATGTCGGTCCATTCTTTGGCGTGGATTTCTCTGCGCCTCAAAGTGAAATTCGCGAGCCGGTTGTACTGGATGTCAACTAAGCAACTGCTTTTGGCAATCACACTGGCCGGGTCAGCACATGCGCAGGAACCCTTGTCCGCCATCGAATGGCTGACAGACCCGCCGGAAAACCTGCCGGGAACCGTTCTGCTGGAACCACCGGTCACGCAAGATGGCACTTTGCCAGGAATTGAGGTGACTTCGCTTGAAGCGCTGTCGCACCCGCTGGGCCTTGTTTCGTCCTCTGTCACTGGCCTGCCCGTCGACCTTTGGCAAGGCAGCGATGCGGATCGCTTGGCCGAACTGATCGCCGACGTCCACGTGCGTGACAACCCGGCGATGCAGCGATTGTTGTTCACGTTACTCTTGTCTGAAACACGCGCGCCGTCAGGGCCTCTGGCCGAAGAAACCCTTTTACTGGCGCGGCTGGATCGGTTGATGCAACTGGGTGCCGCTGATCCGGCGCAATCGCTTGTTCAACTGGCCGGACCTACTGACACGCAAGACCGTTTCAAGCGCTGGTTCGATGCGACGCTCTTGACCGGGGATGAGGATCGCAGTTGTACCGCCCTTATTGCCGAACCGCATCTTTCGCGGAACTATGCGGCTCAGATCTTCTGCAAGGCCCGCCGCGGGGATTGGGCTTCAGCCGCGCTGACCCTTGAGGCAGCGCATGCGCTTGAAATCCTTCCACCCGAGGATCTGGCAGTTCTGGACCGTTTCCTCAGCCCGGAACTGTATGAAGGCGCAGCTTACCTGCCGCAGCCTGAGAACCCTGATCCCCTGACGTTCCGTTTGTTTGAGGCAATTGGCGAACGACTTCCCTCCGCTCCGCTGCCACGGGCGTTTGCCAATGCGGATCTGCGCGATGTCGCAGGTTGGAAGGCACAGATCGAAGCAGCGGAACGGCTTACCCGCATTGGCGCATTAACCCCCAATCAGCTGCTGGGCCTTTATACTGAGCGTGACCCGGCGGCCTCAGGTGCTGTCTGGGATCGGGTGGCCGCCGTTCAGCGTTTTGAAAGCGCGTTAGACACCGGGAACGCGGAAGCGATCGGAAAGACCTTGCAGCCGGTCTGGCAACAGATGCGCGGTTTCGGGCTTGAGGTTCCGTTTGCCGAACTGTTTGCCGAGCGCTTGTCGACTGTCACATTACCGGTTGCTGCCACCGAAAACCTGCGCTGGCGTATTCTGATGCTGTCCGGGCTTTACGAACAGGCCGCCTTGTCAACACCTGACACATCGAACGAAACCCGGTTTCTTGCCGCTTTGGCACAAGGCGATCCCGGGCGCGCGGTGTCCCCGTCCCCTTTGGCTGATGCCGTCGCTCAGGGGTTCGAATGGGCAGCGCCTGTGCCAGGCGACATTGATGCGTTGCTGACCAACGGTCAGTTGGGCGAAGCCATAATTGAAGCCATGCAATTGTTTGCACATGGCGCGCGGGGCAATCTGGTGGACCTGACAGCGGCAATTGCAACATTTCGGCGCGTTGGGCTGGAAGACACCGCGCGACGTGCGGCCCTGTCCCTTTTGATCCTGCAAAAACGTTGATCATGGGCTCTCCGGCATCAGATGCACTGTGGATTTCAACGTTCTTGCAGGCGCAGGCGGCAGAGCTTGGCGCTGCGACCAATACGCTGCTGGCTTATGGGCGCGATCTGAAAGATTTTGCCGAATGGCTGGACCGCAAGAAATCCGGATTTGATCAGGCAGATCGCGACCTGATCGAAGCCTACCTGATCGACTGCGATGCACAGGGCTTGTCACGTTCGACCCGCGCGCGGCGTTTGTCTGCAATAAAGCAGCTGTACCGGTTTGCCTTCGAGGAAGGCTGGCGCGCAGCCAATCCTGCCATTCAGATCAAAGGTCCCGGCCGGCAGAAACGGCTGCCCAAGACGCTGGATGTGCCCGAAGTTGATCGTTTATTGGAGGCCGCCCGAAAAACCGGGAGAACCGAAGCTGACAGGCTAAGAAACACCTGCCTGATGGAGGTTTTGTACGCCACCGGAATGCGGGTGACTGAACTTGTCTCCCTGCCAGTCTCCTCGGCCCGTGGCGATCCCCGGATGCTGCTGGTGCTGGGCAAAGGGGGGAAGGAGCGAATGGTCCCCCTGTCGCCCCCGGCCCGGGATGCGCTGGCCGCGTGGCTGACCGCGCGGGACGAGGCCGAGGATTTGGCCGTGGAAAATGGCGCTCAACGCTCGCGATTTCTGTTCCCATCACGCGGTAAGTCCGGTCATCTGACACGGCACAGGTTCTTTTTGCTGGTGAAAGAGCTGGCTGTACGCGGCGGTGTTTCTTCTGAAAAAGTCACACCACACACGCTGCGCCATGCATTCGCTACGCATCTGCTGGCCAATGGTGCTGATCTGAGATCGATCCAGACGTTATTGGGTCATGCAGACGTGGCGACGACCGAAATCTATACGCATGTTCTGGATGAACGTCTGGCGGAACTGGTGTTGCAACATCACCCGCTGAGCAAAGACCGCAATGAGGACAAAGGCTAAGACCTTGATCCAGCGGAGCGACGTCCCCATAACGGATGCAGTACACTAACCTATCAAGGACCAATGGAACCCTTACCTTCTATGATCGACGGCGCATTCTGGTTTACGACCGGCGCTATCCTGTTTCTGCTTATCCTGTCCGGATTTTTCTCGGGCTCGGAAACGGCGCTGACCGCCTCATCAAGGGGGAAACTGCGCGCTCAGGCCGACAAGGGATCGCGCGGGGCTAAAAAGGCGCTGGAAATCACCGACGACAACGAACGTCTGATCGGGTCGGTTCTGCTGGGCAACAACCTCGTCAACATTCTGGCTGCGTCACTGGCGACGGCGTTGTTCACACGTCTTTTTGGCGAAAGCGGCGTGGCATTGGCGACACTGGTCATGACCTTTTTGGTGCTGATCTTTGCCGAAGTTCTGCCCAAGACATACGCCATCACCAATTCCGAAAAGGCCGCTGCGGCTGTTGCGCCGATCATCAGCGTGGTCGTGACGGTGTTTTCGCCTGTCGTCGCAGCCGTACGATTGCTGGTGCGTGGCGTATTGCGCTTGTTCGGAGTTCAGATCGATCCTGACAGCAACATTCTGGCCGTGCGCGAAGAAATCGCAGGCGCCCTGCAACTGGGCCATTCAGAAGGTGTTGTTGAAAAAGAAGATCGCGACCGCATCCTCGGCGCGCTGGATCTGGGCGACCGCACGGTGGAAGAGATCATGCTCCACCGTTCCAACATCGAGATGATCGATGCGAACGCCCCACCCGAAGCTATCCTGAGGCAATGCCTTGAAAGCCCTCACACTCGTCTGCCTGTTTTCAGGGACGAGCAGGAGAACATTGTTGGCGTTGTTCACGCCAAGGATTTGTTCCGCGCGATGTATGCGCAGGCTGGCAGCAGTGACGGCGGCACCGACCGTCTGGCCAGCTTTGACATCGGCAAAGTCGCGAATGCCCCTTATTTCGTTCCAGAGACCACAACTCTGGATGACCAGATGCGCGAGTTTCTGCGAATGCACGCTCATTTTGCGCTGGTCGTAGACGAATATGGCTCATTGCGTGGCCTGATCACGCTTGAGGATATTCTCGAAGAAATTGTGGGCGAAATCGCCGATGAATTCGATATCGCCGAAGAGGTGCCGGTCGTGCGGACGGATGATGGCCAATTCCTTGTCGAAGGCGCGATGACCATTCGTGACGCCAATCGTGCGCTGGACTGGTCGCTACCGGATGAAGAGGCCAACACTCTTGCTGGTCTGGTCATCCACGAAGCCCAGATGATCCCGGTTGTTGGGCAAGTATTTTCGTTCCATGGCTTCCGGTTCGAGGTAACAGCACGCGAAGGCAATCGTATCACAGCCCTGAAAGTGCGGCCCTTATAGGGTTTGGACGCAAGACAAAAACGACGCGCTCTGTCGCTCGTATGACAGAATGCTTTTTCGTTGATCTGCACCGTCCTACCAGAAAAGGAGGAGCGGATGAAAAACACATGCCAGGTGGCCGTCATTGGTGGCGGCGTTGTCGGATGTTCGGTTCTTTATCACCTGACCAAGCTTGGGTGGTCGGACGTCATGTTGCTGGAACGGTCCGAACTGACCAGCGGCTCGACCTGGCATGCAGCAGGCGGGTTTCACACCCTCAACGGCGACACCAACATGGCGGCGCTACAGGGCTACACGATCAGGCTGTATAAAGAACTGGAACAGATCACCGGCATGTCCTGTGGCCTGCACCACGTGGGCGGTGTGACACTGGCCGACAATCAGGACCGGTTTGATATGCTGCTGGCCGAACGCGCCAAGCATCGGTTCATGGCGCTTGAGACAGAAATCGTCGGCCCGGAAGAAATCAAAAAGATCGCGCCCATTACGAACATCGACGGAATTATCGGCGCTCTTTACGATCCGCTGGATGGTCATTTGGACCCGTCAGGCACCACCCATGCCTATGCCAAGGCCGCGCGAATGGGCGGTGCTACGATTGAAACCCATTGCATGGTGCGTGAAACCAACCAGCGCCACGATGGAAGCTGGGATGTCGTCACCGACAAAGGCACAATCCATGCCGAACACATTGTTAATGCGGGCGGGCTTTGGGCACGCGAAGTTGGTGCCATGGCGGGTGTCTATTTTCCCCTGCACCCGATGGAGCATCAATACCTTGTCACAGACGCGATCCCCCAGATCGAAGCGATCATTGATGCGGGTGGCGAGCATCCGCATGTCATGGATCCGGCGGGTGAAAGCTATTTAAGGCAGGAAGGGCGTGGTCTGTGCATCGGGTTCTATGAACAACCCTGCAAGCCTTGGGCAGTAGACGGCACCCCGTGGGATTTCGGGCACGAGTTGCTGCCCGATGACTATGACAAGATCACCGACAGTATCGAATTCGCCTATCGCCGCTTTCCCGTGCTGGCTGAGGCCGGGATAAAATCGGTGATCCATGGGCCGTTTACCTTTGCCCCTGATGGAAACCCGCTGGTCGGTCCTGTACCTGGAATGCGCAACTACTGGTCGGCCTGCGGTGTTATGGCAGGGTTCAGCCAGGGTGGCGGCGTTGGCCTTACGCTGGCGCAGTGGATGATCGAAGGCGAGCCAGAGCGCGATGTGTTTGCCATGGATGTTGCCCGCTTCGGCGACTGGATCAGCCCAGGTTATACCCGCCCCAAAGTCATCGAGAATTATCAGAAACGCTTCAGCGTTGCCTATCCGAACGAAGAACTGCCCGCCGCACGCCCCAACCGCACAACACCAATGTATGACATCTTCAGCGATCTTGGCGCGGTTTGGGGGCAGCAATACGGCCTTGAAGTGCCAAACTATTTTGCGCAGGAAGACGAGCCGGGACTTGAAACGCCATCCTTCCGCCGCTCGAACGCGTTCGAGGCGACGGGGCGCGAAGTGCGGGCGGTGCGTGAAGCTGTAGGTATCAACGAAGTCCACAATTTCGGCAAATACCGCATCACCGGACCCAATGCTCGGAACTGGCTGGACCAGATCATGGCTGGTCGCATTCCGAAACCCGGTCGGCTGTCTTTGACCCCGATGCTGTCGCACAAGGGCAAGCTAATCGGCGATTTCACGGTTTCCTGCCTGAGTGACACTGAATTCCAGCTTACGGCGTCCTATGGCAGTCAGGCCTTCCACATGCGGTGGTTCCAACAAAACGCTCAGGACGGTGTAACAATTAAAAACATCAGCGACCGGTTGAACGGTTTCCAGATTGCCGGCCCAAAGGCAACGCAGGTTCTGGCGACCTGCACCCGAGACGACCTGACGGATTTCAACTTCCTGAACGTGCGACGGATGACTGTCGGCATGACCGACTGTATCGTTCAGCGTGTCAGCTATACGGGCGATCTTGGTTATGAAATCTATTGCGACCCCTTAGCGCAGCGTCAGCTTTGGTGGACACTGTGGGAGGCCGGACAACCCCACGGAATTGTTCCGTTCGGAATGCGCGCAATGATGAGCCTGCGGCTGGACAAGTTTTTTGGCTCATGGATGCGAGAGTATTCGCCGGATTACACCGCCGCTGAAACGGGATTGGATCGGTTCATTGCGTTCCGCAAAAACACCCGTTTCATCGGCCGCGATACAGCGGAATTAGAACGGGCCAACGGAACCATCCGCCAGTTGGCAGCCTTCGAGGTTGAAACAGACGATGCGGACGTCAACGCCTATGAACCGATCTGGCTGGATGGTTCGGTTGTTGGGTTCTGTACCTCCGGCGGCTACTCTCATTTTGCGCAGAAATCCGTCGCCATGGGCTTTCTGCCGTCCGGGCGCATAGAAGATGGTCTGGAGGTTGAAATCGAGATTCTGGGGCAGATGCGCAAAGCGAAGGTTATCTCGACACCTTTGTTTGACCCAGATGGCACACGCATGAGGGGATGACAGCACACATGACTGACAGCAGTGTGGCGCAATGACCGAAATCCCCATCATCCTGCTTGCCGCCGGTCATTCCAGCCGTATGGGCGGGCTGGACAAGCTTATGCAGCAAATCGATGGCATTCCACTGCTGACCCGTACGGCGACCCTAGCGCGTGGCGTGGCACCTGTCCTTGTCGCCCTGCCACCGCGCCCGCATCCAAGATACGATGCTCTTGCAGGAATGGACGTACAGACCGTTCCCGTACCGGACGCGGCCGAGGGAATGAATGCCAGTTTGCGCACCGCCATAAAACACCTTCCTGTTGATGCACCCGCGGTCATGGTTTTGCTGGCCGACTTACCCGACCTGACCCAGACCGATCTGAGAACGATCTTGAAAGCACGCCAGTTGCATCCCGACAATGTAATCTGGCGCGGAACAACCACAGATGGAAAGCCCGGGCACCCGGTGATCTTCGATCGGACGCTTTTCAGTAAGCTTTCGGCATTACACGGCGATCACGGCGCGCAGACGGTGGTCCGGTCACAACAAGGTGGCGTATTCCTGCAACCCCTGCCCGGTCAAAACGCGGTTTTGGATCTGGATACGCCGGAAGATTGGGCAGCTTGGTGCAAGAAACGCACCGTTTAAATAAACACGGCCCGGTCGATATCGACCGGGCCGGTGCCCAATACAGGACTACCACTTTCCACAATTCCAAAAGTTTGACCAATAGGTCTTAAAGACACTCTGGTTCCCTAGCCGCTAAACCTAAACAAGACCCCCTCGTTAACACGCCGCTAAAACTTCCGGTAACTGAGTTAGCCGCCAGCGCCCCCTAGCGCTTTTGGCTTCCCCTCACTTGGGCAATTTCATCCTCACTTATCCGATCCTTAGAAACAACGTAAAATTGGAAGAATAGGTTAATTTCGCGTGCCTCGATTTGGCTTTTAGGCAACATAGCACCAAGGCTTGCTCAACCTATAGGCGATCCAAGTCCGGTGCACGTATCATCGATTCGGGATTAAGCGCAAACTTATGCACCCATTCAGCTGCCTATCGGCAAAGTTACAGCGTCAAGCCCGAAGTTTCCCGGACTCGCCCACAACCATTGGAAGAGCAGCATTTTTCCCCACTGTTCAGTGAAAGCATTGTCAACAAAACAATGAAAATTCAACTTTTTTGAAAGTTTGACGTCTGTTTTGGCAACAATCCTCCGATTCGCCTTCGACCTCCTCGGTTAAATCAGCGAATCCTGATCAACGTCCTTCACCACAAAACACCCGCTTTGTGGCAAAATTAAGATTTATTAATTGATCAGTCAGGAAACCCCAATCCTGACAGTGCATCTCATGTCTCAACGCGCAACGGAAATTGCGTGATCAAACCAGGAGACAGAAATGAGCATCCGAAAATCTTCGCTTTTACTTCCCCGCACATCCAACTGGATGGGGGTCAGCGCATTGGGCGCAGCCATGCTGGCCACAACCGCTATACCTTCGATGGCGGATGAAGCGCTTGCCGATCTTGTCGAAACCGTTTCCCCTTCGGTTGTAACCATCATTGCCGAGCAAAAGACCGCCCCAAGCCCCACACAGGGTCAGAATTTTGACTTTGACGGTCACCCGTTTGGGGAATTCTTCAAACGATTTGGTGGGCCTGAAGGGTTCAACATGCCTCAACGCGGTCCGGCACAAGGGCTCGGGTCAGGGTTTGTACTGGATGAAGCCGGTTATATCGTCACCAATCACCATGTGGTGGACAATGCCGCGACTGTAACCGTTCGCCTAAGTGATGACCGGACATTTGAGGCCGAGGTGGTTGGCACCGACCCGCTGACAGACATTGCAGTCTTGAAGATCGATGCAGTCCCGGGCCTGCAAGCCGTCGAACTGGGTGACAGCGATGCAATCCGTGTTGGCGAAGATGTCGTAGCGATCGGCAACCCGTTTGGTTTGAGCTCCACGGTCACTACCGGCATTGTATCGGCTAAAGGTCGCAATATCTCGGACGGGCCATATGCCGAGTTCATTCAAACGGACGCAGCTATCAACAAGGGCAACTCTGGTGGCCCGCTTTTCAACATGGACGGCGAAGTGATTGGTGTAAACTCGGCCATTTATTCCCCCAGTGGCGGATCTGTCGGGCTGGGATTTGCCGTAACCTCGAACATCGTTGAACATATTGCAGCCGATCTACAGGATGACGGGCAGGTCAGCCGTGGGTGGCTGGGTGTTTCGATCCAGAATATCAGCCCGCAGCTTGCGGCGGCGCTGGGTATTGATGCCTCCTCGGGTGCACTGGTGGCAGATGTTGTCGCCGACAGCCCTGCAGATGGCGTCCTGGAACAAGGCGATGTTATCCTGTCTTTCAATGGCGAAGCCGTAGACTCCAGTGGTGACCTGCCTATTCTGGTGGGCACAACCAAGGTCGGCACCGCCAGTAATTTGACCATTCTGCGCGATGGCAAACAGGAAACGGTCACTTTGACCGTTGGCCAGCATCAGGCAGCGGCGGCTCAGTCCGACACCCCTGTCGAATCTGATGCAGCAGGCACGTCGCTTGGTGTCACAGTGGCCCCGCTGACCGAAACGGTGCGGGCTGAAGCGGGTATTGCTAAAACCGTCGAAGGTGTGGTCGTCACAGACTTGCAACCGGACAGCCCTGCGGCCCGGGCGGGTCTGCAACGCGGTGACGTGATCGTCAAACTGGGCAACCAGGACACGTTCACACCCGAAGCGCTGAAGGCCGCACTGGACAGCGAAAAAACAGACCCGGCACTGGTATTGATCAATCGGGCCGGCAGCCAGATTTTCGTTGCTGTCGAACTGGTCTGACTAACACCATGCGCGCGCCGCTTGATGGGGAGATCCGGCGCGTGCCTCACCCGGCGGACCTGAGTTGTCCGCTGTCCGTCGGGCTTGCCGGGTGCGTGCCCAGCACCCGGCAAGATCGTCAGCAAACCATATGCTTTGTTTGAATTTTGTGTTTAAATCCTTAGGGAAAGGAACCACATCATGAGCCGCCGTCTGTTGATCGTCGAAGATGACGCTGACACCAGGGATTTCATTGCCAAAGGGTTTGGCGAAGAAGGCTATGTGGTCGAAACGGCTGCTGATGGCCGCGAGGGATTGTACCACGCTACGGACGGCGGTTTTGACGCCATTGTGTTGGACAGGATGCTTCCCGGTCTGGACGGTCTGTCCCTGATCAAATCCCTGCGTGCAGCAGGGCTGAAAACACCGGTGTTGATGTTGACGGCCATGAGCGCAGTGGACGAGCGCGTCAAAGGATTGCGATCAGGCGCCGACGATTATCTGGTCAAGCCCTTTTCGTTTCAGGAACTTCATGCGCGGATCGAAGCCTTGTTGCGGCGTCCGCAGGAATCCGAGGAAACGCCGACGCTGACCTGCAAGGATCTTGAAATGGATCTACTGACCCGCAAGGTTACGCGGGACGGCCATGAGATTACGCTGACACCTCGTGAATTCCAGATCCTTGAGTTCTTTCTACGCCGCAAGAACCGTGTCGTGTCGCGTACCATGCTGCTTGAAGGCGTCTGGGATTATCATTTCGACCCGAACACCAACGTTGTGGATGTTCATATTTCAAAGCTGCGCCGCCAGTTGGATGAAGGTGGAGACATACCTTTGATTGAAACAGTTCGCGGTGCGGGTTACATGATGTCCGATGGATAACCTTCGGCTTTCCCTTAATAATTCAAGAACAAGACTTGTCGCCACCAGCATGGTGCTAAGCACGTTCCTGACCGCGTCTGTGCTGGCATTGGTCTATGTGACAGCCAACCGGAGCATCGAATCCGAGACCCGATCGGTCGTGTCCGCCGAACTGACCGGGCTTGCCGATGAATATGAACGGCGCGGGCTGATCGGGCTGATTACAGCGATCGAGCGTCGTCTTCCAAGCGCGTCCGATCGAGACGCGCTGTATCTGCTGGCGGATCGGCAGGGCGTCAAGCTTGTGGGTAACCTGAAAACCTGGCCGGTCAATGTGACCGCCGGAAGCGGTTGGGTCGACCTCGAGTTGCGCAGGGCTGACAATGACCAACTGGTGCCCATCTCGGCCGCTTCGATCCGATTGCCCGGTGGTGAACGCCTTTTGGTGGGACGGGATGCGGCGGCCCGTCAACAATTCGACCGTGTATTGTTCCGATCTCTGGCACTGGCGCTAGGAATAGCATTTGTTCTGAGCGTGATCACTGGCTGGCTGTTCACACGTCTGGTGTTTTCACGCCTGTCAGACATCGCAAGCACAGCCGAAAACATCGTTTCCGGCGATCTTTCCAAGAGGATGCCCCTGCGCGGAACCGGGGACGAGTTCGATCAGGTCTCTGGCACGTTGAACAACATGCTCGACAGGATCGAAGAGCTGGTGAGCAATCTGCGCACCACGTCGAACTCTATCGCACATGATTTGCGCTCTCCTTTGTCCCGCCTTCGCCAAAGGGTCGAATCCCTTTCCGAGCCCGGCAAAAGCGATCTGGACCGCGAAATCGACATTGCGCGGGCTACGGGAGAAATCGACCATGTTTTGCGGGTCTTGGGGCAGCTTACCGAAATTTCGCGGGCCGAGGCCGGTCTAGGGCGCGAGCAATTCGAAGACATTGACTTGCAGCAACTGGTTGGAGATGTCGTGGAACTGTATGACCCGGTGGCCGCAGATCAGGACATCCGCCTTGAGGTTACAGGCTCTGCCCCCTCAATTCAGGGGCACCGGCCCCTACTCTCGCAGGCTCTTTCTAATTTGCTGGAAAACGCGATGCGTTATGCACCGGCAGATACCGCAATCACGATCTCTATCGGTACCAAGGACGGATTTGCCCAATTGCGGGTTCGGGACCGTGGTCCGGGTGTTCCGCCCGGAGAGTTGGATCGCCTTCAACTTCCCTTCGTCACACTTGATCCGGCGCGGACGGAACGCAATGCGGGATTGGGGCTCGCGCTGGTTGCCGCGATTTCACATATGCATGGCGGGACATTCGCAGCCCGAAACTGCGACCCAGGTTTGGAAACTACGATCAATCTGGCAATTCAGAGTTAATCCGGCAGTCCGTTTATCGCCAATACCTTGTTTTTGTACCGTTTATCCCCTGTAACTTCCGCACCGAACCAACCCGGCGGGACATAGGCATTTGCGTCTTCACTGGTATGGAACTCAACCTCAACCAAACGCAGGGGTTCCAGACCGCCTGAAAAAACATCCAGCTCGAACTGGTGGCCGTCTGGCATTAGATCCGTGTAACGCACCTTCTCGACCCGGCGACCTTGGGTTTCCGGCCAGAAGGTTTCAAACTGGTCTCGGGTTATCTCTGCCTCACGCTCAACACGTACAAGATCACCGCCGCCTTTTAAGGTCAGGAAAAACACATTGTTCTTTTGCCGAAGGCGCAATTCGGTCGAGTCCTCCGGCGCGGTGAGGTACCCCTGACGCACCTCTGCTTTTTCTGCGCGGCTCAGGTTCGGCAACCTTGCCACCAGAAACTTGCGTTCAATTTCTTTGCTCATCAGGGTGCCCCCGCTCTTTCTTCCAGCTCATCAAACAGCGCCCGATATGCCGCACCAGCAGCGCTACGACCTGCGTAAGTACAGACAGGGCCCCGATATTGCCCCATCTTTTCGACATCCGCAGCGAAAGGCACAACCGCGTGTAAAATGCGCTTGGGATGCTGGGCGCGCATTGAAACCATCGTTTCCCGATGCAACAACTTCCGGTTCTGCACCATCGAAAAGAACGCCCGCAGCTTCTTCTTACGCAGCCCGTGTTTGTCGAAAAAGCCAACCAGCTGATCGAATG
Source organism: Ruegeria sp. N10 (assembly GCF_056531545.1). NCBI lineage: Bacteria > Pseudomonadati > Pseudomonadota > Alphaproteobacteria > Rhodobacterales > Roseobacteraceae > Ruegeria > Ruegeria sp. N10. The sequence goes on along the minus strand of NZ_JBQFLY010000004.1, from coordinate 293,847 downwards.
ACCGCTCGGACAGGGTTGTGGGAATGATCGGAACAACGATTTCATCAGCGGCCCGAAAGATATTCTCGGACAAGGTGGAAAAATTGGGCGGACAATCCAGAAGAACCAGATCATAATCACTGCCAGCCGCCGACAATGCCCTTTTCAGACGCGATCGTTTGTTCCGCATGCGCGACAGGAAGATATCAAAGTCGCGGAAAGTCAGGTTTGCGGGCAGAACGTCCAACCCGTCAAAATCACTTGCCCGGATGGCTTTGGTAAACCGCTCCACATCCTCAAAAAATCGGGCATCCGTCAGTTTTTTTGACGGCTTCACCCGAAAATAGAACCCGGACGCCCCCTGAGGATCGAGATCGCATAGCAAAACTTTTTGGCCAGCCTGCGCATAGGCATAGGCCAGGTTCACCGAAGTAGCGGTTTTTCCGACACCGCCCTTATTGCTGTAACAGGCAATGATCTTCATTCCCTACTCCTTTTTGTGGTGAAACAGACTGCGGAACATGTGCCGGATTTCTCGCCCGTCGAACTGAAGGAAGCTTGCGACAACGCGTTTTCTTTCGGTCTTCTGGCGTTGATCAAGCACAGCGATTAGGCCACCCACGGACAAACCGATCTGCGCGTTTATGCGGCCTTGCGTATCGGCGTGCGACGCTACAAAGGTCAGCAACGCGTCTTGCTGCACAGAATAGTCGTTGAACAAACCAAGATTATCCTGAAGTTTTTTCAACGGTTTAAGGATCGTTCTCAATCCGTTCGCATCGAAGAGCGGGGCAAACAATTCCATCAGATATCTTAGTTTTTTGCATTCGATACGAAGCTCATGCACCGTCTTGTCTGGCGTATCATCGCTTATGCCGCGCGCCAGTTTGCACATCTTGCGATAATGCTTCCAGATCAGCGCGCAGGCATAGTCATACGTGCCGCGATGCGCGTTTGGTCCGAGGTCCAAGTGATCAGTACTGGTGAACATTGCGGTCAGGTCGTTCATGGACGTCGTGTAGTCGGCGCTGCGCAACCAGCGAGATAGGCGCAGTTGCTCTTGTGTACGTTCCGTTTGAAACTGATCAAGCATCTCGGACAGTCCTGCGTGAAGGCTCGGCGGGATAAGATTGAAATACTTGTCTTTTTTCAGAAGGTAGACATCCAAATCACGCAGAGGTCCCGTGGGGGCCATAAGATCGGAAAAGAGCCGCTTCAGTTCGGCCGTCTGGGCCTCGGACAACACAACCTTGAACAGGCTGATCACTGACCTGATCTTGCGCAACGATACCCGGTAATCGTGCAAAAACTCGGTGTCGATATCAGCGATCATGCCCTCCTCGTTTTGCCGTGCAACCCTCAGATATATTTGAACGATTTTCGCAGCGACTTCGCTGCAAGGATCTGCTTGACCGAACTTTATTTCAGGCTTGGCCTGATAGGGAACCATGTCTGGAAACAGACTGGGATAGACCGTTTCAACGTCACGAACACCGCCCGAAACGCGATCGAGAGCGGAACGGACCAACTGATAGGCCTTCTTATACCCGCGCAACTGCTGAATTCGTACAATGGTTGCCTGCCCTGATGGCGTCGACATGTACGTTAAAGTTCCCCTGACTTTTGTCTTTTGCAGATCATCAAGCACGGCGAAGGTCTTTGCCTCGATCTCTCCAACACCAATCTGCGTCAGCGCCCGTAGTTCAGGAAAGTCGCTCAGCGCCTTCTGAACCGGCCCTTCTGGCAAGTCCCGTGCAAACCGCAGATGCCCCGAGTGCTGCTGAGACAAAGGGCCGTGGTCCTTCCGCAGCAGGTGCAACACCCCGCCAGTATCGATCAAAGCACGACCCGAGGCGCGCAGTGACTGATCGTGACAATCCAGCAATGCGAAAGCTGCGACGGGGCTATCGGGTGAAACTTTTTGGGAAAACCCGGCAATGGCATTTGCCAGAGCCGTTTCGTCAATCCTCGCTGGGAAAATGAACTGATCGCTTGACGATCTGGTCATGATACGCCTTTCCAGTTCAACTTCAGAAACCCCTTTACAGGTTTCTCAACGATCATATGCGCGCGCCCCTTGTTTGGTTTGGTTGCTCCAACGCCATCCAAGGTTCTCCTTTTCAGTCTCGGCTGAACCCGAAAGGACATCAAGGCATTATGCCTGCGACCGAGTGTAATCACGGGGTGACAGGCCTCGGGTGCCGAAGTAAGACACCGCTATGAGCGAACCAGTATCTTCGATCCGAAACCTTGGCCCCGCCTTTGAACAGGCCTGCGCACGTGCTGGTATTCATTCGGCTGAGGCACTGCGAGAACTGGGGCCGGACGAAGCCTATGCCCGCCTGTTGCGCGCCGGCACCAGGGCGCATTTCATCGGATATTATGTTCTGGTGATGGGATTGCAGGGCCGCCCGTGGAACGATTGCAAGGGCGACGAGAAGAAAGCCCTGCGCGAAAGGTTCGACGCAATCAAAGCTGGTAACGGTGCTGCTCCGGAAAACCAGATGATTGCAGATCTGGACGCCATCGGAGTTCGTGTTGCACCAAAGGACTTAAAGCAGCTCTGAACGAATAAGGCCGCACCCAACCAAGGATGCGGCCCCTGTTTGTCACCAATGGCTGTGGCTTAACCGACCAGTTCAATGCCCGAGAAGAAGTATGCGATTTCAACCGCTGCGGTTTCCGGTGCGTCCGAACCGTGGACCGAGTTTTCACCGACCGATTCCGCGAATTCAGCGCGGATGGTGCCGGGGGCTGCGTCCGCAGGGTTCGTTGCGCCCATAACTTCACGGTTCTTTGCAATGGCGCCTTCGCCTTCCAGAACCTGAACAACAACCGGAGCCGACGACATGAATTCGCACAGTTCGTCATAGAACGGACGTTCGGCATGAACGTCATAGAACTTGCCAGCCTGAGCTTTGGTCATGTGAATGCGCTTTTGCGCCACGATGCGCAGGCCTGCTTCTTCGAACTTGGCGTTGATCTTGCCGGTCAGGTTGCGGCGGGTTGCATCGGGTTTGATGATCGAGAATGTGCGTTCCAGTGCCATGTCGGCCTCTCCTTATAATGTGACGCGGGACCCGCGCCGAAATCCATCGCGCGCCGGGTATCACGGACTTTGACCCATGAAAAGTGTAATGATGCCTTGCCCGTGGCTTTGCAGTTCAGATTGTGTCTGGCAAAGGGTCGACGCGGTCCAGTCGACGGACGTAAAGCACCGCCAGCAAGCCAGCAAAGCTACAGGCCCACATCATGCCCAGTACCAGATACGGCCCATTTTCGGGGCTAACGAACGCGCCGGTCATTGAGGTCAGAACAGCGCCCAAAGCCACGATCAATGCCCCCGACAGCCCTGCCGCGCTTCCTGCCAGTCCGGGGCGTACTGACATGACGCCAGCCGCGGCATTGGCATTGGTCAAACCGTTGCCAAAGCCGACACAGATTGCCGAGCCGAAGAAGACCCAGACCGATCCCAGATCAGCGAGAAACAGCATCAATCCACAAAACGGCCCGGTCGAGGCCACGATCCGCCCTGACAAGATCATTGTCGTCAGGCGCGTCCGGGCCGCAATCTGACCGGTGACAAAATTGCCAACCATGAACCCGCCGGTGATGATGCCAATCCCCAGCCCCAGCATTGCAGGGCTCAGGTCGAACCACGCTGCAGCAACCAGCGGCGCACCGGTGATAAAGCTGTAGAACCCCCCAATCGAAAACGCTGCGCATAAGGCATAGCCCCAGAACCTGCGGGCACGGAACAGATGGGGATACTCGCGCAGTTGGGCACCAAATGTGGACGAGCGGTTGGTGTTGGTCTCGCCCATGTCGAACCAAAGCAGCACCAGCAACCCTGCCCCAAGCAACGAGTACAGGACAAACCCCGAGCGCCAACCGAAAAGCATATCCAGCGCCCCACCCAACATCGGCCCAAGCATCGGGGCCAGCGCCATGGCCATCGCGACGTAACCGAGTTTGCTTGCCGCCTCATTCGGTGCGTAACGGTCTCTGATCGACGCGCTGGACAGGACCGAGCCCGCGACAACAGCAGCCTGAAGCAGACGGAAGCCAAGAAAAACCCAGATCGATCCAGCCAGCGTGCATCCGATCGACGCAAGGACAAATATTGATACACAAATCAAAAGGATAGGTCTGCGACCAAAGCGATCCGATAAAGGGCCCATAATCAGTTGCAATACTGCCGAAACCGCCAGATACCCCGCGACCGACAGGTTCATCAGACCGTAATCCACAGCGAAATCTTCACTCATATGTGCCAGCGACGGCAGGAACATGTTGAGCGTCAGTACAGACAGCGCCGTAGCAAAGATCAACGTGATCAGGGATGGAGGCGTCCGGGCCGCGCGCATGTGGAAAACCGTTTCAAAAAGCAAACGAGACAGCGCTAACACATTGCTTGACACTTGAAAATGCCAAGCCGCTGGCGGCGGCATCACACCTCTGCTAAGAGCGCTCCATGTTACGGATCGAAGACATCACCTATGCCGTTGAAGGCCGCCCATTGTTTGATGGCGCCAGCGCAACCATACCAGACGGTCACAAGGTTGGCCTTGTGGGCCGGAATGGCACGGGAAAGACCACGCTTTTTCGCCTGATCCGCGGGGAGCTGGCGCTGGAATCGGGCAATATTACGGTCCCCAAGCGCGACCGCATTGGCGGGGTCGCGCAAGAGGTCCCCTCGTCCAACGTTTCGCTGATCGACACTGTTCTGGCCGCTGATACCGAGCGCAGCGCCCTGATGGCCGAGGCTGGCAACGCAACAGATCCCACGCGAATTGCCGAAATCCAGACGCGGCTGGCCGATATCGACGCCTGGTCGGCCGAAGCCCGCGCGGCCTCGATCCTCAAGGGGTTGGGGTTTGACGACGCAGACCAATTGCGCCCCTGCTCGGATTTTTCCGGTGGCTGGCGGATGCGCGTGGCCTTGGCGGCGGTTTTGTTCTCGCAACCGGATTTGTTGCTGTTGGACGAACCGACCAACTATCTGGATCTTGAAGGCGCGCTATGGCTGGAAAGCTATCTGGCGAAATATCCGCACACGGTCATTATCATCAGCCATGACCGGGGCTTGCTGAACCGTGCCGTAGGGTCGATCCTGCATCTGGAGGATCGCAAACTCACCTATTACGCCGTGCCTTATGACAAATTCGCCGAACGGCGGGCGGAACGTCTAGCGCAGGCGGAATCCGAGAATGCAAAGGCCAAGGCCCGCATCGCACACCTGCAAAGCTTTGTGGATCGCTTCCGCTACAAGGCGTCAAAAGCCGTACAGGCCCAATCGCGCCTGAAGATGATTGAACGCATCCAGTTGGTCTCAACCCCGCAAGAGGCCGCGCTGCGTGCGTTTTCCTTCCCCGAGCCCGAGGAACTGTCGCCACCGATCATCCAGATTGAAGGCGGTGTGACGGGTTATGGCGAAACCGAAGTACTGCGCCGCCTGAACCTGCGCATCGATCAGGATGACCGCATCGCGCTGCTGGGCAAGAACGGTCAGGGTAAATCGACCCTGTCCAAACTGCTGTCAGACCGCCTGCCCCTGATGGCAGGCAAGATGACCCGCAGCAACAAGCTGCGCATCGGGTATTTCGCTCAGCATCAGGTGGACGAGCTTTATGTGAACGAAACGCCACTGGACCACCTGCGCCGCCTGCGCCCGGACGAGGCGCCGGGCAAGTGGCGCTCGCGTCTGGCGGGGTTCGGCCTGAACGCGGCTCAGGCGGAAACCGAGGTTGGCCGCCTGTCGGGTGGGCAGAAGGCGCGCCTGTCGCTGCTGCTGGCAACCATCGACGCACCACATATGCTGATCCTCGACGAGCCGACGAACCATCTGGATATCGAAAGCCGTGAGGCGCTGGTCGAAGCGCTGACCGCCTATTCGGGTGCTGTCGTGCTGGTCAGCCACGACATGCACCTGCTGTCGCTTGTTGCCGATCGGTTGTGGCTGGTCTCGGACGGTACGGTCAAATCTTATGACAGTGACCTTGAATCCTATCGTGCCCTATTGCTGGCGCGTGACAAACCGGTGAAAGAAAAGCCACAAACAGAGAAGCCCAAACGCGCCTCGCGCGATACCATGCTGGCATTGCGGGCGGACCTGCGCAAATGCGAGGACCGGGTCGAGAAACTGACAGAGATGCACGACAAGCTCGCGGCAAAACTGGCCGACCCGACGCTTTACGAAGACGACAAGATCAACGATCTGGAAATCTGGAATCGCAAATTCGCCGAGGTGGTCGAGGCTATGCAAAAAGCAGAAGCGCTTTGGATCGCCGCTGCTGAGCGACTGGAACAGGCAGAAACGGTATGAGCGATCCTGTCGTTGAAACCAAAGCAATGATCGCGGGAATGCATCCCGAAATTCAACCCGGAGAATTCGCATTTGTAGTCTGGCCCGAAGATATGGACTGGCCCGACGGGACACGCGCCAGTTACGTCGAGGCCGAAGGGCTGTCTTTAGTCGTTCCGATCAATTGCGCACCAAAAGAGGCGGTCGCTATGCGCTGTATCACGCTTCAGGTGCACTCCTCGCTGGAAGGCGTGGGTCTGACCGCTGCAGTCTCGGGGGCGTTGGCACAGGCCGGAATTCCGGCAAACATGGTTGCGGGCTATCACCACGATCATGTTTATGTTCCGTCCGGACTGGCCGAAGACGCCCTGAGAATTTTGAAACATCTGCAACAGAGTAGCAAAGAGTGATTGACACCGCATTTCTGATCACCGCGTTCACAACGCTTTTCGTGGTTCTTGATCCACCGGCGCAAACGCCGATTTTTGTGGCCCTGACCCAGAACATGGATTGGCACACGCGCCGCTCTGTCGCTGTTCGCGCGTGCCTGACTGCTGGCGGCATTCTGGCGATGTTCGCGGCCTTCGGCGAAGCGCTGCTGGGATTTGTCGGCATCTCGATGGAGGCGTTTCGTGTTGCGGGGGGTGTTTTGCTGTTTCTGACCGCGCTCGACATGCTGTTTGAACGCCGGACCAAACGTCGTGAAAACAGCGCCGAAGAGGAAGAACATCCGGACCCGTCTGTGTTTCCACTGGGTATCCCACTGATTGCAGGGCCCGGTGCGATTGCCACTATGATCCTGCTGGCCGGTCAACATCCCGGCATTCAGGGCCTGGCCGTGGTCATCGGCGTTATGCTGGTCGTTCTGGCAATGGTTTTTGTGATGTATCTTTCATCAGGGGCCGTGGCACGGCTTTTGGGGAAAACCGGATTGAACGTGTTGACCCGGCTTCTTGGGATGCTGCTGGCTGCATTGTCTGTTCAGTTTATTCTCGATGGCCTCAAGGCCTTTGGATTTGCATCTTAAATCCCCATATTCACAAGGTTAGAGGGATTTCCGGGTAACCGCATGGACAGTTTCGACATTGGACGCCTGATCTATCTGGCCCTGCTGGGGGCGGCGCTGCTGATGTGGTTTGTCACGCATAATCGGCAGTCGCTTAGCAAGACATTCCAGCAGGTTATGGCATGGGTGTTCATATTCGTCGGGGTCATCGCACTGGTCGGCCTGTGGGAGGATATTCGCTCCTCGGTCGGTCCCGCACCGCAGATGAGTGTCACCGGAAACTCGGTTGAGGTTCCCCGCGCCTATGACGGCCATTATTACCTTCCGGTTCTGGTGAATGGTGAGCTGATTACCTTTCTTGTCGACACCGGTGCCAGCCAGATCGTGTTGAACGCGCAGGATGCCAAACGGGCAGGCATTGATCCCGATCAGCTGAATTATTTCGGGCGCGCCTTGACTGCAAACGGTGAGGTGCGTACCGCGCCGGTGCGGCTTGAGACCCTGACGATAGGACCCATTACGGATCAGAACGTTTCGGCCTGGGTCAACGAGGGTGAGCTGGATAAATCGCTTTTGGGGATGGAATATCTGCACCGTTTTTCAAGCATTCAGTTTGCGGATGGCAAGCTGATCTTGTCCCGTTAATGCTCCTCACCCCTTGAGAACAAAAGTGGAACATGATAGCTTGCAGGCATGTCTGCTCAGCTTCTTGGCCACAAACCTGCGCGTCAGGTACCGGGGGTAAATCTCCATTCGCAGATCACCCTGCAACCGGGCCGCGTGCACGAGGCTTGCGGCCCCGCCCGGCGCAGCTTTGCCATCTGGCTGGCCGGTCAGACACAGGGGCCCGTGCTGTGGATTTCCCCCGCGTGGGAGCCCGCCCAACTGAATCCCGACGGAATGATGGCCTTTGCTGATCCGGCGCGTTTTCTGTTCGTCCATCCCACCCGCGCCGAAGATCTGCTATGGTGTATTGAAGAGGCGCTGCGCAGCGGAGCCATCCCGCTGATCATAGGCGACCTGCCCGGCGCGCCGGGGCTGACACCAGTGCGGCGGATGCATCTGGCCGCAGAACAAGGCGGCACGATGGGCCATGCCCCGCTTGGCCTGCTGCTGACGCCCGGTGATGGCGGCGCACAAGGGGTTGAGACACGCTGGCACATGGCCGCCGCCCATCAGGGGGATGCCAGGCATTGGACCCTGACCCGCCGCCGCGCCCGCGCCCTGCCCCCGGTCAGCTGGCAAGCCACTCAGACCGCTGCCCGCACCGGTCTGCACCTGAAACGCATTGAAACAGAGGACATTCTGACGTGAAGCCGCAAGGATCACGCAAGATGTGACTGGCCAAACTCTGGATCGCACCCTAGCGTCGCCGCATGAGCCATCCGATCCATGACAGCCGCTATTCCTGGATACGCCTTCTGATCACGCTCGCCATCGCAACTGTGGCGAATGTGGGAATGTGGGCTGTAATCGTGGTCATGCCCGCCGTCGAAGCAGAATTCAGCGCCGGTCGCGCCGAAGCCTCGATGCCATATACACTTACGATGATTGGATTTGCGCTGGGCAATATGTGGCTGGGGCAACTGGTGGACCGGCTGGGTGTGACACGCGCCCTGATCGGCGCTGCTGTTTTAAGCGCCTTCAGTTATCTATTGGCAACGCTAGCCCCGAATATAACGCTACTATCCGCGGCGCATCTGCTGGTCGGGCTGGGAACATCGATCGGATTTGGGCCCTTGATCGCCGATATCTCGCACTGGTTCATGAAACGGCGTGGAATCGCCGTCGCACTGGTGGCCAGCGGGAATTACCTGTCTGGGGCAATCTGGCCTACTCTGCTGTCCGGTATTCTGGCACGCGACGGCTGGCAACAGGTCTATCTGACATTGGCGGCTCTGACGTTGCTGGTTGTCATCCCCCTGTCCTTGTTGTTGCGCCGCAAGGTCCCAATCGAGGCGCACGACACAGCCGCGGCCACAGCCCGGATCAACGCACGCAGTGTCGGTGTTTCACCACGCGTGTTACAGTACATTCTTGGTCTGGCCGGCATTGGATGTTGCGTAGCGATGTCCATGCCACAGGTCCATATCGTGTCGTATTGCGTTGGGCTGGGATACGGCCCCGCAGTGGGGGCTGAGATGCTATCGCTGATGCTACTGGGCGGCGTCGCCAGCCGTATCGTCTCGGGCCTGTTGGCCGACCGTCTCGGTGGCGTCATGACACTTCTGATCGGCTCTGTATTGCAGTGCATCGCGCTGTTCCTGTTCCTGCCGTATGACGGGATGGTCTCACTTTATGTGATCAGCTTGCTATTCGGTCTGGCGCAGGGTGGCATCGTGCCCAGCTACGCTTTGGTTGTCCGCGAATACATGCCGCCGCAAGAAGCCGGCGCGCGAGTCGGATTCGTCATGATGATGACAATTCTTGGCATGGCGCTTGGTGGCTGGATGTCAGGCTGGATTTACGATGTCACCGGAAGTTACCAACTGGCTTTCGTCAACGGCATTCTTTGGAACGGCTTGAACATTGCCATCGTTCTGATGTTGATCAAAAGATCCCGCCCCAGACGGGACACGGTCATGGCATGACACACCTGACCCGCCGCTTCGTACTTACGGGGATGGCGGCTCTGCCTTTGGCCCATACGGTGCAGGCCGCCTTGAAGCCATACAATTTGTCACCGAACGGCACCCGGGTCGGGTTTACCTATGACCTCTCCGGCATTCCCCAGACCGGATCAATGCCGATCCGGGACGCGAACGTGGAAATTGACACGCAACGCCTGCAAAACAGCCGGGTCACGGTGGTGCTGGACGTTACCAAGGCCAGAACCCGCTTGCCCTTTGCCCGCATGCCGATGCTCGGCCCCAGTGTATTGGACGCCGAAACCTATCCGACAATTCAGTTCGTATCGACTGACATTCAATTGGGGGCGGATGGGCGCATTTCGAATGGCGCTCGTGTCAAGGGAGAACTGACTATCCGAGGTCTGACGCACTCCATAACCTTGGAAGCCAACCTGTACCGCCAGCCTGGTACAGCCGCGAACGACCTGAGCCGCCTGTCCATAGGTTTGATCGGGACTTTGAACCGGCACGATTTCGGTGCCTCGGGTTATCCCGATCTGGTAGGACAACATGTTGGGCTGGACATTCGTGCCGAGATCATTCGAGCAACCTGACTGACAAAAAGCAAAAAACGACTGGATAAAGTCGAATAGTTGCGCGCATTGTCCGGTGACGCCGCCTATCTGAGAAAACCATGCGCACGATCATTTCATTTGCCGCCCTGTTTCTGTCGGTCATTCTGCTTCAGCTTTCAACAGGCGGCGTCGGGCCACTGGATGCCATCTCCGGGATCACGTTAAGCTTTTCGACCGAACAGATCGGTATGCTGGGTTCGGCGCATTTTCTTGGCTTTTTCATAGGTTGCTGGTGGGCGCCGCGACTGATGGGCAGCGTCGGGCATTCCCGCGCATTTGCCGTATGCACAGCGCTGGGCGCGATGGGGTTGATCGGCCACACCCTGACAGACAATCCTTATGTATGGGCGGCGCTGCGCATCGCCTCGGGCACATGTGTGGCAGGCTGTTATACCGTCATCGAAGCCTGGCTGAATGCAAAAGTAACCAATGAGACACGTGGACGAGCCATGGGCACCTATCGCATCGTCGATATGGGTGCCTCGCTGAGTGCTCAGTTGATCATCGCTGTCCTGCCACCCGCCTCGTATGTATCCTACAACCTCTTGGCGATCCTGTGCTGCGCCTCGTTGCTGCCGCTGACGCTGACACGCGCAAGTCAACCGAAGACGCCTGACGCCCCCCGCCTGCGCCCGAAACTGGCGTGGCACAGTTCGCCATTGGCCGTAGCAGGCGTCATTGTTTCTGCACTCAGCTCAGCATCTTTCCGAATGGTCGGGCCCGTCTACGGTCAGGAAGTCGGGCTGGGAGTGGATCAAATCGCCTTCTTCCTAGCTTCTTTCGTTCTGGGCGGGGCACTGGCGCAGTATCCGATGGGGTGGCTCGCTGACAAGTACGACCGGCGCTGGGTCTTGATCTGGCTTTCGGTCGCGGCGGTACTAAGCTGCGGGGTCACAATGGCGGCAAGCGACACGGGAACTGTCGGTGTCATGCTGGCAGCAGGGCTTTTTGGGTTTACGACATTCCCGATCTTTTCGGTGTCATCCGCACATGCCAACGATTTTGCGACAACCGAGCAGAGGGTCGAGTTGTCTGCCGCCCTGATGTTCTGGTACGCGCTGGGGGCAATTGCGTCACCCTATATCACATCAACACTGATCCAGGATTTTGGACCCAGCGCGCTGTTTGCATTTGTCGCGGTCGGCCACGTATTCCTGATCGGCTTCGGCCTGGCCCGAATGCGGTCGCGTCCAACACCCGCGGAAAGAACCAATTACGTCTACGCACCGCGTACATCCTTTACGGTCGGAAGGTTGCTGAAACGCGCCCGCGAGGAATGAAAAGCGAGCCCGCAGCCCTGCATTGCGGAGAGTCTGCGAATTGGCTGACTACAATCTGACCGTATTGCAACGGCCATCGGCGGCTTGGTCGTCCCATCAGGGGCGCGTCACAAATCAGAGTTATTCCAGTCATCTACGAAACCGGGCTTTTGCTGAGCGGTGACATAGGTTAGACGAACGCGCAGTTAGATATGCGGAAACGGAATATGGCTCGGATTCTCATCACCTCGGCAATCCCATACATCAATGGGATCAAGCACCTCGGCAACCTGATCGGCTCGCAACTGCCTGCCGACTTGTATGCACGCTATCAGCGTGGCCGGGGGAACGAGGTCATGTTCCTGTGTGCCACCGACGAACACGGCACCCCGGCCGAACTGGCCGCTGCTAAAGCTGGAAAGCCTGTGGCCGAGTATTGCGCGGACATGTACGAAATTCAGGCCGACATCGCCAAGCGTTTTGGGATGAGCTTTGATCACTTTGGCCGTTCATCCAGCGAGCAGAACAAAAAGCTGACCCAACATTTCGCCGGAAAGCTGGATGAGGCCGGGTTGGTCCGTGAAGTCACGGAAAAGCAAATCTATTCCAACGCGGATGGTCGTTTTCTTCCCGACCGCTATATCGAGGGTACCTGCCCCAATTGCGGGTATGAGAACGCACGTGGCGACCAGTGTGAAAACTGCACCAAGCAGTTGGATCCGACCGACCTGATTGAACCGCGCTCGGCCATTTCGGGCTCGACCGATCTGGAAGTGCGTGAGACCAAGCACCTCTATCTGCGCCAATCGGCGATGAAGGATCAGCTGGATGCCTGGATTGACAGCAAAACTGACTGGCCGATCCTGACCACATCCATTGCCAAGAAATGGCTGCATGACGGCGACGGGCTGCAAGACCGGGGGATCACCCGCGATCTGGACTGGGGTGTTCCGGTCAAGAAAGGCGATCAGGACTGGCCCGGTATGGAAGGCAAGGTCTTCTATGTCTGGTTCGACGCGCCGATTGAATACATCGCCTGTGCCAAGGAATGGGCGGATTCCACGGGGAAACCCGATTCCGAGTGGGAACGCTGGTGGCGCACCGACAAGGGCGCGAACGATGTGCGCTATGTCCAGTTCATGGGCAAGGACAACGTGCCGTTTCACACGCTTTCTTTCCCCGCCACCATTCTCGGGTCGGGCGAGCCGTGGAAAATGGTCGACCACCTGAAATCCTTCAACTATCTAAACTACGACGGCGGCCAGTTCTCGACCTCGCAGGGTCGTGGCGTTTTCATGGATCAGGCGCTCGAGATTCTGCCAGCTGACTACTGGCGGTGGTGGCTGCTGAGCCATGCACCGGAAAGCAGCGACAGCGAGTTCACGTGGGAGAACTTCCAACAATCCGTGAACAAGGATCTGGCCGATGTTCTGGGCAACTTCGTCAGCCGCATCACCAAGTTCTGCCGCTCGAAATTCGGTGAGGTGGTGCCCGAAGGCGGTGAGTTTGGCGAGCGTGAGAACGCTCTGATCGATGAACTTACCAAACGTGTCCGCGCCTATGAGGCGCATATGGAAGCAATGGACGTCCGCAAATCGGCTCAGGAGCTGCGGGCCATCTGGGTGGCTGGCAACGAATTCCTGCAAGCTGCGGCGCCGTGGTCAACCTTTAAGGAAGACCCCGAACAGGCCGCTGCACAGGTGCGTCTGGGTCTGAACCTGATCCGGTTCTATGCCGTGCTCAGCGCGCCGTTCATCCCTGATGCTGCGGCCAAGATGCTAAGCGCCATGAACACGCTTGATACCAGCTGGCCGGAAGACGTAGCCGCAGCGTTGAACGCGCTACCCGCGGGTCACGACTTTACCGTGCCAGACGTTCTGTTCGCCAAGATCACAGACGAACAGCGCGAAGAATGGCAGGCAAAATTCGCCGGTAAACGCGGCTGACCACCCAGATATTCGGAAGCTCAAACGGGGGCCGTTGGCCCCTGTTTTCGTTCGGCACCTCGGAACGGGCCGACACCTAAACCAGCTTAGTTGCACAAATTTTTGGCGTCATCGCGAACCACCTCGGGATTCATCGCGCTTGAGAAATCGTGGTAAACAAGCCATCCTGCAACCAAGTTTTGTCGACTCGCGCGATTGTGACCGCCGGGATGGGCACCAATTGTTTCTGAAATGCACGAGGCTTTCGCCATGTCCCAAGTTTTCCCTTTTCCAACTCAGGCCAGCAATCCAATTGCCACCGCATTATTGCTGATATCCCTGGGACTGGCCCAACCTGCAACTGCACAGGACGAAGGAGCGGCACCGAAAGTTACGATTGCGGCCGCCTACACCGAAGAAATCACCGACGAGGCTTCCTTCATAGGGCGCGCTCAGGCGATCAATAAGGTCGACATCGTCGCCCGCGTGAACGGTTTTCTCAACAGCCGAAATGTCGAGGATGGGGCAACGGTCAAAGAAGGCGACCTGTTGTTCACCATCGAACCGGACCTTTACGAAGCGACATTGGAGGCCCGAAAAGCTGATCTGAACCGGGCCGAGGCAAATCTTGAGTTGGCCAAGGTTGACCTGGCGCGTAAGGAAGAGCTTTACAAGCGCGACGCGACACCTGAATCCGAACGTGACATCGCGCGGGCAAACGAACTGGTCGCCGAGGCTCAGGTCAAGGCCGCAAATGCAGCGATCCAGCAGGCCGAACTGGACCTCAGCTATACACAGATCCACGCGCCTTTTGATGGGCGTATCGGCAGCATCACCACCAGTGTCGGTGATGTGGTCGGCCCGACCAACCCCCCACTGGTGAACATTGTCAGCGAGACGCCAATCTATGTGAATTTCTCGCTGAACGAAAAACTTTTCACTTCGGTTCTTCAGACCGTTGGCGCAAATTCCGCTTCTCTTGCTGACAGCCCGCAAAGCCCCAATGTGCATATTACGCTGCCAAATGGAACCAAGTTGGATGAAACAGGCAGGATCGTATTCGTTGACAATCGTATCGACCCGTTAACCGGTGCGATCACAATGCGCGCCCAGTTCGAAAATGCCGACCGTTTGATCCTGGATGGTGCATTCGTGAATGTGCAGATTGAAGCGCTGCAACCAACCCTGCAAGTTCTGGTGCCGCAAGCTGCACTGCAACGCGACCAGCGTGGTGACTTTGTTCTTGTAGTAAACGACAAACAGATGGTGGAGCAGCGATACATCACCACAGGCAACACGGAAGGTACTGCCATCATCGTTACGGAAGGCTTGCGTGAGGGCGAAAGCGTGATTGTCGAGGGCCTGCAACGGGTCCGCCCCGGCGTGGCCGTTGACGCGGTCTTCGCTTCTGAACAGCCGGGAGAATAAACGATGTTCTCAGCCCTGTTCATTAGCCGGCCAAAGCTGGCGTTTGTCATCTCGCTGGTACTGACCATCATGGGTGGCATCGGCTATCTGGTGCTGCCGGTCGCGCAGTTCCCTGACATTACCCCGCCCGTCGTCAACGTATCCACCAAATATACCGGCGCAAATGCGGAAACAGTGGAAAACACTGTTGCCGCACCGATCGAGGCGCAGGTCAACGGTGTGGACGACATGATCTACATGACGTCCAGATCGTCTGACAACGGCTCGTATTCATTGGACGTAACCTTCGAAGTTGGCACCGACCCCGATATCGCCTCGGTCAACGTGCAGAACCGGGTGGCGCAGGCAATGTCGTCGTTGCCCGCCGAAGTGACATCTTCGGGCGTTGTCACACAAAAATCGTCGACCAACATGCTGATGCTGGTCACGCTGACCTCGCCCAACGGCACCTATGACAGCGTGTTTCTTTCCAACTATGCCTCGATCAACCTGCGCGATGCGCTGGCGCGTGTGCAGGGCGTGGGCAAGGCTGATGTTCTGACCAACCTGGAATACGCCATGCGGGTCTGGATGGACCCGGACAAGATGGCAGCCCTGTCCATCACACCAGGCGATGTGATCAACGCGATCCGCGAACAGAATATCGAAGTGTCCGCAGGCTCGATTGGTGCACCGCCTGTTCCCGAAGGCCAGACCTTTCAATACACGATCAAGTCCAAAGGGCGACTGACGTCAGCCGAAGAATTTGGCAACATCGTGATCCGTACCGGAGATGCCGGCGCAATTGTCCGCGTAAGGGACATCGCCCGGGTTGAGCTTGGTGCACAGTTTTACTCGGCGTCCGGTTATTTTCAGTCCGTGCCCGCCACCGTGATCGGTATCTATCAGGCCCCCGGCGCAAACGCCCTGGCCGTTTCAGAGCGCGTGCAGGCGGAACTGGAGCGGCTGTCCCGCGCATTCCCGACGGATGTGGAGTATGATGTCCCCTTTAACACGACAGACTTTGTCGAAGCTTCTTTGAATGACGTCGTATCGACACTGATCCTGACCTTTACCCTCGTGATCTCGGTCGTTTTTGTGTTCCTGGGAAGTTGGCGCGCGACGATCATTCCGGCGGTTGCCATCCCGGTCTCACTGATCGGCACGTTTGCTTTCTTGCTGGCCTTCGGCATGTCTTTGAACACGATCTCGCTGTTTGCGCTGGTTTTGGCCATCGGCATCGTGGTCGATGACGCCATTGTCGTGGTCGAAAACGTCGAGCGCATCATCGCTGATGAGGGGCTGCCCCCAGCCGAAGCCACCCGTAAGGCTATGGGGCAGATCACCGGCCCCGTCATCGCGACCACACTGGTTCTGTTGGCGGTGTTCGTACCGGTGACCTTCATGCCGGGTATCTCCGGGCGGCTGTACTCTCAGTTCGCTGTTACGATCTCGACCGCTGTTGTAATATCATCCATCAACGCGCTGACACTGTCGCCCGCGCTGTGTGGGCTGGTCCTTAAGGCCCGCTCGGGGCCACCCAAGGGGCTGCTTGCGCTGTTCGAAAATCTCATTGGTGGCGTTCGCAATGGCTATGTCGCCATTGTTCGCAAACTGCTTGTCTTTCCGGCTATCGCGCTAGCCATCGTGGTTGGGCTCGGCATGGGAACAGGGGCAATCATGTCGAACACGTCAGCTGGGTTTATCCCGCTGGAAGACAATGGTTATCTCTTTGTTGACGTACAACTGCCTGACGCCGCGACGCTGGAACGGACCGAGGCCGTGACAAAGCGCCTTGATGACCAGATACGCGAGATCCCGGGTGTGTCCAGCACCGTTCTGATCAATGGCTTCTCATTGCTGAACGGCACAATCACCAACGGCGCTGCGATCTTCGTGAACCTCGACAACTGGAGCGAACGGCAGGAGGAAGACCTGAGCGCCGAAGCCATTTTGGCTAAGGTGCTGGCCATCGCGAATAATGAGACCGCAGCCTCGACCGTTGCCTTCAACCCGCCACCAATTCAGGGTCTCGGCATGTCGGCCGGGGTCGAGATGGAGGTGCAGCAAACCGGCGGCGGTTCACCGCAGGATCTGGCATCGGCTGTGGGGTCGTTTGTCTATTCGGCCAACCAACGACCCGAGATCGGGCAAGCCTATACGACATTCCGTGCCAACGTTCCGCAACTTTTCGTCGACCTGGACCGCGAGAAAGCCAAGACACTGGACGTCTCGGTGGCTGAGATTTTCCAGACCATGCAGGCCCAGCTGGGGTCGTATTATGTCAACGACTTCAACCTGTTTGGTCGCGTCTATCGCGTAATGATCCAGGCGGAAGGCAGCTATCGCGACAATGTCGATGACATTGCCAGCCTCTATGTGCGTTCACAGAAGGGCGACATGGTGCCACTGGGTACCCTGATTGACGTGGAAAACGTTTTGGGGCCGGTTCTGCTGAAGCGACATAACCTTTTCCGGTCGGCAACGGTGACAGCGGTGCCAGCGCCGGGCCTGTCCAGCGGCGATGCGATCACCGCGATGACAGAGGTCTCTGCTTCGGCTCTGCCGCCGGGATACTCGTTCGAATGGACGGGAACGGCACAACAACAATTGGCGTCCGGCAGCTTGGTGATCGTCATTCTGGGGCTGGCTATCCTATTCGGTTACCTGTTTCTGGTTGGACAGTATGAAAGCTGGACTATGCCGGTCTCGATCCTGCTGTCTGTGGTCGTGGCCCTGTTCGGGGCGGTGGCCGCGGTTGCCATCGTTGGCAGTGACATCAACCTCTATACGCAGATCGGTATGATCATGCTGGTGGGCCTTGCTTCGAAGAACGGCATTCTGATCGTCGAGTTTGCAATGGAACAGCGCGCCAAGGGTCTTTCGATCAAGGACGCTGCCGTCGAGGCAGCTCATCAGCGGTTCCGCGCTGTCATGATGACCGCCCTGTCTTTCCTGCTAGGCGTCGTACCGCTGCTGGCTGCCAATGGTGCGGGTGCGGCCAGCCAAAAAGCCATCGGTGTCGCCGTGTTCGGTGGCATGTTGGCCGCGACGCTGGTAGGCGTGATCGTGGTGCCTGTCCTCTACGCCCTGATGCAAAGCATGCGTGAGTGGCTGAAAGGCAGCAAAAACGATCCCGGCCCTTCAGAAGAAGCGGCCTGATCCGATCAAAGCCCCGCCCATCAGCGGGGCTTTTTTCTGGCGTCAGTCTGTTCTTCCCCGCCGACGTTCAGAGAGTTCGTGGATCACCACCTTTGCCTCTGGTGTCGGTGCCTGCTCGACCCGGCGATAATCCGATCCATCCCGGTTCCGTGTCAGCAGCCCACAGGAAATCATGGTCCGGCGCAGGGTTGCAGGGTCATCAAAACAATGTTCGGCATTGAGGCACGCGTTGACGTCACCCTCTTGCAGCACCGCGGCTGCCGGTACCGCAGACCAGAGCCCCCACAAGGACAAAGTCTGCACCAATCGTTTTGACGGCCATTGCCGAAGTCTGCCCTGCCCGTCGAACAGGTGCAATGTGCGCTCAACCGTGCGCATGTCAGCAACTGGTTGTTTCGGGCGGGCCTCGGTCCGCCGGGCAGCGGCACTGGTGGCGCGCATATGTTGCACGTTCTGAAACCCGGCGGCACGGGCGACCATATTCATCAGGGTCAGGTGCGACGGGCTGGAGTCGCCAAGTTGTTGGGACAGGATACGCACGAATCCGGTCAGATCATCGGCGTGCAAGGGTACAGGAGTTTTGCTCATCACAAATCCATATCGGGCGTTTTGCGCGATCGTTGGTCGCTGACTTGACGAAACAACGCCCTGATGGTTGCGATAGTTTCACATACACTGGCAGGTTTAGCACTCTGGGTAAGAGCAGCGACGCCTCGGTGTCTGCCGACCGTATCCAACGGCTAGCACAACACTCATCACGCGCCAAGAGGATAGAAAGATGGATCAGGTCGAGCCGGGGGCCAGCCGTTCAGTCATCCAGCCGTCGATCCGCGCATTCTGCTCGGCATTCAGTCGCAGGCCCAGCTTGTTGCGCCGCCAGACGACATCTTCGGCGGTCCGTGCATATTCCTTGTCCATCAACCACGCGACTTCCCGCGCGGTCAGGGTTGCGCCAAAATCCTCACCCAGATCAGACAGCTGTTGCGCATCCCCAAGGACATCTGTTGCTTCGGTTCCATAGGCCCTGATCAGGCGTGCAGCCCAGGCGGCACCCAGAAACGGATACGCGGCCTGAAGCTGATCAGTCAGGGCTTCAACAGCGTCAACCGGAAAGTCACCGCCCGGCAGCGCCACACCAGCGGTCCAGGGGCCCGGCATATTCGGAAAGAATTCACCAACCTTCTCCAGAGCACTTTCCGCGAGCCTGCGATAGGTGGTGATCTTGCCGCCAAACACGTTCAAAACAGGCGCCCCACCCTGCGCATCGACTTTCAGCGTGTAATCTCGCGTTGCTGCGGTGGCACTGCTGGCACCGTCGTCATAAAGCGGCCGCACACCGGAATAGGTCCACACAACATCTTCGCGGGTCACAGGGCGCATGAAATACTTCGATGCGAAGGCGCACAGATACTCCTGTTCGACCTCGGTACAGACGGGTTTCGTGTCAGGGTCCGGATGATCCTGATCCGTTGTGCCGATCAGGGTAAAGTCCTGCTCATACGGAATGGCGAAAATGATGCGGCCGTCTTCGCCCTGAAAGAAATAACACTTGTCGTGGTCATACAGCCGGGGTGTCACAATATGGCTGCCCCGAACAAGCCGAACACCCTCGCGTGAGTTCACACGGATCTTGGTCTGGATGATGTCCCCGACCCAAGGGCCACCCGCATTGATCAGCATTCTGGCCCGGACAAGACGGGTTTCGCCGCTGTTGCGATCACGAAGTGATACCTGCCAAAGGTCGTCCAACCGCTCGGCCGAAATCACCTCGGTTCGCACCATGATCTGCGCACCGCGCGCCTCGGCGTCGCGGGCATTCAGAACCACCAACCGCGAGTCTTCGATCCAGCAATCAGAATATTCGTATGCCGTTTCGAACGTGTCCTGTAGCGGGACGCCTTCTGGTGCCGATCGCAAGTTCAGCGACGTGGTGCCCAGCAGAATTTTGCGACCACCCAGATTGTCATACATGAACAAACCCAACCGGATCAGCCAGGCCGGACGCCGCCCGCGCATCCACGGCATGACCGTGCTGAGCAGCCGTGAGGTCGGCGTTTCCGAGTCAAACCGCATGTCCTTATGGTATGGCAGCACGAAGCGCATCGGCCAGCTGATATGCGGCATCGCGCGCAACAGGGTTTCACGCTCGATCAGGGCCTCACGGACCAGACGGATTTCGAAATATTCCAGATAGCGCAACCCGCCATGAAACAATTTGGTCGAGGCTGATGACGTCGCTGAAGCCAGATCATTCATCTCTGCCAAAGCAACTGACAGCCCGCGGCCAGCAGCATCCCGTGCGATGCCGCAACCATTGATCCCGCCACCGATGATAAAAAGGTCCGTTATCTGAACGTCCGCTGACTGCATGCCAATGATTCCTTGTCAGGATGGATGATAGGCATTTGCCAGAACATCCTTCGTATGGTCAATGTTTATGTTCGAATTTTTTCGTTTTACAACACTGATCTGAAATTTTCGCATGCCGTTCTTGCAAAACCGGCCAGAAAGAACAAAAACGAAAAGAAACACTTCAAGTCTGGAAACACCCATGTCCCTGTCTTTCCGCCAATCTGACATTCTGGACATTGCCGGGGCCGAAGGCCGCGTCACCGTTGACGGGTTGGCCGAAAGATTTGGTGTCACGGTCCAGACGATCCGGCGCGACCTGACCGAGCTGGCCGAGGCAGGTAAACTGGATCGGGTGCATGGCGGCGCGGTTCTGCGCTCGGGCGTTTCCAACATCGGATATGAAGACCGCCGCGCCCTGAATTCCGACGCCAAAACCCGTATTGCACAGGCTTGCGCCACCGATATCCCCGACGGTGCGTCGATCTTCATGAACATCGGGACCTCAACCGAGGCCGTGGCGCGGCAATTGCTGCACCACAAGAACCTGATGGTTGTGACGAACAACATGAATGTCGCAAACATTCTGATTGAGAACCCGGATTGTGAGGTCGTCATGGCTGGAGGCGTCCTGCGGCGCACAGACGGCGGGTTGATCGGGACCCTGACTGTTTCGACCATTCGGCAATTCAAATTTGATCTTGCCGTGATCGGCTGTTCAGCTTTGGACACTGACGGAGATCTTCTGGACTTCGACTTTCAGGAGGTACAAGTCAGCCAGACCATCATTGCGCAGGCACGCCGAACTTTTCTGGTTGCCGACCATTCAAAGTTTCACCGCTCGGCCCCGGCGCGCATCACTTCCTTGGCTGAAATAGACGCGATCTACACTGATGCGCCGTTACCTGGCGATCTGCACCTGCGCAGTCAGGAATGGCAAACGGACATCGTACTGTGTAACTAGCGGACATTAAGAATAGTCTCAAAATTACCACGTCGCTTGCCAGATGCCACCCGGCCTGACACTATCGTCTGCATAAAGATATGTGCACGGGAGGGGAGCACCGGGCCATGATTGCGCTTTTATTTGCACTACTTACCGCCACGATGGGGCTCAACTATTTCAACATGACGAAGGCAGGCAATGCGCTGTTCTTTGTTACAATTGCCCTGAGTGTCTACTGGTTGAAGTTCCACGCCACCAGTCAGCTGACAATTCAGCTTTGAGGGCCTCGTCATGACACCTGAACTGTCACGAACATTTAACGCGATCGGAATGTTGGCCGTCTGTCTCGTTCTGGCGCTGGCGTTTTTTTATCAACTTTTCCTTTACGAACTGCCTTGCCCGCTTTGCCTGTTGCAGCGTGTCGGCTTTGTTGCTGTCGGCGTCGGGCTGGGCTTGAACCTGCTGTATGGCGCGCGACCGCAGCACTATGCCATCATGCTGATTGCAGCTTTGTATGGCGGCAGTGTTTCGATCCGGCAAATCCTGTTGCACATTGTGCCGGGAACCGGCCACTATGGATCGCCCGTTCTTGGACTGCATTATTACACTTGGGCGGGCATCGCCTTTTTCCTAGTCCTGCTGGGTACGTCGTTCATGCTGCTGTTTGATCGCCAATATGTCTCGGGCGCGACCAGCGAGATACGATTTGGGGGAAACAAGCTGGCAAAAACCGCCTTCTTTGTCATGCTGGCACTGGCCGTGCTGAACGCCGGTTCAACTCTGCTGGAATGCGGACCGGGCATTTGTGATGACCCGCCCACCGACTACAAGTTGATTGACGAACTGAAAGCGAATGACTGAGGATACCCTAACCTTCCCCTGATGGAGGCACACGCATGGGACTACTGGGCCAGCCGCTGGGCTATTATGACTATCTGACATTGGCCGCGCTGATCCTGCTGCTTGCAGCAGTTATGGCGCTGTTCCTTTTCATTATGGGCCTTCCGGGGCGGATCGCGATCAAACGCAATCATCCCCACGCCGAAGCTGTAAAGATCATGGGATGGATGGGGTTCTTGGCTGTCGTGCCTTGGGTACACGCCTTCATGTGGGCTTTTCACGATGGCGTCACGGTCGATATTCGCCGCGGCCCGGACGAGGAAAAAGATGCCATTCGCGATGAAATCAAACGCCTGGGCGGCAAGGTCAAACCCGAATACCAGAATCGTCTGGACACAGACGACACACAACCCAGTTAAGACCGAAGGACCCTAATTCCTATGTTCGTCGCCCTCGGCATCACGCTGTTCTACATCATTTTCGTCTGGCTCATTTTCTTCAAGCTGGAATGGCTGAAGTTCAACATTGCCTGGGGCATTGTTTCGTTCTGGGTGGGCGCACATCTGCTGCTGATCTTCCTTGTGGCGTTGCGCTTCTTTCAGCCGTTTTCGGCAGACAGCCACGTGGTGCGTTCGACCATACAGATCATCCCAAAGCTGACACAGCCGACGATCCTGTCCGAGGTTCTTGTTGAACCGAACACACCGGTCACAAAGGGCGATCCGCTGTATCGGTTCGACGATACGGTGTTTTCGCTGGCGGTCGATAATGCACAGGCCCAGTTGGTGGCGGCAGCGCAGAATGCCAAAATCCTTGAACAGGATGTTATCGCGTCGACCGAAGCTGTCGAACGGGCCAATGCACAACTGGCTTATGCGCAAACCCAACAGGCGCGGTATGAGAACCTTGTTCCCGCCGGAGGTGCCCGTCAGGACGACCTCGACCGTTGGAACGAACAGGTGACGGAAGATCAGGCCGCCGTTAAACAGGCCGAGGCGAACCTGGCCAAGGCTCAGCTGGCGCTGGAATCGCAGATTGACGGCGTGAACACCGGCATCCTTCAGGCGCAGGCGCAATTGGCCGAAGCCGAATATTTTCTGGAAAACACAACAATCTATGCGCCTGAAAATGGCATGATCGTCTCACAGCAGGCTCGCCCCGGATTGGTAGTCGGTGACGTCCGATTGGGTGCGATTGCCAGCTTTGTGACTGATGAAAGCCCTTATATCCTTGCCACGTTCCGCCAGCAGAACCTGAAATTTGTCGAGCCGGGGCAAGAGGTCGAAGTTGCACTTGATCTTTATCCCGGTGAAATCCTGACGGGCAAGGTCGAAGCGATCTGGTGGGCCACCCGGCAGGGGCAACTCATCCCGTCGGGCCGCCTGCCCGGTTTCGAGCTGCCCAAACTGCCCGGTCGGATTGCGGTCCAGATCACCGTCGATGTTCCGGAAGACCACATTTTCCCAGCAGGTGGTCATGCCGCAGTGGCGATCTATACAGGCCAAGGCAAAAGTTTTGAGTTTCTGAGGCGTATCAACATCCGTCTCTATTCCTTCGCCAACTTCATCCGACCTCTGGATATCTGAGGATGCGCGCCATGACACTCCGCAGGTTGTTGGGAACCGCCATTTGTGCCGCCACTCTCGCGGCCTGCACACCCGTTGGGCCGGATTTCGTGCGCCCCAACTCACCGGTCGTGAAACAGTGGATTGAGGTCAACAACCCCAGCGCCGGTCAAAGCGGGCTGACGTCGCGCAGTGCGCCTGTCGTGAAATGGTGGCAAACATTCAATGATCCTACCCTCAACAAACTGATTGCCGAGGCCTACGCCCAGAACCTGACACTTCAGGTCGCTGGCGCGCGGGTTTTGCAGGCCCGTGCACAACTGGGTATCGCCTTTGGCGAGCTTTACCCGCAGTCGCAGGCCATTGGCGGCTCGCTTGAACGGCGCCAGATCAGCGACAATCTGGGGCCGATTTCGGATGTCAATCGCGTCATCCCGCTGGATACCGAATTCTCGACCTCGCAAGTCGGCTTCGATGCCCAGTGGGAGTTGGACGTCTGGGGCGCGCAGCGGCGCGGCGTTCAGGCCGCGCGATCCAATCTGGCCCTGCAAGTGGCGAATTACGACGACGCGTTGGTGACGCTGACCGGGGATGTCGCCGCGCTTTACGTCAATATCCGGGCGTTGCAAGAGACGCTGGCAATTGCGCGTGAGAACATCAAATTGCAGCAGGATTCGGCAGACCTGACTCAGCTGCGGTTTAACAATGGCGTCACCACGGAACTGGACGTGCAGGAATCCACCGCCCTGCTGAACAACACTAAGGCGCTGGTACCCGAACTGGAAAGCGACTTGCAACAGACCAAGAACGCGCTTGCGGTGTTGTTGGGCACGACACCTTCACGCATGACCGGTCTGTTGGGCAATTCCGGCCACATCCCATCGGCCCGAGCAAATGTGGCAGTGGGCGTTCCCGCTGAATTGCTACGCCGCCGCCCGGATGTGCGCGCGGCTGAACTGGCGGCAGCCACGCAATCGGCACAAGTGGGCATCGCGATGGCGGACCTGTATCCCCAATTCATCCTGTCTGGCGCGATCGGGCTGCAGGCATCCGGCGGGCGCGATCTGTTCAGCGGTGGCAGCACAACCGGTCTGGCCAGTGCCGGTGTGGTCTGGAATGTGCTGAACTATGGCCGCATCAAGAACAATGTTCGCGCGCAGGACGCCGCTTATCAGGCGCTGATTGCGAATTATCAGAACACTGTGCTGACCGCTTATTCCGAAGTTGAAAGTGCCATGGTCGCTTATGCGCAGGCACGTAAGCAGGTCGGGTTCTATCAACAAAGTGTCGAGGCCTCACGCAAAGCTGCCGAAATCGCCGTCAGCCAGTATACAGACGGCATTGCCGATTATTCGCGCGTGCTGAACACCCAGACCGCGCTATTGCGGTCGCAGGCCAATCTGATCGAGGCACGGCAGCAGGTATCCAGCAATCTGGTGGCGGTTTACAAGGGCCTGGGCGGCGGATGGCAGATCCGGCAAAACCAGGAATTCCTGCCCGAAACCGTTCTGGCCGAGATGGCCTATCGCACGGACTGGGGCGATCTGCTGCAGAAAACCCCAACCCGCGCAAGCCTGAATTAAGTGCTACTTGGTTAACCCGCGCAATCCGCCCGAGATCAGGATATTGACCTCATACAGAATTCGGGGCGCGGCCAGCCCGCCGGGGCTGGCCAGATAATTCGGGCTCCATTCCGGATCGAACTTCTGCTTGAACGCGCGCAGGCCTTCAAAATGGTAGAATTGCTCGCCATGTTCGTAAACGAACCCACCGATGCGGTTCCAAAGCGAAGCAAGCTGACGGTTTTCGATCCCTGAAAACGGTGCGGCACCCAGTGAAAACCAGTGAAACCCCTGCTGCGCGCCCCAATCCATCATGTCGGCGAAAAGAGCGTCCATAAGGAAACTTGGGCTATCGGGTTCATAGCGCATAAGATCCAGCGACAGCTCCGACTTGTTCCCCCCTTGGAACAGATTGGCAAAGGCCATGATCTTGCCGGTGTTGCCATCACGCAGGATAGCATGATCGAAATAGGACAGGTATTCATCATCAAATCCCCCCAGCGCAAAGCCCTTTTCTGCACCGGCCTTTTGCGCAAGCCAGCGGTCTGAAATCCCACGCAAGTCTGACAACAGAGGCGCCAGTTCTTCCTTCGGAACAATCTCGAACACATATCCTTCGCGTTCAGCACGGTTCTTGGCTTGCCGGAACCGCTTGCGCGACTTTCCGTCCAGCGAGAAATCGTGCAAAGAAACCCGCGCAACCTCGCCAATTTTCAGGATCGACAGTCCAAGATCCAGAAAAGTTGGCAGATATTTGGTCGAGACACTGTAGAACGCGCAAAGTTTACCTTCGCGATCCGCCATTTCCCGAAGCTGCCAAATCAGTTGCTGCCCGGCACCCTCGTCACCAACCGGTTCTCCTTTCGAAATCAGCGCATTGCCTGTGTCGGCGTAGGCAATAAACGCGGTCTCATCCGGTGAGATCAGGAATTGCTTGTCACCGGTAAGCGAGATTTGGGATTCCGTATCCTCACTCTCCATCACTAGCCGCTCGACAACCTCTGGGATTTCAACCCGCTGTGGTGTCGGAATCTCACGCCCGAACAGAGAGTTCATGGCAACAATGCCCACGATCACGGCCACGACAAGGCTGGACCGCAAAAAGCGCGAGGCGTCACCGTTCCAAGCAAACTGCCACCACAGATCATTTTGGTATTCGACATGCGAATATGCAAACAGCCCGATCCAGAAAATCACCGCCAGCAGAACTACGACACTGATCAGCCATGGGATGTTCAACCGAAATATCGACGCGCCACTGACCCGGTAGAACGCACCGCGAAACATGGCCAGCAGACCAATCGTTCCCAGCATCGAAAGCGCTTCGTGGATGTCGAGCCCCTTTGCAAGCGAAGCAAAGAATCCCGCCCCCATCAACACCATCGCAACGACCCATGCCCTGTAGAGCTTGCGGAACAACCCGCGCGAGACCAGCAACAGCAATACGCCTACGACGCTGCCTGCAAGATGCGAAGCCTCGACAAATGACAGGGGCAGCAGATCTTTCAGCGTGCCGAGCTTTTGCGCCCCCGCTGGCAGCGCGCCCGACACCAGCAAGATCACCCCGGCCACTGCGGCAACCCCGGCCGCGACCATTGGAACCATGGGGCGGATCACACGATAGACCCAAACCGCGGCACCGCCGATCATGTGTCTTTGGGTCAAGACCGATGCAACGGCAATGGAAAGGCTGGCGACTGCAAATGGCAAAAAAGTGTAAACCACCCGGTAAAGCAGCAACGCAGCAATCACATCCGAACGACCCGACGCCCCCAGACCGGCAATCAATGTCGCCTCAAACACGCCGATCCCGCCCGGCGCATGGCTCAGGATTCCAACGGCAATGGCAGCGATATAGATGGTGAAGAAATACGGGTACCCGACCCCCAAATCATCCGGCATCAGTACGTAAAGCGCCATGGATGCGCCAAACAGGTCGCCGATGGCAGCCAACGTCAGCAGGCCCGCCAGTTTGCCTCCGGGCAAATCGAAACCGACACCTGCAACAGCCAACCGTCGGCCACCGCTGGACAGCCAAATGAACATCGCGACAAATGCAACCAGCAAGCACAATCCTATGGTGGTTTCGACCGTTTCGCTGACGGGCATCACCTTGGATATTCCATCCGGGTGCAGGGTCAGCAACAGGCCCAGATTCAGGATCAGACCCATCCAGAACGCCACCCATGAGGTTGCGATTACACCAGCCACCCGGCCAAGATCCAAGCCAAGCGACGCGTATATCCGATACCGGATTGCGGTTCCGGTGATGTAGGAAAATCCAAGGCAGTTCGACACCGCGTATCCACTGGCTCCGGCCATCCCCGCCACAGGTAACGGCACCTTGCCATCCGCCACGCTTTGTACCGCGAACACATCATAGAGCGACAGCGACAAAAAGCTGAACGCTGTCCAGCACATCGCAAAAAACATCAACTTCCATGATGTCGCCGAAATATCTGTCTGGACATCCGACCATTTCACATGGGCCGACAGATCGTGCAAAACCGAAAGGGCAATCCCGGTAATAACGACCGGTATCGCGATGCGCAGCCAGGGTTTCTCCAGTAGACCAGCAAGACGTTCGGCCCACTTTTCGGCCAAAGGTTCGTCACCATTATCAGATGTGGTCATGCCGCAAGCCTTCCGGAAATACTGAACCCTTAATCAGCAAGCAGCCTACCTAAGGGTAAGCCGCACCCTGTCTACTCACGAACTCTGGCACAATTCGCATTTATCTCAAAGCACTAGAGCCGCCCCTTGCGCGTTGACAGCAGCAGGTTCGTTTCCGAACGTGTAACGCCGTCGATCCTGCGAATATGAAACAGAACCTCGTCCAGCTCGGCCAGAGTTTCCGTACTGATTTCGGCAATCAAATCCCAACTGCCGTTGGTCGAATGGACCGCCGTGACCTGCCGCATGGCCCCGATCCGGGACATCACGCGCTCGGTACCGCGCCCCTCGATTTCTAGCATCATCAGCCCACGCACAGGGCTTTGTGCCAGATCCCGACGCGTCAACACAGTAAAACCGACGATCTCACCAGATTGCTTGAGCCGTTGCAAACGGCTGCGCACCGTAGTGCGGGTTACGCCCAGCGTTTCCGACAACTCTGACAGGCTGGCGCGCGCGTCACGCTGCAATGCGCCCAGCAGACGACTATCCAATTCGTCCATATCACTTTCTCATTAAGGAGTTTCCTGAACCATTTTGAGCAATTTGCGCTCTTCACGCAAGACACAGTGACGGCCTAAATGGACCACATGGAACGCAATAACATCATTTTAGTCGGCGCGCCGATGGACGCCGGAAAACGGCGTCAGGGTTGCCGAATGGGTCCTGACGCATATCGCGTGGCCGGGCTGGATCAGGCTTTGACAGATCTTGGTCACTCCGTTTGCGATTGGGGCGACGTGCAACCTGAAGAAACCGGCTTGCCCGAACATCCGCACCTGTTCGCGCTGCCCGAATGCATCGGTTGGACGCAAGCGCTGAGCAAGGTCGCGCTGAAAGCGGCTGATCGGGGCATTCCGATCTTCATGGGCGGCGATCACGCGTTGTCCATGGGAACCGTGACCGGGATGGCCGCTTATGCTGCAAAGATTGACCGCCCACTGTTCGTTCTGTGGCTGGATGCCCATAGTGACTTTCACACCCCCGACAGCACAGACAGCGGCAACCTGCATGGCACACCCGTCGCCTATTTCACAGGAAGGCCGGGGTTCGAGGCATTTCCTTCCTTACCTGCCATCGTGCCAACGGACCGCGTCGGCATGATCGGCCTACGCTCTGTCGACCCGGCAGAACGTTCGGCGCTGGAACAAAACCGGGCCATGCTGGCCGACATGCGCAGCATTGACGAACATGGGATCAAGGCCCCGTTGCTGGCGTTTCTGGACCGTGTCAAAGTTGAAAACGCCCTTCTCCACGTTTCGTTGGATGTTGATTTCCTGGACCCGGCCATCGCCCCTGCCGTCGGCACCACTGTTCCTGGCGGTGCGACCGAGCGCGAGGCTCATCTGGTCATGGAACTGCTGCATGAAAGCGGACTGGTCAGTTCGCTGGATCTTGTCGAACTGAACCCGTTTCTGGATGAACGTGGCCGCACTGCAAAACTGATGGTCGATCTGGCCGCCTCACTTATGGGCCGTCGCGTCTTTGACCGCCCCACCCGGAGTTTCTGATGCTATCGCTACAAGCACCGTCTGCAGCAGTAATGATCCGGCCACATGCCTTTGCCTCCAACCCGGAAACACGCGATGACAATGCGTTTCAAACGCTGAGTATCACGTCGGCCGCAGCCACGTCGGAAGCTGCGAGAGATGAACATGACCAGGCAGTTCAACGCCTGCGCGACACAGGAATCACTGTTCACGTTTTTGATGATTTTGGCGATCTCGACACACCCGACAGCGTTTTCCCAAACAATTGGTTTTCCACACATCCTGGTGGTCACATAGCAGTTTACCCGATGTTCGTGCCGTCTCGCCGACGCGAGCGGCGAACCGATGTCATCGAACTGCTCAAACATGAGTATCGCGTGCAGGATGTCATAGACTATTCCGGGCTGGAACAAGACAACCTTGCGCTGGAAGGGACAGGTGCGATGGTGTTGGACCACATTGCCCGCATCGCGTATACAGTCACGTCCAATCGCGCCGACCCGGTCTTGCTGGAGCGGTTCTGCACTCATTTCAACTATGAACCAATTGCCTTTCAGGCCCGCGACGCAAAAGGCAGGGACGTTTATCATACCAACGTATTGATGGGGATCGGCACTCATTACGCGTTAATCTGCCTCGACATGATATCGGACCCCGACCGTCGCTTGACCATTCGCAATCGGTTAGAGGAATCCGGTCGAACCGTGATTGATCTGACTCATGACCAAATCGCCGAATTTGCGGGGAATGCAATTGAGTTGAAGGGACGCGATGGATTGGTGCTGGCATTGTCGAGCCGAGCGTTAGGCGCCCTCACCCCTGATCAAATCAAAATAATCCAAGCCAGTGCAACGCCTTTGCCACTGTCCGTCCCAACAATCGAAACTGCTGGTGGGTCAGTACGCTGCATGATTGCAGGCGTCCACCTTGCCCGCCGATAGGAGAGTACGATGCAACCTTCTGACAAGGCACTCGTGCCTTTTGTGTCCGTCGACAACATGATGCGTTTGATCCACCACATTGGCGTCGAACAGATGATCGTTCAGATCGCCGATCAAATCGAATCCGATTTCAAACGGTGGGAAAGCTTTGACAAGACCCCGCGTATCCCGGCGCATTCTCCGCACGGTGTGATTGAACTGATGCCCACCTCGGATGGTGAGGCATATGGGTTCAAATACGTGAACGGTCATCCCAAAAACACCTCCGAGGGTCTGCAAACTGTGACCGCATTCGGATTGCTGGCGGATGTTTACACCGGATATCCCACTCTGCTGACCGAAATGACGATGCTGACGGCGTTGCGCACGGCGGCAACGTCGGCTCTGGTCGGACGCTATCTTGCCCCGAAGAATGCCACAACCATGGCCATGATCGGCAATGGGGCGCAGTCCGAGTTCCAATGCCTCGCTTTCAAGGCAATGTGCGGGATCGACACTGTGCGGCTTTACGATACCGATCCCGGTGCAACAGCGAAATGCGCCGCAAACCTACAAGGCAAGGGCCTGACGGTCGTCCCATGCAAGACGCCGGAAGATGCTATTGAAGGCGCTCAGATCATCACCACCTGCACGGCAGACAAGAAAAACGCCACCATCCTCACCGACAACATGGTCGGTCCCGGCGTCCACATCAACGCCATCGGTGGCGATTGCCCCGGCAAGACAGAATTGCATCGCGACATCTTGCTGCGCTCAGACATTTTCGTCGAATATCCCGAGCAAACCCGGATCGAGGGCGAGATTCAGGCGCTGGATGCTGATCATCCCGTGACCGAGATGTGGCAGGTCATGACCGGTGCTGCCAAAGGGCGCACAGACAACCGCCAAATCACCCTGTTCGACAGCGTTGGCTTCGCGATTGAAGATTTCTCAGCCCTGCGTTATGTCAAGCAGGCGATCGAAAGCACCGCATTCTTTGAACCTCTGGACATGCTGGCAGACCCGGACGATCCGCGCGACCTGTTCGGAATGCTGATGCGGGCCGGTTAGGCGCACCTAAGGGGGCTCTGCCCCCGTCGCCCGTGCCGGGCGCCTCCCCCGGGATATTTATTAGCCAGATGAAGCAGGGGATCCGTTCTTCATCTGGCTTTAAATATCCCGGAGCGCGAGGCAGAGCCTCGCATCCCACCTAACCCGCAAGCGATGGCAGGTAGAGTACAATACCAGGGAACGCCACAAGCATTGCTATGGTCAGGGCGTCGGCCACGAAAAACGGCGTCACACCTCTGAAGACATCCTGAACACTCAAATCCGGACGCACCCCGGCGACGACAAAGCAATTCAATCCAATTGGCGGTGTAATCAGGCAGAATTCGGCCATTTTGACTACCAGAATTCCGAACCAGATCGCGCACATCGGCCCAGACATGCCAAACGCACTGTCTGCAGCACTGACCATTTCGCCGCCGTTCAGCGCCATGACCGCCGGATAAACAACAGGTAAGGTCAAAAGCAGCATTCCAATCGCATCCATGAACATGCCCAACACGGCATAAGCCAGCAGAATGCAGATCAAGATCATCATGGGCGACATCTCGAGCCCGGTTATCCAGTCAGAAAAGGCGCCGGGAAGGTCTGCAAACCCTAGAAATCGAACATAGATCAGAACGCCCCAGATGATCGAAAAGATCATCGCGGTAAGCTTGGCCGTCTCCAGCAGCGCGGATTTGAACTCGCTCCACCGCATCCCGTGAAACAGCGCGAAGCAGAAGACAATGAAGGCGCCGATTGCACCGCCTTCCGTCGGTGTGCCCCACGCTTTTTCACCAAACGGGTTATAGACAAAGCAGATGATGATCAGGATGACGGCGACAATAGGAATGGCTCCGGGAAGGGCCGAAAAGCGCTGTTTCCATGTAAAGCCTGTGACCGGGGGACCGACGGATTTAAAGATCACGGCGATCCCGACAATCAGCACGGCATAGATGATCGCTGAAAAAGCACCCGGAATGAACCCCGCCAGAAGTAGCTTCCCGACGTCCTGCTCGACGATGATCGCGTAGATCACCAGTATGGCCGATGGTGGGATCAACGAGGCCAGCGTTCCTCCGGCGGCCACCACACCAGCAGCAAAGCGTTTGTTGTAGCCGACCTTTAGCATTTCCGGGATCGCGATGCGGGCAAAGACGGCAGAGGTGGCGACCGAGGCACCCGAAACCGCGGCAAAACCGGCGGTGGCAAAAACAGTTGAAACCGCCAACCCTCCAGGAACCCAGGCGACCCAGCGTTTGGCAGCTTCAAACAACGCCCGCGTGAGCCCTGCGTAATAGGCCAGATACCCGATCAGGATAAAGGTCGGGATCAGGCTGAGGGTGTGAGAGGCAACTTTGGAATGCGGCACTTGCCCGGCGGTTTTGACCGCAACTGTCAGCGCCTTTCCAAACCGCGCAGGATCATACCCAAACTTGGCCCAAAAAATCCAAACCAGCCCGATAAGCCCGGCCAAGCCCGCAGCGAAGGCCACGCGCATGCCGACCACGACAAAGACCAGAAGCCCGCCCGTAACCCAGAGGCCAATTTCAATCGTGTCCATAAATCAGTCCTGCCCTTCGAACTGTTCGGCCTCAGCCGCTGCTTGTGCTGCCGCGTCCTGTATCAACGGAACGGCCACCGGAGCTTCCAGTCCCAGCCATAATGCGCGGCCATAGCCCCAAGCCTGCAAAGCAAGCCGCAGGCACAGTACGGAAAACGCGATGGGGGCCAGTAGTTTGGCGGGCCACAATGGAATTCCGATATCAATGGAACTGTCGCGGCTCCACAATGGTGCGCCCAAGTCAAAGGAGCGGTCGAAGTGAGACCAACTGCCCCAAACCAGTGCAAGCATCAGAAGCAGGATCAAAACCACCGAGACCAGTTCGAACAGCCACAACCCCCTGCCGTGAAGGCGCGATAGAACGATGTCCATGCGGATGTGGCCGCCATCGCGCTGAACATATGAAATGCCCAGAAATGCGATCAGTGGCATCGCCTGTTCGATCCAGTCAACATATCCTGGCAATGGGGCATTCAGGGCATTGCGCCCACTGACCGAAATAACGGCCAGCACCATCAAGCCAAATACTGCGAACCCGCTGATGAGCGCCAGAAAACGCTCCAGTTTCAATAACTTCTGATCCAGCTGGCTCAGACGGCTTCCGTCCACCAGCACTGTGGCCTGTCCTGCCATTCCGGTGTTCCCTAATATTGGTGTACCGGGTGCCTGGCAGGCACCCGGGTTCAGGATCAGTTGCCGCCGCGCTGTTGCGTCAGCGTCATCTGCACGAGATCATAAAGATCCTGCGCTGGCAGTCCCTGTTCCGTCATTTCCGCGATCCACTTCTCACGGATCGGGTCGGCTGCCTTGGTGCGGAATTCTGCGATCACGGCATCATCGATCATGACTTTCTGGACACCCTTTTCTTGCAGAACACTGTCCCATTGCTCGAGCAATCCGTCGTAATTTGTCAGGTAATGGTCAATCGCCTCATCAATCGAGCTGTCCAGCGCCTCGCGATGCGCGGCTGGCAGGGCCTCATAGGCGTCAATGTTGACCACGACTGGGCAGTTTACCGTTCCTGGGTTCAGGTTTGCCGTCCACCAGTCGGCTTCGTTGATCGTCCCGAAAGACAGATGTGCGTGCTGGGCAAAGGCCACGGTGTCGACGACACCTGATTCCATGGCATTGAACGCTTCGGTTGCGGGGACCGATGTCGGAACACCTCCGACCGCCTCAAAGGCTTGCCCCAAACCACCAGTTGCACGGACTCGCATTCCGTCAAAATCAGACAGTTCATCGCGTGGCTCGCCGGTACCGACCAGGTTATACTGCGGCATCGGTGAGGTCATGATGATGCGGGCGTTCCATTGGGCCATCTCATCTTTGACTGCGGGATGATCATAAACCGCATGGCTGACCGCCACCTCTTCCTTCAGGTTGTTTACGCCAAGGAAGGGCAGCTCCAGAACAGTAATCGCGCGGTTTTTGTCGCGGTGGTAGCCTGCGCAGAACTGAGCCATCTCGAAGGCGCCGATTTCAATACCGTCCAAGTTCTCGCGCGGCTTGGATAGTCCGCCATAGCTGACATTGATGGTGAATTCACCGCCGGTTTTTTCGCTGACAAGCTCGGCCAGTTTTTCAACATGCTCGGTGAAGGCACGACGTTTGCCCCAGACTGATGCGTTCCATTCAGTTGCAAAGGCTTCACCGACAAAAGCAAAGCTCAGGGCGGCGACGGCCGCGCCGCTCAACATCTTTTTCATCATTTGATCTCCCATTGCTGCGCCTCCTCCCGAGGCGCTTGAGGATCAAGCTAGCGCCAACATTCTACTGTGCCAACCCTGCCTTGGCTTTCCGCTGGTATCAGAAGAAGTTCCCGCTTGCATTGCGCATGCAGGAAAACCAGGTGTTCGTGGACTGACCCCCGCTTGTGTCAAGCAATGCAAGCAGGACATGTGTTACACCTATCCATTTACTTTAAAAAGATTTTCACAAAATTTACGCGTTTTCTTTACTAGATGTGGCCGTAGTTAGAAATTTCTTTACAAATAAATTCAGGGATTCCGGCAATTTATTTATTTATTTTCAGAACTCGGTAATATTCGACCTTGGGGAGGAACGGGATCGACATTGCCAGACCAAGTGGCAAAAAATGTCCCAACGTAATCCAGTCCAGAGGGAGGAGCCTCAAAAATGACCACCGCTGCCCAGGCAGATGCCAAGACCTATCCGCCATCCGCAGAAACCGTCGCCCGTGCGCATGTTGATGCCGAAAAATATGCCGGCATGTACGCCGCTTCGATCAGTGACCCCGACGCATTCTGGGGCGAGCAAGGCAAGCGCGTTGACTGGATCAAACCCTTCACCCAGGTCAAAGACGTTAACTACGATTTCGGTTCGGTTAAAATAAACTGGTATGCCGATGGCACCTTGAATGTCTCGGCCAACTGTTTGGATCGCCACCTGAAAACCCGCGGTGATCAAACGGCAATCATCTGGGAACCGGACGATCCAAATGATCCGGCTCAGCATATCTCTTACGCAGAACTGCACCGCCGCACCTGCCGCATGGCCAACATCCTTGAATCTATGGGTGTGCGCAAAGGCGACCGCGTCGTCATTTATCTGCCTATGATCCCCGAGGCCGCTTATGCCATGCTGGCCTGCGCGCGGATCGGCGCAATTCACTCTATTGTTTTTGCAGGCTTCTCGCCGGACGCTCTGGCAGCCCGGATCAACGGCTGTGACGCCAAGGTTGTCATCACCGCGGACGAGGCTCCGCGCGGTGGTCGTAAGACGCCGCTGAAATCCAATGCTGACGCGGCACTGCTACACTGCAAGGATACGGTCAAGTGCCTTGTCGTCAAACGCACCGGTGGCCAGACCACCTGGATTGACGGTCGTGACTTTGACTACAACGAAATGGCCCTTGAGGCGGACGACTACTGCGCACCAGCCGAAATGAGCGCCGAAGATCCGCTGTTCATCCTCTACACCTCCGGCTCGACAGGTCAGCCAAAAGGCGTTGTTCACACAACCGGCGGCTATCTTGTTTACGCCGCAATGACGCATGAGATCACCTTCGATTACCACGAAGGCGACGTTTACTGGTGTACGGCAGATGTGGGCTGGGTCACCGGCCACAGCTATATCGTCTATGGCCCCCTGGCCAATGGTGCGACAACGCTGATGTTCGAAGGCGTTCCAACCTTCCCCGACGCGTCGCGTTTCTGGCAGGTCTGCGAAAAACACAAGGTGAACCAGTTTTACACCGCGCCCACAGCGATCCGCGCCCTGATGGGTCAGGGCAAAGAGTTTGTCGAGAAATGCGACCTCAGCGATCTGCGCACTCTGGGAACCGTGGGTGAACCGATCAACCCCGAAGCCTGGAATTGGTACAACGAAGTCGTCGGCAAGGGCAAATGTCCCATCGTGGATACATGGTGGCAAACTGAAACCGGCGGTCACCTGATGACCCCCCTGCCCGGCGCCCATGCAATGAAGCCCGGATCGGCAATGAAACCGTTCTTTGGCATCGAACCGGTGGTGTTGGACCCGCAGTCCGGCGTTGAGATCGAAGGTAATGGTGTCGAGGGTGTGCTCTGCATCAAAGACAGCTGGCCCGGCCAGATGCGCACTGTCTGGGGCGATCATGAGCGGTTCGAAAAGACCTATTTTTCGGATTACAAAGGCTACTACTTCACTGGTGATGGCTGTCGTCGCGATGAAGATGGCGACTACTGGATCACCGGGCGCGTGGACGATGTGATCAACGTGTCCGGCCACCGCATGGGAACGGCCGAGGTGGAAAGCGCACTGGTTGCGCACGCCGCCGTGGCAGAAGCTGCGGTTGTTGGGTATCCCCATGAAATCAAGGGGCAAGGCATCTATTGCTATGTCACTTTGATGAATGACCGTGAACCAAGCGAAGAGCTCCGTAAGGAGTTGCGCACCTGGGTCCGGACCGAAATCGGACCGATTGCCAGCCCCGATGTGATCCAATGGGCCCCGGGCCTGCCCAAAACGCGTTCCGGTAAGATCATGCGCCGCATCTTGCGCAAGATCGCCGAAAATGATTTTGGTTCGCTGGGTGACACCTCGACACTGGCCGATCCGTCGGTGGTCGAAGACCTGATCGAAAACCGCGCAAGCAAGTGAGGATGTGATGGACGCCGCCACGATCACCACTCCCGCAGTACTCATCCTTCTCGGCCCTCCGGGCGCCGGGAAGGGCACGCAGGCCCGGATGCTGGAAGAGAAATTCGGGCTTGTTCAACTCAGCACGGGTGACCTGCTGCGCGAAGCCGTTGCAGCAGGCACGGACGCAGGCAAAGCCGCCAAAGCCGTGATGGAAGCCGGTGATCTGGTCAGTGACGAGATCGTCATTGCGATCCTGCGCGACCGTATGGCGCAATCAGATTGCGCCAAGGGCGTCATTCTGGATGGGTTCCCCCGCACAACGGTTCAGGCAGAGGCGCTGGATGGTCTGCTGGCGTCCAATGACCAGAAGATCAACGCAGCAATCAGCCTGGAAGTGGAAGATGCCGAAATGGTGATCCGCATTTCGGGCCGCTACACCTGCGCGGGCTGCGGCGAAGGGTACCACGACCAGTTCAAGAAGCCAGCCGAAGACGGAAAGTGCGACAAGTGCGGCAGCACCGAATTCAAGCGCCGTGCGGATGACAACGCTGAAACCGTGGCTTCGCGCCTGGCGGCTTATCATGCACAGACCGCGCCGCTGATCACCTATTACGACGGTCACGGTGTTCTGAAACGTATCAATGCCATGGGCAGGATCGAAGATATCGCTGGCGATCTCGAAGGGATCGTGAGCGACACCATGAGTTAAGGGGAGGAGATAAGCCACAAGGCTTTGATCCTAAAAAGAATACTTCAAAAGACCGCTTTGGCGGACTGGTGAAGTTTTACCTGGCACCATACGGTGTTGGGCATTGTCGAGAAGCGGACCGACGCACTGGAGGAGTTGAGCACCGGGCCGCCAAACGAGGAAGCGAAGGAGGAACCCGCAATGGCGGATCAATCTACAAACTCCGCGCAGGCAGCCGAAGCCGACAAGGGCTATTGGCAGGCCAACCTGCGCCTCATCTACATCAGCCTCGTGATCTGGGCGCTGGTGTCATTTGGATTCGGCATCCTGCTGCGTCCGCTGCTGTCGGGCATCGCCGTCGGTGGTACTGATCTGGGCTTTTGGTTCGCTCAGCAAGGATCGATCCTGGTCTTTCTGGTGCTGATCTTCAACTACGCCTGGCGCATGAACAAGCTAGACGCCGAACACGGCGTGGATGAAGAGTAAGGGAGAGCGGGGATAATGGATCAGTTTACCATCAACCTGCTGTTTGTCGGCGCATCCTTCGCGCTGTACATCGGCATTGCGATTTGGGCCCGCGCGGGTTCCACATCAGAGTTCTACGCCGCCGGTCGCGGCGTACACCCGGTCACCAACGGTATGGCAACAGCGGCGGACTGGATGTCTGCGGCCTCGTTCATCTCGATGGCGGGCCTGATTGCCTTTACCGGCTATGACAACTCGACCTTCCTGATGGGGTGGACGGGTGGCTACGTGCTGTTGGCCCTGCTGCTTGCGCCGTACCTGCGCAAATTCGGCAAGTTCACCGTATCGGAATTCATCGGCGACCGTTTCTACAGCCAGACAGCGCGCATCGTTGCGGTGATCTGTCTGATTGTCGCATCGGTGACCTACGTTATCGGTCAGATGACCGGTGTTGGGGTTGCCTTTGGCCGCTTCTTGGAAGTGTCGAACACCACCGGGCTGTTGATCGGTGCAGGCGTTGTGTTTGCCTACGCGGTGTTCGGAGGGATGAAGGGCGTGACCTATACACAGGTCGCTCAGTACTGCGTGCTGATCACC
Organism: Ruegeria sp. N10; assembly: GCF_056531545.1. Taxonomy (NCBI): domain Bacteria; kingdom Pseudomonadati; phylum Pseudomonadota; class Alphaproteobacteria; order Rhodobacterales; family Roseobacteraceae; genus Ruegeria; species Ruegeria sp. N10. The sequence goes on along the minus strand of NZ_JBQFLY010000004.1, from coordinate 254,808 downwards.
GCCTACACCATCCCTGCCATCTTTATCTCGCTACAGCTGACCGGCACTCCGATTCCGGCGCTGGGTCTGTTTGGCGACACTGCAAGCGGTGTACCGCTACTGACCAAACTGGACGGCATCGTAACAGAGCTGGGCTTCAACGAATACACGGCCCATCACTCCAACACGCTGAATATGGTGCTGTTCACCCTGTCGCTGATGATCGGTACCGCCGGTCTGCCGCACGTTATCATGCGCTTCTTCACCGTCCCCAAAGTGTCTGACGCACGTTGGTCGGCTGGCTGGGCGTTGGTCTTCATCGCGCTGCTGTATCTGACCGCTCCGGCTGTTGGCGCAATGGCCCGTCTGAACATCACCGACATGATGTGGCCCAATGGTGGCATCGAAGGTGGTGCCGTTACAGTCGAACAGATCGACAATGATGCACGGTACGACTGGATGGCCACATGGCAGAAAACCGGCCTGCTGGATTGGGAGGACAAGAACGGCGACGGCAAGATTCAGTACTACAATGACAAATCTGAATCGATGCAGGCGATTGCGGAACAAAAAGGCTGGGTCGGTAACGAGCTGACCAAGTTCAACCGCGATATCCTGGTTCTGGCCAACCCCGAGATTGCCAACCTGCCCGGTTGGGTAATCGGTCTGGTCGCTGCCGGTGGTCTTGCGGCTGCTCTGTCGACTGCTGCGGGCTTGCTGCTGGCGATTTCGTCGGCCGTGTCCCACGACCTGATCAAGGGCGCAATCAACCCGCAGATCTCGGAAAAAGGCGAGCTTCTGTCGGCACGGATTGCGATGGCTGTGGCGATTGCTGTAGCGACCTGGTTGGGTCTGAATCCTCCGGGCTTTGCAGCACAGACTGTTGCTCTGGCCTTTGGTCTGGCGGCAGCCTCGATCTTCCCGGCACTGATGATGGGGATCTTCTCGACCCGCATCAACAACACCGGTGCTGTTGCAGGTATGCTGGCAGGTCTGGTCGTTACCCTGGTCTACATCTTCCTGCACAAGGGTTGGATGTTTATTCCGGACACCAACTCGTTCACCGATGCCGATCCGTTGCTGGGTCCGATCCAGTCGACCTCGTTCGGCGCTGTCGGTGCCATGGTCAACTTTGCTGTCGCCTATGTTGTGGCTGGCATGACCAAGGAAACTCCGCCGGAGATCAAGGAACTGGTCGAAAGCGTTCGCATTCCCCGTGGTGCGGGTGCAGCTCAGAACAAGTGAGCATGATGCGGTCGTTGGCTCTTGCTTTCGACCGCGTCTTTCGATCCACTACTCCCGCCCGGCATACCACTGGGCGGGATTTTTTCACCAGAACACCGGAGACATCAGATGCCCCTGTCCCACGATGAAATCGCCCGGTTTCTGAAATCCGTTCATCCCTATGACGCGTTACCGGCTGAAGCCCTGGATCAGATCGTAAAACAGATCGAGGTCTGGGAAGTAGAGGAAGACACCTCGGTCTATGAACTGGGTCATGCGCTTCCCGGCGTATTCGTGATCTATGAAGGACAGGTTGAAATCACCGATGAGAATGGTGCAGTTGTCTCTCAACTAGGCTTGCGCAATTCTTTTGGAGAGCGCGGACTGCTGAAAGACGGCAAGGCAGCCACCAAGGCGCGTGCGCACACTCCGTCGGTCCTGATTGTTTTGCCACCGGATCTGGTGCGCGAGTTGATCGACGGTCACGATGTGGTCGCCAAGTTCTTCAACCGCACACGCGGCGACAGAAGCGGCCCGCAAAGCCTTGCGACCAGTTCCATTGATATTCTGATGGCACATAACCCGGCTACCTGCCCCGCGGATACGCCTGTTCAGAAAGCGGCGCAGATCATGCGCGACAAACACATCTCGTCACTATGCATCACAGACGGCGACACGTTGCAGGGCATCGCGACGCTCCGGGATATCTCAGGCAAATATGTTGCGGACGGCCTGCCTCCGTCCACACCGGTTTCCGAGATCATGACCGCGAACCCCGTCACCCTGTCACCCGGTGACATCGGCTCAGACGTGTTGCACATCATGATGGAACGCGGCATCGGCCACGTCCCGATTTCCGAGGGCGGTCGGCTGGTCGGTATCGTCACACAAACCGACCTGACACATTACCAGGCCGTGAACTCGGCCGAACTGGTGCGACGCATCGCCCAGGCAAATACCGCCGAAGATATGGCGCGGGTAACGGCGGAAATCCCACAGCTGCTGGTACAACTGGTTGCAGGAGGGAACCGGCACGAAATCGTCACGCGCCTGATCACTGACGTTGCTGACACGGTTACCCGGCGCCTTCTGGCCCTTGCTGAACAGAAACTGGGCCCGCCCCCTGTGCCGTATCTGTGGCTGGCATGCGGCTCGCAAGGGCGGCAGGAGCAGACAGGCGTGTCGGATCAGGACAACTGCCTGATGCTGGATGACAGCATGACCGATGCGGATATGGAGTACTTTGCAATGCTGGCCAGGTTCGTGTCGGACGGGCTGGATACCTGTGGCTATTTCTATTGTCCCGGCGACATGATGGCGACCAATCCGCGCTGGTGTCAGCCGGTGCGTGTCTGGCGCGACTATTTCAAGGGATGGATCGCCAAACCGAACCCCGAAGCGCAGATGCTGGCCTCGGTCATGTTTGACTTGCGCCCGATAGGCGGCACGTTCGACCTGTTCGCCGACCTGCAGGCCGACACATTGGCGGCGGCCAGGTCCAATTCGATCTTCGTCGCACATATGATCTCGAACTCGTTGAAACACACGCCGCCGCTGGGATTGCTGCGTGGTTTTGCGACCATCCGGTCGGGCGAGCACCGCAACACGCTGGATATGAAACACAATGGTGTTGTTCCGGTCGTGGATCTGGCGCGAATCTACGCCCTGCAAGGCGAACTGCCCGAGGCCAATACGCGCGCCCGTCTGAAGGCTGGCGAGGCCAATGGCGTTCTCAGCGCGTCGGGCGCACGCGATTTGCTGGACGCCTATGATCTGATCGCCGAAACCCGGCTTGAACATCAGGTCCAGCTGGTCAAATCGGGCAAGAAACCAGACAATTATCTGCCACCATCCGATCTTTCGGACTTTGAGCGAAGTCATCTTCGAGACGCCTTCGTTGTGGTAAAAACGATGCAATCAGCGGTCGGCCACGGCAAGGGAATGCTGGGCTGACTTGCATCTGAAGAACGGAGAGACACGATGTTTCTGGAACTGATCGGCACTGTTTTTGCGGGCTTCGCTTTTGCGGGTATCGTTCTTGTGCTGAACAAGCTGACCGGAGGGCGGTTGCCGAAATGGGTTACTCCGGTCGCGGCGGGTTTGGGGATGATCGCTGTGACCATATCCAGCGAGTATTCCTGGTACGACCGTATGCGCGAACAACTTCCCGAGGAAATGGCAATCGTGCAAGAGGTTGAAAGCCGCGCCCTCTACCGCCCGTGGACCTATGCCGTGCCCTTCGTCGACCGCTTTGCCGCTATTGACACCGTGTCGGTGCGAACAAACGAAAACGTTCCCGACCAACGACTTGTCGATCTTTATTTCTTCGGTCGCTGGGCTCCGGTTTCCAAACTGCCCGTGGCCGTGAATTGTGCCGAGAACCGTCGCGCCAATCTGGCGGACGGCGCTGAGTTTTCCGATGACGGACGTCTGCTGAATGCAGACTGGATATCCGCCGGGCCCGCCGACCCCATCATCGACGCCACCTGCGGGGTTTGACAATGCTCACAGGGTTAAGCCTGCGGCTCAGGATATTTCTGTTTTTCTGTCTGCTCGCGCTCGGCGGGATATCAATCAGTTCCGCCGCCCTGTGGATCACCTATGCCCGGGCCGCACAACCTGACCTGTTTGATGACTTCATCTTTGCCGAGGTTCTGATCGGGTTTGGACTGCTGGCTTTGATCGCGGGTGTCTGGCTGTTGTTTGACGACAATGTCGCCAAGCCGATCGAACGGCTTTCAGCGCAACTGCGGGCCCGCGCTCATGCCGGTGTCAGCACCGACCTGGACATGCAAGCCGCGCGGTATTTGGGAGATCTGGCCCCGGCTGCAGCTGGCCTGGCCGAGCAACTTGCCGCAAATGCCATGCACACGGCCGAGGCGGTGGCCGCTGAAACCGCTCATCTGGCGGCGGAAAAACAGCGCCTTACTGCCCTTCTGACCGAGATCCCGGTCGCCATGTTGCTGGCCAGTCCAAAACACCAGATCGTTTTGTATGACGGTCAGGCGGCCGAGGTGCTGGCCCAGATCGCGCATCCCCGCCTGAACGCCTCGCTCTTCGAGTATATCGAATCGACGGGGCTGACGGACGCGTATGGGAAGTTGTGCAAATCAGGTAAGGATGTTTTCTGCGCCCTGACCAGCGTGGACGGCCGACAAACCTATTCGGCCCGAATGAAGCCATTGGGTGACGCACCCGGTTACATGCTGGTGTTCGAAGACAGCGTTGCCCGTATGTCGCCAGATGAGGCCCGCCCGCTGGTCTATGATTTCGAATTGCTGGACACGCCGGGTGACGGCGCGTTTGAAAACCGCTCTTTGCTGGATCTGTGTTTTGTGGTCTTCGACACGGAAACAACCGGCTTGCTGCCACACAAGGATGAGATCGTTCAGATCGGCGCGGTCCGCGTTGTGAAAGGCAAGATCGTCGCGGGCGAGCATCTGGACATGCTTGTAGATCCGGGCATTCCGATCCCTGCTGCCTCGACCCGCGTGCACAAGATCAGTGATCACATGGTTCAGGGCGCACCGGATATTGTCAAAGCCGGACGTGTGTTTCACCAATTCTCACGCGATGCGGTGATTGTGGCCCATAACGCGCCGTTCGACATGGCGTTCCTTCGCCGCCATGCCAAGCGTATGGAAGTCGAATGGGATCATCCGATACTCGACACTGTGCTGTTGTCGGCCGTTTTGTTCGGCGCCAGCGATACACATACACTGGACGCGCTGTGTGAACGGCTGGACATCACTATCCCCGAGGCGCTACGTCATACGGCATTGGGCGACGCGGTGGCAACAGCCGAGGCGCTGGTCAAGATGCTGCCCATCCTGCAAGCGCGCGGGCTGAACACCTTTGGCGAAGTCATCGTCCACACCCGCAAACACGGGCGTCTGCTGGAAGACCTTAATTAACTCCGAAATTTGCAAACGCCGTTCAGCTTTTCGTGGACAATCCGGGCCACGCATGGCACCTGATGCGCGGCCAAGGAACACGCGCGCGATATGACGGAAAAGATTTTCACACCAACCCCGGATCAAAGCCACGCCTTTCGTGAGGCTCTGGGATGTTTCGGAACGGGTGTCACCGTGATCACTGCGCAAACCGAAGACGGCCCACGTGCAATCACCGTAAACTCGTTTGCGTCGGTGTCCCTGGATCCGCCGCTGGTGCTGTGGTGCCTGGCCAGAGAGTCAAACCGCTTCGATACGTTCAGCACCTGCACGCATTACTCGATCCACGTCATGGCTCAGGATCAACAGGATCAGGCGCTAAGATTTGCACGCGACGGTGTGGATTTCACCCATGCCGAGTGGACGACAGACGAGGCTGATCGCCCGCAGCTGGCCAATTGTCTGGCTCGGTTTGACTGCCGTTTGCACGCCCGGCACGAGGCCGGAGATCATCTGATCATTGTCGGTCATGTGGATCAGGTCATGTACCGCACCGGCAAGGGTCTGATCTTCAAGCGCGGTCAGTTCGGCGGGTTTGTAGACCCTTTCTAGTCGTCCAGAGACCCATGCACCGCCAGCACCTCTAGCTGTGCGTCTTGCGGAGTGATCACACGAAAGGATTCGTGCACTCCTGTCTCAGATAATTCTCTGGCGACGGTCAGCAGCGTGTTGGCGGCATGGTCTTCACACAGATCTGACATGTGATCAATCTCAGCCTGTGCCACGCCTAATGCGGCTTCGACCGAGGGCGCTCCATAATACTGCACGAAGTGTTCTGCCAAGTTGCGGGTGACCTGATCCCTTTCAGCGGCTTCGATCTGGGTTACCGCCACAAATGTCACCCGGCCAAAGGTTTCCAGCCCCAGCCAGCCATTCGCAAAAGCCTGACGCGCCTTACCTTCCAGATCCGCGCCGCTCCAGTTCGAAAACTCGAACCCGCCCGAAACGCACCATTCGCCCGTACGTGCCGGAGAATGAAACACGTTCATGTCGCTTTCATCGAAATGGATGGCGCGGGCCAGTTTCATCGTCCGTTCTCCAATAATTCCGTCAACGGGCGCAAACGGGTGTTGACCCCGTCGCGGATCAGCATTCCGAACCGCTCATCCGCTCCAAGGAATACACCGCCATCGACCCGTGGCTCACCTACCCCACGCAGCAGGCCCATCCATTCGGCATGCAGCGGCGCGTTGCCATCCTCCTGCCAGCGGTTGAGCCAGGTCAGCATATGGCGTGACCAGCTTTCGACCAGTTGCGTGGCCGACACCTCGGCGCAGCCTTCATCATAAAGGGCTGTGACATCCGGTGTCTCGCCGGGCGCGGTGCTGGTTTGCATCAATGCGAGCTCCCAGCCGACAATCAGCCAATCCGGTTCTTCTTCCGCGTTTTCCCCGGATGCCGAAACGCGGAACACACCGCATTTCGCGCCATTCACACAGATCACACCGTCCCATTCCAGATGCACCGCCACTTCAGGCGGGGCCAGAGCGCCCAGCGCATTCTGAAACCCGACAGCACAAAGCGGCAGCATCGCCATCGCGTCCCGCAGTGGCACCTCGGGCGCAAATACGATCGCGACACGCAGGTAATCGGCCTGAATGTTATAAACAACCGCCCCCGCATCGCAGCCCAAAGCCGCCATAGCCTGGGCCCGTTCAAACGGGTCTTCCCCACCCTGAACCGGGTGACCCGTCAACAAAGGGGGAAAGACCGGTTGGCTCATACGGTGCCTTTGGTGATCATGTCGCGGGCGATCTTGCGGAAAGCCTCGGCCTGAGGACTGTCTGGCTTGCTGACCACAATTGGCGCGCCCCCGTCTGCGGCTACACGAATGTCCAGATGCAACGGGATTTCACCCAGCAGCGGCACGCCCATCGCCTCGGCCTCAGACTTGACACCACCATGACCGAAAACATGTTCTTCGTGCCCACAGTTCGAACAGATATGCGTGGACATGTTTTCGATCATCCCAACAATAGGTGTCTTGAGCTGATTGAACATGTCGATCCCCTTGCGGGCATCAATCAGCGCCACGTCCTGCGGCGTCGAGACGACAATAGCGCCGTCCACCTTGAATTTCTGGCTCAGCGTCAGTTGCACGTCGCCAGTGCCGGGCGGCAGGTCGACGATCAGCACGTCCAGGGCACCCCATTGCACCTGGCTCATCATCTGTTGCAGCGCCCCCATCAGCATCGGCCCGCGCCAGACAACCGCCTGCCCTTCGTTGGTCATCAACCCCATCGACATCATGGTGACGCCGTGGTTGCGCAGCGGCAGGATCGTCTTGCCATCGGGGCTGGCCGGGCGGCCCGAGACGCCTAACATTCGAGGCTGCGACGGCCCGTAAACATCCGCGTCCAGCAGACCCACGCGCCGCCCTTCTGCGGCCAGCGCACAGGCCAGATTGGCCGACACGGTGGATTTGCCCACACCCCCCTTGCCAGACGCAACGGCGATGATCCGGTCAACACCGGGAACGGCTTGCGGTCCTGTTTGGGATGGTTTGGGTTTCGGCTTCAAATCCGGCGGCGCCTTATCGGAATGCGCAGTCATCAGGGCCGATACATTTGCAACGCCCTCAACCATCTGTGCGGCCTTTTCAGCTGTTGCGCGCACAGGTTCCATCTTTTCGGCATGCTTCGGGTCGATCTCAAGGACAAAGCGAACCGTATCGCCCTCGACATTCAGCGCACGCACGATGCCCGCACTGACAATGTCCTGACCCGAAACCGGATCGGTGATCTTTTTCAGGTTCGCCAGAACCGCGTCACGAACACTCATGCTGTTCTCTCCTTGGTGTGCCCCGCCGACAGGGGCGTGCGTGTCGACATGTATTGGTCGCCGCTCATTGCATGTGTCTCCGTCTCTTTCTGTTCATTTGACGCATCGCAGCCTTCATAGTTAGGCTAAACCATGCGCCTTGTCTTGTTGTGCCTGAGCCTGACGCTCACCGCCACCCCCTCCTTGTCGCAGGAGGCGATTGGCCTTGCGGCTCCGGCAGAGGTTAAAGACTCCGGTCTGTTGCAACATATCCTTCCTCGCTTCTCTCTCAAGACCGGGATACGCGTTGTCGCAGATGATGCCGGTGCCATGGTGCTGGAAACCGCGCCGCCCGGTGATCCTGTCTTTACCCGTGGTGGAGTGGTCTATCACCTGAGGATCGAAGGTGATAATCGTCAAATCCGGTTTCGCGACTGGCTGCATTCAGATATCGGCAAGCGCACTGTCGAAGGTTTTCTTCCTGCGGTGGGTGAGCAGTTCAGCACCGGCTTTGATCCCACATTCACCCAGTCGGACGATACCCTGGATGGCAACACCGTGCTGGGCGAAGAACTATCTATGACCCATTGTGGTCGATGTCATGTGATTGGCCCCCGAAACCGGATGAGCGGGCTTGGCTCAACCCCCTCATTCGCGGTTCTGCGCGCGATGCCGGATTGGTCGGAACGGTTCGAGGCGTTCTTTGCCCTCAATCCCCACCCCGCATTCACGCAGATCGACGGGTTGACACCCCCCTTTGATCCCGAGCGACCATCCCCAATTCACCCGGTCAAGATGACGTTGGACGATCTTGAAGCCATCCTGGCATTTGTTTCGCGCATTGACGCCGCAGATCTGGGCTCGCCGCTAAAGCTTCAGTGATCCTTTCTATCCGAATAGTAATCCTCGGTGGTAACGACCCGAGGCTTTGGTTTTGACTGGAACGGATTGTCCTGCTGCTGGAAATGAGCATTCACCCGGCAATTGTCACACATCTGGATCATCCGTGCCTGTTCCGTTGAGGCAAACATCGGGTGCGTGCCCTCAAGCTTTTCCATGATCCGTTCAACGGTTGATTTCACCCCAAACAAAGCCCCGCATTCGACGCAGGCAAATGGTTCCTCCTCGTTCAGGACCTGCTGAGACAAGGCAGCATCGCTCAGGTCCAGTTGTGGTACCAAGGTGATCGCATCTTCGGGGCAGATCGTCTTGCACATTCCGCATTGCAGGCACGCATCCTGCTGAAAGTTCAGCTGGGGCTTGTCAGGGTTATCCATCAAAGCCCCGGACGGGCACAGAGACACACAACTAAGACAGAGCGTGCAACTGTCAGTATTCACTGCAACGGCACCGTAAGGCGCACCTTCAGGCAATGGCAGCGGGGCTTTGGCCTGCGGATTCAGGGCCTGTGCGGCCAGTCGCGCGATTTGTCGGCGGTTGCCAAGTGGCAAGACCGGATCTGCCAACGGTTCGGGGACATTTTGCGCATACAGCAAGTCTGCCATCGCATCAGGGTCCACCTCCTCAATCAGCCCGATCCCATCCGAACTGGCTATGGCACGTGCCAGTTCAAGTTCGCGATCCAGCGCATCCCGCTCGGTCGTCGGTGCCAGCAGCACATCCACACGCGCAAATCCATGAGCCAGTGAGGCCAGCATTTCCGAATGACCGAACCCGGATATCACTTTCAATTCCAGCGGGATAACATCCGAAGGCAATCCCCGCCCGAACCTTGCTGCAAGCCTTATCATTTCGGCCCCGTGGGCGTCGTGCACAAGCAACCGGGGTGCGATACCGCCTGCCCTTCGATACGTGCGCGCCAGAGTGTGCATCCGTGACAACAAGGCCGAAACAGGTGGATCTTCATAGGTTATCGCCGTCGACGGGCAGACCGCCGCGCATTCACCACACCCGGCGCAGACCATCGGATCAATCGCTACATGCTCGCCCGAGGGCGTGATTGCACCGGTTGGGCAGATATCCAGACAGTTTGAGCACCCGACCTGTTCCGCCCGCGAATGGGCGCAAAGTGTTTCTTCCAGTCGCACGTACAGGGGTTTTTCGAATGTTCCGACCAGTTGGGCGGCGTCGAAAGCCAGACTTTCTACAGAAACCGCATCCTTGGGATCAGCCCGCAAGTACCCCTCGCGCTTGGCCGGGGCCTGCACAAAGGGCGTGCCCCCCGTCAGATCAACAATGATATCGCAGGCCGATTGCGCCCCATCTCTTGGTTCCGTCCAATTGAAAGCACCCCTGCCTGCGGGAACCACTTGCTGCACATTGTCCAGACGCAAAGAAAACCCACCCAGAGCACCCGAAACAGACCGCAACTGTCCCCGGATGACGTCGAAGGCCCGAGAGTCCGGCTCAGCCTGATCTGTGACCAGAACGGTTACAGCCAGTGTCCGGGCCAACCTTTCCGCCAGTCCAAAGGCAACGGTGCCCGGACCCATGATGAAACACGTGCCTTCGCTGATGACATCAACGCTGGGCGTCACGGGTTGCGGCAGGAACGCTTCGGCGGCTAAGGCAGCCATTTTGGCCGTCGCATCCGCGCCCTGATCGGACCACCCAGCGCGATCCCGCAGGTCGACAAAGCCGGGGGTCTCAATATTCATATCTTCGGCAAGCGACCGGAACACCTCTTGTTCTTGCAGACAGGCGATGACGGTATCGCCCTCTTGAATCAAGGCCGCAGCGGATTGCAGTTCTTTTGTACAAAGCGCGGTATGCACCTTTGAACAGGAAATTCCGCAGGCGCTTTCGATCCTGTCCGGATCCAGCGCCTGAGTTCCCGCGCAATCGCAGAGCAAAAGTTTCGTGCCCATGTCCCCTCCCTCGGGAAGCAGTCCCGATCCTCTGCACTTTAGGCTGCATTCCCGATGAAGCAACTTCAACCCTGTGCAGCGTGCAGGGCGCCGGGCAGAATTTCGCGGCAAAATCCCATAAAACAAAAGCATTCTCAGGCTTTGATCACGAAGACGCTACCGGGAATACGACCAAAGTATTAACGCACGGGCTTGGCACGTGGCTATTTTGTGTACCATAGTGGACGTGGAAAGGCAGGGGAGAGCCTTTCGGGGAGGATCCAGTGGCCAAGGCCGCAAGCCAGATCGACATGCCGGTTGGCGTCATTGTGCGCAAAACACCCGGGGTCACGCGTTGGGCCCGCTGGAACTGGCGCGCGGTCGCCGTGTTGCCTGGTGCAGGGCCAGCCGATTGGCAGGAACTGCGCCGCGAAGGCGAGGCGGTCGAATACCACGCTGCCACCCTTCCTCTGACCCTTTGGGCGGACGAGACCGAAGCCTACCTGGTCAACCTGTCGGACGGGCAGCCCTCGATCTATCTTGTACTGCGGAATGAGCTGAAGGGCGACACGCCGCTGAATGCAGTTCTGATCACCGCTTCTCCGTTCCAGGGGCAGGATTACGCAGATACCGGCGAAGAAATTGTCGAGAAAATCCCAATGACCGAAGGGCTGATCGCCTGGGTGCGGGATTTCACCCTGAAACATCACCAGCACGAAGTGTTCGTCAAGCGCCGTCGCGACAAGAAGCGGACGGATCTGGTTGAAGACGGCAAAGGTGATGCACGTATCCGGCAGGCATCGGACGTGTACCGCTCGCCGAGACGGGTGCTGCAATGACAGAGCGGCGTGATTTCTGGTCGCGCCGGAAGGCAGCCGTTCAGGCCGAAGCTGAAGCCGAGACGATGGCCCTCGAAGAACGGGTGATCGCAGCACATCACACCGAACTTGAAGAAAAGAGTGACGCCGAGATTTTGGCCGAATTCAACCTTCCCGATCCGGATACCCTCGGACCCGGCGATGATGTTTCGGGCTTTATGTCCAAGGCAGTGCCTGATCGCCTGCGGCGCCGCGCCCTGCGTCGGCTGTGGCGGTTGAACCCTGTTCTAGCCAATGTCGACGGGCTGGTCGATTACGGCGAGGACTATACCGATGCGGCCTGCGTGATCGAAAACATCCAAACCGCCTATCAGGTTGGAAAAGGCATGCTGGCGCATGTCGAAGCGCTGGCCGCCGACGCGCAAGAAACGGAAGAAAACGAAATCGAAACTGATACGCTCTCTGAACCAGAGGTCGTGTCAGTTGACCCCGATCCCGTGCCACAGCCGGTTTCAGTGGTTAAGGTGGAAGAGCCGGAAGAAGTCGACCGTCCCCCGTCGCCACGTCGAATGACATTTGAATTTGAAGGATGACCGAATGACCGCAAGTGACGCGCACACTCTGGATGTTTCAGCCGAGGATCGCCTGCGCGCGGATTTCTATAACTTTCTGGGTCTGTTACTGGCAGGTCCTCCGGACCAGATGTTGCTGAACCAAATGGCTGGTCTGGTCGGAGATGACACGGATCTCGGCAAGGCCATTCAATCCATGGCGCGGGTTGCCAAGGTCACCAAGCCAGCCGCTGCCGAACGGGAATTCAATGCGTTATTCATCGGATTGGGCCGGGGTGAGTTGCTGCCTTACGCCAGTTTCTACCTGACGGGCTTTTTGAACGAGAAACCCTTGGCTCAGCTGCGCAATGACATGGCGGTTCGCGGGATCACACGTGCCCAAAACGTGTTCGAGCCCGAAGATAACATCGCCTCATTGATGGAGATGATGGCCGGAATGATCGTCGGGCGTTTTGGCAGCCCGGCATCCCTGGATGACCAAAAGGCATTCTGGAGCAAGCATATCGGCCCCTGGGCCACGCATTTCTATTCGGATTTGGAAGCAGCCGAGAACTCGGTTCTTTATGCATCCGTCGGCACTGCCGGTCGGGTGTTCATGGAGATCGAGCGCGAAGCGTTCCGGATGACGGCGGGGTAACCCGCACATCGCCGGTGTCCCATGGGCGCCAAACCGCAATTGGGAAAGGAGGTTCCCATGAGCAAGACCAAGGAAGAAGGCGCCACCCGCCGTGACTTCCTCAAACTGGCCGGAACCGCAGCACCAGCTGCCGTTGCCGCCAGCCTGACCGGGAAGGCCGAAGCCGCCGCGCTGCCGACCGACGAAACCCGCATTCAGGATACTGCGCATACACGCGCATACATCGAGAGCACCCGGTTCTAGGACTGGACGCTTTCACACCCGACAGACGGTTGCGATTGGCCCTGACGTCGGCTTCAGCAGTACCAAGCCAGCCGTGGCTTACACGGCGCGCAAGGGAGGAAAGACATGCTTAGGAAAAAGACCAACGGGGTTGCGAGACGCCCCCAGCGGACAAGTATCCTGTCCCAGGTCGGCGAGAAAACCGTCGATCGCCGCGCATTCCTGCGTGGCTCGGGCCTGACGATCGGCGGCCTTGCCGCGATCAGCGCCACAGGTGGAACCGTGACGCCAGCCAGTGCCCAGACAGCGGCCAATCAGGCCGTCGAAAACATCAAATCCGTATGCACCCACTGTTCGGTCGGCTGTACTGTCGTCGCCGAAGTACAGAACGGTGTCTGGGTCGGGCAGGAACCCGGCTGGGACAGCCCGTTCAACCTGGGTGCACATTGTGCCAAGGGGGCTTCGGTTCGCGAGCACGCCCACGGCGAGCGCCGCCTGAAATATCCGATGAAAAAGGAAGGCGGCGAGTGGAAGCGCATCAGCTGGGAAGAGGCGATCAACGAGATCGGCGATGGCATGATGTCGATCCGCGAAGAATCCGGGCCCGACAGCGTGTATTGGCTGGGCTCTGCAAAGCACAATAACGAACAGGCCTATCTGTTCCGCAAATTCGCCGCCTACTGGGGCACGAACAACGTGGACCATCAGGCCCGTATCTGCCACTCGACCACGGTTGCGGGTGTTGCGAATACATGGGGCTACGGCGCCATGACCAATTCGTATAACGACATCCACAACTCGCGCGCCATCTTCATCATCGGCGGCAACCCGGCCGAGGCGCACCCTGTCTCTCTGCTGCACGTTCTGCGCGCGAAAGAGCAGAACAACGCACCGCTGATCGTCTGCGACCCGCGATTTACGCGCACCGCGGCCCATGCGGATGAATATGTCCGTTTCCGCCCGGGCACAGACGTTGCTCTGATCTGGGGCATCCTGTGGCACATCTTCGACAACGGTTGGGAGGATAAAGAATTCATCCGCACCCGTGTCTGGGGCATGGACCAGATTCAGGATGAGGTGGCCAAATGGACGCCTGAAGAAACAGAACGCGTCACCGGCGTGCCTGGCTCGCAACTGAAACGTGTTGCCCGAACCATGGCCAACAACCGCCCCGGCACGGTCATCTGGTGCATGGGCGGCACACAGCACACCAACGGCAACAACAACACCCGCGCCTATTGCGTGCTTCAGCTTGCGCTGGGCAACATGGGTACCTCGGGTGGCGGTACCAATATCTTCCGCGGCCACGACAACGTGCAGGGCGCGACAGACCTTGGTGTTTTGTCCCACACCCTGCCCGGCTATTACGGCCTGTCTGCGGGCGCATGGGGCCACTGGAGCCGCGTCTGGGGTGAAGACCTGGATTGGCTGAAGGGCCAGTTCGCCACGATCAAGGGCAAAGACGGCAAGGACAAACCGCTGATGAATGAAAGCGGTATCCCGGTATCCCGCTGGATCGACGGTGTTCTGGAAGACCCTGCGAACATGGATCAGGACAACAATGTCCGTGCCATGGTTCTGTGGGGTCACGCGCCGAACTCGCAAACGCGGGGTCCGGAAATGAAAACGGCAATGGAAAAGCTGGACATGCTGGTCGTGATCGACCCGTATCCCACTGTCTCGGCCGTTCTGCATGACCGCACCGATGGCGTCTACCTTTTGCCCGCCTGTACGCAGTTCGAAACCCGTGGCTCGGTCACCGCGTCAAACCGCTCGTTGCAGTGGCGTGACAAGGTGGTTGATCCGCTGTTCGAAAGCCTGCCGGACGAGGTCATCATGGCCAAGTTCGCCAATAAGTTCGGTTGGGCGGATCGCCTGTTCCGCAATATCGAGATGGAAGACCCCGAGACCCCGAATGTTGAAAGCATCACGCGTGAATTCAACTCAGGCCTCTGGACCATTGGATATACCGGGCAGTCGCCGGAACGCTTGAAAAGCCATATGGCCAATCAGCACACGTTCGACCGAACCACGCTGCAAGCCATTGGTGGACCAAACGACGGCGAATATTATGGTCTGCCCTGGCCGTGCTGGGGAACCGCTGAGATGGGTCATACGGGGACTCCGAACCTCTATGACATGTCCAAACCGGTGGCCGAAGGCGGCCTGACCTTCCGCGCCAGGTTCGGAGTGGAACGCGATGGCGACAACCTGCTGGCCGAAGGGGTCTATAGCGTTGGATCAGAAATTCAGGACGGATACCCTGAATTCACGATGCAGATGCTGATGGACCTTGGCTGGGACGGCGACCTGACGGCTGAAGAACGCGCTGCAATCGATGCCGTTGCAGGCCCCGAGACCAACTGGAAAACCGACCTTTCGGGCGGTATCCAGCGGGTGGCGATCAAGCATGGCTGTGCGCCCTTCGGGAACGCCAAGGCCCGCGCGGTCGTCTGGACCTTCCCGGATCCGATCCCACTGCATCGCGAGCCGCTTTATACGAACCGGCGTGATCTGGTGGTGGACTATCCAACCTACGAGGACCGGCACGCATATCGCCTGCCCACCCTTTATGCTTCGATCCAAAAGAACGACTTTTCAAAGGATTACCCGATAATCCTGACGTCAGGTCGTCTGGTCGAATATGAAGGCGGCGGCGAGGAAAGCCGGTCTAATCCATGGCTTGCTGAACTTCAGCAGGATATGTTCGTCGAGATCAACCCGCGCGATGCCAACAACCTTGGCATTCGGGACGGGCAACAGGTCTGGGTCGAAGGTCCGGAAGGCGGTAAGGTCAAGGTGATGGCAATGCTGACCAATCGGGTTGGTGCCGGTGTCGCCTTCATGCCTTTCCACTTTGGCGGCCATTTCCAGGGCGAGGACTTGCGGCACAAATACCCCGCCGGTGCTGACCCCTATGTTCTGGGCGAAAGTTCCAACACCGCCCAGACCTATGGCTATGATTCAGTGACCCAGATGCAGGAGACCAAGTGTACTCTCTGCAAGATCTCGGCAGCGTAAGGAGGACGATTAATGGCTAGAGCAAAGTTTCTCTGCGACGCTGAACGCTGCATCGAATGCAACGCCTGCGTAACCGCGTGCAAGAACGAGCATGAGGTACCCTGGGGTATCAACCGCCGCAGGGTGGTGACGATCAATGACGGCAACCCGGGCGAACGCTCGATCTCGGTGGCCTGTATGCATTGTTCGGACGCACCCTGCATGGCGGTGTGCCCGGTCGACTGCTTCTATCAGAACGAAGAAGGTGTTGTCCTGCACTCCAAGGACCTGTGCATCGGTTGCGGTTATTGCTTTTACGCTTGCCCGTTTGGCGCGCCGCAATACCCGCAGGCGGGCAATTTCGGTTCACGTGGCAAGATGGACAAGTGCACGTTCTGCGCCGGTGGTCCCGAAGAAAACCACTCGACCGCAGAGTTCGCCAAATATGGTCGCAACCGGATCGCCGAGGGCAAACTGCCCATCTGCGCCGAAATGTGCTCCACCAAGGCCCTGCTTGCCGGTGACGGCGACGTGGTGTCGGCTGTTTACCGTGAACGCGTCGTGGCGCGCGGTTTCGGCTCGGGCGCCTGGGGCTGGGGTACTGCCTACGACCAGAAAGACGGCTAAGCCGCTGTCTGCACAAAGCAATGGACAACCCGCTCAGCGCGGGTTGTCCGATCTTGGAAATTGACCGAGGTTCAGATGCTCCGCTTTCTCATCGCTTTTCTGTTCACCCTTGGGCTTACCTTTTCGGGTGCCGCCCAAACGACCGATGACAGCACCGCCACGCCTGAAAGGGTGGGAACCGGCGGAGCGACGACCCTCGAAGACATCCTCGCCCGGCAACGTGGTGAGAAGGTGGATAACGCTTATCGCTCCGACAATACCGGCCAGAGCAATGTCGAGGGTCTGATGGGGCAGCTTGGCACCCGTGGTGTTGCATCGAACAGCGATGTGTACCGTGCGTTGCGCTATGGCTCGGCCGATGTGACCGTGTCGTCAAACGGCCCCGCTGCTAGCGTGTTGATACAGGATGGTGGCATGTGGTGGCTGAATTTCCGCACCGGGCCGCTGCGCGAATATGGCACTTACATCATCGCCGGGATGTTGGGCATCATTTTGCTGTTCTTCCTGATCCGTGGGAAAATCCACATCGATGGAGAGAAAACGGGCCGCACAGTCACCCGTTTCAACGGGATTGAACGTTTTGGCCATTGGCTGTTTGCAGGATCGTTCCTGATCCTCGGCATTACTGGTTTGCTCACGCTCTATGGCCGCGACTTCCTGATCCCGGTATTCGGCAAGGAAGGTTTCGCCACCATCGCACAAGGCTGCAAGTGGCTGCATAACAATCTGGCCTGGGCTTTTATGCTGGGTCTGATCATCGTCACGGTGAACTGGATTGCTCATAACATCCCCAACCGCACTGACCTGAAATGGCTGGCCGCTGGCGGGGGCCTGTTCACCAAGGGCAACCACCCGCCCGCCCGGAAATTCAATGCGGGGCAGAAGATCATCTTCTGGGCCTGCATCCTGCTGGGCGTGTCAATCAGCCTGTCCGGCTTGTCACTGCTGTTTCCGTTCGAGTTGCCTCTGTTCGCCAAGACCTTCTCGGTCGCAAACGCCACGGGCGTTCCGCAGGCGCTGGGTCTGACCTTGCCGGTGCAGATGTCACCGCAGGAAGAGATGCAATTCGCCCAAGTCTGGCATGTCATGATTGCCTATGTGTTCATCGCGATCATCGTTGCGCATATCTATCTCGGCTCGGTCGGTATGGAGGGCGCATTTGACGCCATGGGAACCGGAGAGGTCGAGGAACAATGGGCGCGCGAGCATCACTCGCTCTGGCTGGAAGAGGTGCAGGAAAAAGAGGCTGGTAAAGCAGCCGCCTCACCCGCTGAATAGATGCGTGGGCTGGTTCTGGCGCTGGCGCTGGTGCCCCTGCCTGCCGTGGCAGAGTTCTTTACACTGAAAGGGCATGGCGGCCCCATTATGGGCATTGCCACCGCGCCAGACGGTCGCATCGCAACAGCCAGTTTCGACAACTCTGTGGGTCTTTGGACCGGGCAAAAGCCAGATTGGTTCGAAGGGCACGAAGCGGCGGTGAACGCAGTCGTGTTCAACGGCTCCGCTTTCTATTCTGCTGGGGACGATTTCACCCTGCGCAAATGGCCCAGCGGTGAAGTCATTGGCCGACACAAGGGCAAGATTGTCGGCCTTGCCACGTCAGAAACCCTTATTGCCACGGCCAGCTGGGATGGAACAATCGGCCTGTGGTCTGTCGATGGCACAGAACCCGCGCGGCTTGGACCGACTGGCAGTGGCGTAAACGCGGTCGCATTCTCACCTGACGGCACGCAGCTTTATTCGGCGGGCGTCGACGGCGCTTTGCGGCTATGGGATGTATCCAGCAGGCAGGAAACAAGGCGTCTGGTCGAGCACGGGTTCGGCATCAATGAACTGGCCCTGAATGCACAGGATAACTGGATCGCCTATGGTGCGGTTGACGGTGTTACGCGTATTCTTGACCTTGCCACCGGGGAAGAGCGCGACTTCACACTGGACCGCCGCCCGATCCTTGCCCTTGCACTCAGCCCGGATCGGAGACTCTTGGCCGTAGGCGATGGCGAAGGGTATATTATGGTCATCGACACCGTCAATTGGCGCATTGCACAGGATTTTCGCGCCACGTTGCGCGGTCCGGTCTGGGCTTTGGCATTTTCCGCAGACGGTAAAAGCATCCATGCGGGCGGACTTGACGAGGCGATGTACAGCTGGCCTGTGGACGCGTTGTCCGACCAACACCAGATGGCCTCGGCAGAACCGAGTTTCCTGAAAAATCCTGATGAGATGGACAACGGAGAACGCCAGTTTGCGCGCAAATGTTCGATCTGTCACAGCCTGTCCTCCGATAATGCACGACGTGCAGGCCCCACCTTGCACGGTGTATTTGGACGTCAGGCCGGCACAGTTCGCGGATATTTGTACTCGGATACATTGCAAGGCTCTGATATCATTTGGAATGACGAGACAATAAATGCCCTTTTCGACGAAGGGCCAGACCACTACATTCCGGGGTCGAAAATGCCGATGCAGCGGATTGCCAAAGCACAGGATCGCCAGGATCTTATCGCTTTTCTGCGTCGCGCAACAACTGACCGGAACTAAACCGGAGGAGCCCATGAAAGCCTTTCTCACCGCCGTCGCCGCGATGGTCGTTATTGCAGGCGCAGCCCCGTTTGTGCTGGAACAAATCGGATTCAGTACCGCTGACACAACATCCGGCACCGCCGTGCGCCTCGACTGAATGCCGCAATATCTGACCACCCGTGAACTGGCCGATCTGCTGCGCATTGGCGAGCGGAAGGCCTATGACCTTGCCTCGTCAGGCGAAATACCGTGCGTGCGCGCCATGGGTAAGCTGTTGTTTCCGCGGGCCGAGATCATTGCCTGGCTCAACGCGTCGCGATCCGGTCCTCAGGTCGCCGAACCGCCCCTGCCCCCGATCATAGCGGGCAGCCACGATCCCTTGCTGGACTGGGCGCTGCGTGAAAGTGGATCGGGGCTGGCCACCTATTACGACGGTTCTTTTGACGGGCTGATCAGGCTCAGCAAACGCAGCGCGCAGGCCGCTGTGCTGCACATCCACGAAAATGGCGGATTCAACAAGGAATCCCTGCTTGACACTTTGGGCGAAGCCCCGGTGATCCTGTTTGAAATCGCCCGACGTGAGCGTGGATTGCTTCTTGCCCCGGGCATATCCGACATCAATTCTTTTGACGACCTCAAGTCTCGCACCGTCATGCTACGTCAGGACAGTGCGGCAAGCCAGCGCCTGTTTGACTCCCAACTTGATGCCCACGGTCTGAGCCGGGATGATCTGGACATTCGACCAGGCTGCGCACGCACAGAAGAAGAGCTGGCCATCGCCCTGCATGACCGGAAGGCCGAGGCCGGTTTTGGGCTTGGCGCCCTAGCCGGGCTCTACAACTTGGGTTTTGTCCCCACTCATTCCGAGCGGCTGGACCTCGCGATCTGGCGCCGGGCCTTCTTCGATCCGCCAATACAGAAACTGCTGACCCTGTTGCGCTCGGGTCAATTCGCCCAGCGGGCAAGCGAATTCGGCGGCTATGACCTGTCTGGTCTTGGCACGATCCACCACAATGGGGCCAGCGGGTGAGCTTCCACCCGCGCCTTCATCTTTTCAAAAATACTCGCCCCGCAGGGGCTGGCCGCAGGCCAGCTTATTGCGCATTGGGGAAAAACACCTGCTGACCGTCCAGTCGGAAAGAGGCGATCGCCTCCTGCCCGTCCGGCCCGGTCAACCAATCGATGAACCGCTGTCCAGAGGCAGCGCGCACATGGGGATGCTTTTCGGGATTTACGAGGATCACACCATATTGGTTGAACAGACGCGGATCACCTTCGACCAGGATCTCAAGATTGCCTCTGTTACCAAAGGATAGCCACGTCGCCCGATCTGTCAGAGTATACGCGTTCATGCCGCTGGCCACATTCAGCGTTGCCCCCATACCCGACCCGGTTTCCCGATACCAACTTCCGGATGCGCCGGTTGGATCCAGCCCCGCGGCAGACCAATGCCGCAGCTCGGCCTTATGCGTTCCACTGTCATCTCCGCGCGATGCAAACGGGGCTTCAGCGCTTGCGATCGCAGCAAGAGCGTTCAAAATTTCGGCACCACCGCGAATTCCGGCAGGATCTGCCTTGGGGCCCACCAATACAAAATCGTTATACATCAGGTCCCTCCGCTCCACGCCATATCCATCAGCGACGAATTTCTCTTCGGCGGATTTGGCGTGAACCAGCAGGACGTCACCGTCACCGTTCACTGCGTTGCGAATTGCCTGACCTGTTCCTACGGCCACGACGCGCACGTCAATGCCCGAATCGGCCTCGAACCAAGGCAGAATATAGTCCAACAGCCCCGAGTTCTGGGTGGATGTCGTAGATTGAACGACAATGAACGGAGTCTCTGCCCTGGCCGCATTTGCCGACAGACCAAGGGCTATCACTGCTGCCCGAAATATTGCGCGGAACATCATACTCTCCGTTTTATCTTTTAAGTAACCAATCCACCCGCGAGGTAGCGGCGCGATGCTTCGCTTACCGGGGTATCCAAAACCTGTTTTGCGGGGCCGTGTTCAACCACATGACCGCCCTGCATCATGACCACATCTGAGGCCAAACGACGGGCCTGCCCAATATCATGTGTCACCATCACGATCCGTACACCCCGCGCCGAGGCGCGCAGAACCATACGTTCGATCATCTGTGTCGCGCCGGGATCAAGGGCGCTGGTGGGTTCGTCCAGAAACAGTGTTTCGGGCTCCAGGGCTAAGGCACGCAAAATGGCCAACCTCTGGGCCTCGCCCCCCGAGAGAGACCGGGCAGATTGCCGGGCCTTCCCCTCCAGCCCGCCTTCAGCAAGCAACTCGATGATACGTGCCTTTCTCGCCGCTCGCCCCATGCCCTGGCGCTTGAGGACAAAGCCCAGGTTTGCAGCAACAGACCGTCGCAACAGAACCGGTCTCTGAAATACCATGGCTTGGCGCGTTTTCTGCGCGGCGCCCAGAGGGTTTCCGTCCTGCACCACCCGCCCGCGATCCGGCGAGATCAGGCCATGCAAGCACCGCAACAACAGGCTTTTTCCCGCACCGTTGGGGCCAAGAAGCAACGTCGGCCCCGGACCATCCAGAATCAATGAAGGGACATCCAGCAAAACCTTGCCGTTGCTGCGAATTTGCACTTTTTCAACCATCAGACAGTTCGACATTTCACAGATCACGTCACGCATGGCGCAACCCCTCCTGTTCGGCCCGCAAACTGACCGCGCTGACCATCGCGTTTACCGCAATTGCAATCCCGATCAGGATCGCCCCCAGCGCCAGTGCCAGAGACAGATTTCCCTTCGACGTTTCAAGCGCAATGGTCGTCGTCATCACGCGGGTCACATGATTGATGTTTCCGCCAACGATGATAACCGCGCCCACCTCGGCGATGGCGCGTCCAAAACCTGCAAGCAAAGCCGTGACAAGTGCCAGTCGCGCATCCCACAACAAAACCGGCACCGAGGCCAGCCGTGACACACCCAAGGAGCGCAGCTGTTCGGAATATTCCTCAGCCAGCATCTCAACAACCTGTCGCGTCAAAGCCGCGACAATGGGGGTGACCAAAACGACCTGCGCAATGATCATGGCAGTCGGAGTGTACAAAAGCTCAAGCACCCCAAGGGGACCGGAACGGGACAGCATCAGATAGACCAGCAGGCCCACGACAACCGGCGGAAACCCCATCAGTGCATTCATCAGGACGATCAGCATCCTGCGGCCGGGGAACCGGGCGACGGCCAACGCAGCCCCCACGGGCATTCCGATCAGAGCAGAAACCAGCACCGCAAACACGGACACTTTCAGAGACAACAACACAATTGCCCACAGCTCAGAATCTCCCCCGAGGATCAAGGCGATCGCAGCGCTGAATTCTGATGAAAATTCCTGCATTTTCTTCCTAGTTATCTACGCTTCGTACAGAACGCGCTAGATTACAGGGAAATACTACTTCTTTTCGGCGCCAAGTACAGGCACAATTCCGACATCCCGAATACGAAACGCGGCCCCGATTGGGACCGCGTTTTTTTTCACTCAGATGAACCGTTGGCGTCAGTTCAGAGCAGCGTCCGTGATCTGATGCGTCCAGGCCCCTTCGGGTGTTTTGGTGATCACCGGATCAGAACCTCCGGCCAGCAGGGTACCAACGGTGCGATCAAAATCCGCCGGGTCCAGCGCGCCGTTCGAACCTGCGGTCAACTTGGCGATCTCACCCATCATGCGTTTCTGATGCTCTTCTGTCTGCGCACCCGTTGCATCGTTCTCCAGCACGATATCTGCCGCTTCATCGGGGTTCTCCTCGGCGTATTTCCAACCTTTCATCGAGGCGCGCACAAACCGCTGCATCTTGTCGGTGAACGCCGCATCGCTGAGATTTTCTTCCAGAACGTAAAGACCGTCTTCCAGCGTCGCGACACCCTGGTCTTCGTATTTGAAAGTCACCAGTTCATCCGGGCTGACACCGGCATCGATGACCTGCCAGTATTCATTGTAGGTCATGGTGCTGATGCAATCCGCCTGACGTTGCAGCAGCGGATCGACGTTGAAGCCCTGTTTCAGAACTTCCACACCGTTGTCGCCCTTCCCATCAGTGCTGATGCCCAACTGGCTCATCCAGCTCATGAACGGGAATTCATTGCCAAAGAACCAGACGCCCAGCGTGCGGTTCTTCAGGTCCTCGGGCGACGAAATACCGGCATCTTTCCAGCAGGTCAGCATCATGCCCGAGCTTTTGAACGGCTGGGCGATGTTCACCAACGGCAACCCTTTTTCACGTGCGGCCAGAGCGGCAGGCATCCATTCAACGGTCACATCAGCACCGCCGCCCGCAATCACCTGTGTCGGAGCAATGTCAGGCCCGCCGGGCAGAATGGTAACGTCCAGCCCTTCTTCCTCGTAAAAGCCCTTGTCCTTGGCAACGTAGTAGCCCGCGAATTGTGCTTGCGTGACCCATTTCAGTTGCAGTGTCACTTCATCCGCCGCCAGCGCCGTACTGGCTGCCAGACCAAAGGCGGCAACCGCCCCGCTGAATAGCTTGTTCATCTTCATTTCTCCTAGTTGCTTGTTGCGCCCCGATTTTCAGGGTCTGTTGATTTTCTTCGTCTTATCCGCGTTGTGAGGGGTGCCAGAACGTCACCACTTTTTCGATTCCCGCCACCAGGCCATAAAAGGCCGTACCTGCGATAGCGGCAACAACGATTTCGGCCCAGACCATGTCCAACGACAATTGACCGACGCTGGTGGATATCCGAAATCCCATACCGAGTGTTGGCGATCCGAAGAATTCAGCCACGATGGCGCCAATCAAAGCCAAAGTTGTCGAAATCTTCAACCCGTTGAAAATGAAAGGCATCGCCGCAGGCAGCCGCAACTTCAGAAAGCTGTGCCAATAACTTGCAGCATAGGTTTCCATCAAGTCACGCTGCATCGCTGTGGCCTCGCGCAGACCGGCCACGGTGTTGACCAGCATCGGAAAGAACACCATCACAACGACCACCGCCGCTTTGGAATGCCAATCAAACCCGAACCACATGACCAGAATGGGTGCCGTCCCCACAATAGGCAAAGCCGCGACGAAATTCCCGACTGGCAATAGCCCCAAACGCAGGAAATCCCACCGATCAACAGCAATCGCTATAAGGAAGGCCGATCCACAGCCGATGACATATCCGCTGAGCGCGCCTTTCAGGATAGTCTGAACAAAGTCGGCCCAAAGAATGTCAATGCTACCTGCAAATCGCACCGCTATGGCGGAGGGTGCAGGCAGAATGACCAGCGGCACTTCAAGCCCGCGGACCACCAGCTCCCAGGCTCCGACGATGGTCAGACCAAAAATCACCGGTGCCAGGAAGCGTACCATCTGGCTGTCGGCTTGCGGGCCACTGGCCAATCGGCTGTTCAACCACCAGCCGAAGGCCCACAGCAGCAAAGCAAAGACAACCAACATCACTGCGCCATCCCCATTCGCCTCAGAACCGACCGTTCAATCAATCCCAGCAAACCGACCAGGCACGCGGCCAGAATGGCTGCTGCAAACAGCGCTGACCATATCTGCACGGTTTGACCATAGTAACTGCCTGCCAGCAACCGAGCGCCCAATCCTGCGACAGCGCCTGTCGGCAGCTCGCCCACGATTGCGCCGACCAGCGATGCCGCAATACCGATTTTCAACGAGGTGAACAGGTATGGCATCGACGCAGGCAAGCGCAGTTTCCAAAACCCTTGGGATTGGCTGGCATTATAGGTCCGCAACAGGTCAAGTTGCATCGCGTCAGGGCTGCGCAACCCTTTGACCATGCCTACAACAACCGGAAAAAAGCTCAGATAAGCTGAGATGATCGCTTTGGGAATGATCCCCTGAACCCCAACCGAGTACAGGACCACGATAATCATCGGTGCCAGAGCGATAATCGGGATCGTCTGGCTCACGATAGCCCATGGCATGACCGACAAATCCATCACGCGGCTATGCACGATCCCAACGGCCAACAAGACTCCCAGCCCGGTCCCGATGACAAAGCCCAGCATCGTAGCGCTGAGTGTCACCCACCCATGAAAGATCAGCGATCTTTTCGAGTTGATTTTCTTCAGGACAGTTGTATCCCACAGTTCAGTCGCCACCTGATGAGGTGATGGCAAACGGGGCTTACCCTGCTCCCAAGTTGCTGGAATCGCGAACGAGTTATCCTGAACCAGACCGAACTCTCCCAGATCCCGACGCGCGCTTGCGGTGGGCGGCTGAACCTCGGCTCCACCACGTTCAAGTTCGGTCAAAACCCCTTTGATGTTCATTGGAACGCAAGCGGTATACCAGAACAGAACGATCACGGCGACGACGGTGAAAACGGCGATGATCTGCTTCATGCGTGCCACTCCATACGATAGACGGGCACTGTATCCGGCGGTGCAGGCAGTTCTTCGGCGGTTACCTCGAACCCTTCACGGCGGTAAAACCTCTGCGCCGCCTGATTGGGTTTGTGTGTTGTCAGCCAAAGGTGGGTCCGACCCTCCTTCGCCTTGTCAACGAAACGCTTGCCAATTCCCTGCCCCGTCCGGCTGCAATACAACGCACCGATTTTACTCTGCGCCGGATCAACGGACATGTAGCAATCAACCGGATCACCCGCGACCCAGATCTCACGGCTGTCGAACGCATCGCGGATCAAGGCCGCCAATTCCTCCACCGGCATTTCATCAGGCATCCAGTCCGCCTGCGAGGCCCAATTGTAAATCACGCGGGCACAAGCCGGCACGTCACCTACCACGGCCTGTCTGATGGTTTCTGCCCCCGGATCAGTCGTCATAAGAATGCCCCGCCCGCAACCCGTCGCGAACACGATGGGCCACTTCGATGAATTCTGGGGTGTCACGAATGTCCAACGGTCGTTCCTTTGGCAGCGGGCTGTCGATCACATCCGTAATCCGCCCCGGCCGCGGGCTCATCACGACAATCTTGGTGCTCAGATATACGGCTTCGGGAATCGAATGCGTCACGAATCCGATGGTCTTTTCGGTTCTTGCCCAAAGCGCCAGAAGCTGCTCGTTCAAGTGGTCGCGCACAATCTCATCCAAAGCGCCGAACGGCTCATCCATCAACAAGATATCGGCATCAAAGGCCAAGGCCCGCGCGATGCTGGCGCGCTGCTGCATCCCGCCGGATAACTGCCATGGGAATTTCCCACCGAACCCTTCAAGATCAACCAGTTCCAGGACTTTTCTCACCCTTTCTTCCTGCTCGGACGCGGAATAGCCCATGATCTCAAGCGGCAACTTGACGTTCTTTGCTATGGTGCGCCAGGGATAAAGGCCCGCTGCCTGAAAGACATACCCATAGGCCCTGTTCCGCCGCGCTTCGTCCGCTGTCATTCCGTTGACAGTCAGCGACCCGCCGGTCGGTGACTCCAAGGCCGCGATACAGCGCAGGAAAGTGGTTTTCCCACAGCCCGAGGGGCCAATGAAACTAACAAATTCACCCTTGTCGATCGTCAGGTTCACGTCTTTCAACGCGTGAACAGGCCCGTCATTGGTTTGAAAGGTGAGGTCAAGCTGCCTTGCTTCGATGACGTGCTGGGTCGTGCTTTCAGTGGTCATTCTACTGCCTTGAAAAGAGTGGTACCGGGGCCGCCCAAATAGCGGCCCAACGGATCAAACCCCCGTCGCCGGGATACCTGTCCGCTCAACTGGCCGAGGGGCGGTTAGTTCTTTCCACGCGCTCAAAGCCTTGTTGACGGTCGTATTTGCCTCGCGCGCTACGAACTCGCCATGGCCTTCCTGCGTGCGGATTTCACCATCATGTACCGCAACCTGTCCACGGGTCAGCGTAAAGCGCGGCAAGCCTTTGACCTCTTTGCCCTCAAACACGTTGTAGTCGATCGAAGATTGCTGCGTACTGGCCCTGATCGTTTTCGTTTTCTCAGGATCCCATACGACGATATCTGCATCCGCTCCAACAAGGATCGCGCCCTTTTTCGGATAGCAATTCAGTATCTTGGCGATGTTTGTAGAAGTCACCGCTACAAATTCGTTGTGCGTCAGGCGCCCGGTATTCACACCGTGCGTCCACAGCATCGGCATCCGATCCTCCAGACCGCCGGTCCCGTTAGGGATCTTGGTGAAATCCCCAACTCCAAAACGTTTCTGTTCGGTCGTAAAGGCGCAATGGTCGGTTGCCACAACACTCAGCGACCCTGATTGCAGGCCATTCCACAGGCTGTCCTGGTGCTGCTTATTGCGGAACGGGGGGCTCATGACCCGCCGCGCGGCGTGGTCCCAATCCTGATTGAAATATTCACTTTCATCCAGGGTCAGATGCTGAATCAGCGGTTCACCCCACACCCTCTTGCCCTGCATTCGGGCCCGGCGAATGGCCTCATGAGACTCTTCGCAGGATGTATGAACAACATAAAGCGGCACGCCCGCCATATCAGCGATCATGATGGCCCGGTTGGTGGCCTCACCTTCCACCTGCGGTGGTCTGGAATAGGCATGCGCTTCGGGGCCAGAGTTCCCCTCAGCCAGCAGCTTGGCGCTCAGCTCGGCAACGACGTCACCATTCTCGGCATGCACCATTGCGATGCCGCCCAGTTCGGCCAAACGCCTGAACGAGGCATAAAGCTCATCGTCATTCACCATCAATGCGCCTTTATAGGCCATGAAATGCTTGAACGTGTTGATGCCGCGCGTCTCGATCACGGTCTTGAGGTCGTCAAATACCTGTTCACCCCACCATGTCACTGCCATGTGGAACGAGTAGTCGCAATTCGCCCGCGTTGATTTGTTGTCCCAGCGCTTCAGGGCATCCAGCAGGCTTTCACCCGGATTGGGCAGCGCGAAGTCAACAACCATCGTCGTGCCCCCGGCCAGGGCCGCCCGCGTACCGCTTTCGAAATCGTCGCTGGAATAGGTGCCCATGAACGGCATTTCCAGATGGGTATGCGGATCAATCCCGCCGGGCATCACATAACAGCCGGTCGCGTCCAACTCGCTATCCCCTTTCAGACCCATCCCGATCCCGGTGATGACGCCGCCTTCGACCAATACATCCGCCTTGTAAGACAAATCCGCGGTGACAACGGTTCCGTTTTTGATAACAGTACTCATTTTGAACTCCCTGATGCGGTCTGCGCCGCTTGCTTCATCTGGCCAATAATATCCCGGGGGAGTCGCCCAATGGGCGACGGGGGCGGCGCCCCCTATTCCACGATTTCGGCAGTCTCGACCACGGCATGCAGCAGGACATCTGCCCCGGCTGCCGCCCAATCCTTGCTGATCTCTTCAGCCTCATTATGGCTCAACCCATCAACACAGGGGCACATGACCATGGCGGTCGGGGCCACACGGTTGATCCAGCAGGCATCATGCCCCGCGCCCGAGATGATGTTGGTATGCGAATAGCCCAACCTTTCAGCCGCATCGCGCACGGCGGACACGCAATCGTCGTCGAATTTAACCGGATCAAAACCGCCGACTTTCTCGAATTCGATCTGCAGGCCCATTTCTTCGACAATATCTTCCGCCGCCACCCGCAGACGGTTTTCCATGTCGGTGATCACCTCCAGCTCAGGCGAGCGGAAATCGACCGTGAAAACGACTTTTCCGGGGATCACGTTTCGCGAGTTCGGGAAAACGTCAATATGACCCGCCGCACCAACCGCATGCGGCGCATGAGACCAGGCGATTTCGTCCACTTTCTCAAGAATGCGCGCCATCGCCAGCCCGGCATTCTTGCGCATCGGCATCGGGGTCGAACCGGTATGGGCATCCTTTCCGGTCACCGTGATCTGTGTCCAGCTCAGACCCTGACCGTGGGTAACGACGCCGATATCCTTGCCTTCGGCTTCAAGGATCGGGCCCTGTTCGATATGCAACTCAAAGAAAGCGCGCATCTTGCGCGCGCCGACTTCTTCTTCGCCGCGCCAACCGATCCGGTTCAGTTCATCCCCGAATTTCTTACCCTCGGCATCTTCACGGTCATACGCCCAGTCCTGCGTGTGCATTCCTGCAAAGACACCGGACGACAGCATGGCAGGCGCATATCGCGTCCCTTCCTCGTTGGTCCAGTTGGTCGCCACGATGGGATGTCTTGTCTTGATCCCGAGATCGTTGAGCGTTCGGATAATTTCCAACCCGCCCAGAACGCCCAGCACACCGTCATATTTTCCACCGGTCGGCTGCGTATCCAGATGCGATCCCACATAGACCGGCAAAGCGTCCGGATCGGTGCCCTCACGATGCGCAAACATGTTGCCCATCTGGTCCAGACCCATGGTGCATCCAGCCTCTTCACACCACTTCTGGAACAAGGCGCGGCCTTCGGCATCTTCGTCAGTCAGAGTTTGCCGGTTATTCCCCCCCGCAACACCGGGACCGATCTTAGCCATCTCCATCAGGCTGTCCCACAACCTGTCGCCATTGATCCTGAGATTCTGCGCCGGAGCTGCCATTGTCTTATTCCCTGTTTGCTTGCGATTTTGCTCGCTATTGGTGTCTTGATTTGACCAACTGGTCAAACTCACGCTATCACGGGTTCGGTATCAGTCAAGAAATTGCGCGGCAAAGCCTGAAATTTCAGTGTAATCCGTGCCTATCCGACGAAAAAAGAGACACACTGAAATCATGCCGAAAGACCGCGCACCGACTCGTATCCAGAAGAAGAACCGAGCCGCGATTCTCGAGGCTGCCCTGAATGTGTTTTCCGCACACGGGTTTCGTGGGGCGACCGTCGATCAGATTGCCGCCGAGGCGGGGTTGAGCAAACCCAATCTCCTCTACTATTTCGCGTCCAAAGAGGCGATCCACACCGAATTGCTTTCGGGCTTGCTGGAAACCTGGCTGGCGCCCTTGCACGATCTGGATGAGACCGGTGATCCGATGGAGGAAATGCTGGCCTATATTCGCCGGAAACTGCAGATGAGTCAGGAGCTACCACGGGAAAGCCGCCTTTTTGCCAATGAGCTTGTGCAAGGCGCGCCCCGCATTCACGATGCTTTGTCCAATGATCTCAAACAACTGGTTGACGAAAAGGTCACCATTCTCACTAACTGGATGGATCAGGGCAAAATCACGCGGCTGCACCCTTATCATCTGATGTTTTCGATCTGGGCGCTGACGCAGCATTATGCCGATTTCGACGTTCAGGTGCGGGCAATTCTGGGCGACGAAAACCCGTTTGAGGGTGCAGAACCCTTTGTTGATACGCTGTACCGAAAACTCCTGACACCATGAATTCAGGGGCCGCGTCAGCGGCCCCTGAGGGATATTCCCTGTCTCGATCATTCCGCTGCTTTGGCCATCGGATTGTTCGGGTGCGTGGTCCAGTTCGCGTAGGTCGGCTGAACCTCTTTCCCGGTGCGCGGATCGATTTCACCCGCCGCCATCGGCACCATCGAAATACAGCCTTCCACCGGGCAGACATCAACGCAGAGGTTACAGGCGACGCATTCGTCATCCTTTACCTCGAACACACGGTCATCCGACATTGAAATCGCTTGATGGCTGGTATCTTCACAGGCGGCATAGCACCGGCCGCATTTGATGCACTGGTCCTGATCGATCTTGGCTTTGGCGATGTAGTTCAGGTTCAGGTATTGCCAATCGGTGACATTGGGCACCGCGCGTCCGATCACCTCATCAATGCTGGTATACCCCTTTTCATCCATCCATTCCGACAGACCTGCCGTCAATTCATCAATGATCTTGAACCCATAGGTCATCGCAGCGGTACAGACCTGCACCGTACCACAACCCAGCGAAATAAACTCGGCCGCATCACGCCATGTGGTGACACCCCCGATGCCCGAAATCGGCATGCCATGCGTCGCCTCGGCACGTGCGATTTCGGACACCATCGACAGGGCGATCGGTTTCACGGCAGGGCCACAATACCCTCCGTGGCTGCCCCTGCCATCGATCGAGGGTTCCGGGCTGAACGTGTCCAGATTGACGCTGGTGATCGAATTGATCGTGTTGATCAGCGACACCGCGTCCGCGCCACCATTTCTGGCCGCCGCCGCGGGTTTCCGGATGTCGGTGATGTTCGGCGTCAGCTTCACGATGACCGGACGGTCATAGTATTGCTTGCACCAACGCGTGACCATCTCGATATATTCCGGCACCTGCCCCACGGCGGACCCCATGCCGCGCTCACTCATCCCGTGCGGGCAACCGAAGTTCAATTCGATTCCGTCCGCGCCGGTTTCGGCCACGCGCGGCAGAATGGCTTTCCAGGCTTCTTCCTCGCAGGGCACCATGATCGAAGCGATCAGGGCGCGATCCGGATAGTCGGACTTGACCCGCGCCATTTCCTCGAGGTTCACCTCAAGCGGGCGGTCGGTGATCAGTTCGATATTGTTCAGTCCCAGCAAACGGCGGTCGGCACCGTAGATCGCGCCATACCGCGGGCCGTTCACATTTACGACCGGCGGTCCCTCGGACCCCAGCGTCTTCCACACAACACCGCCCCATCCGGCCTCAAACGCGCGACGAACATTGTATTCCTTGTCCGTCGGCGGCGCAGAGGCCAGCCAGTAAGGGTTGGGGCTGGAAATGCCCAGAAAGTTAGTCGTCAGATCGGCCATGGCTTCTCCCTTCCCGGCTCAGCCGGATTTTTTGAATATCATTTCGGTCGGGCGTATGCGCCCGGCCTTGAGGTTTTTGACGTAGTTCTGGAACTTTTCGGGCGCCGTCTCGCCCATCATCAGATGAATGCCCAGTGGTGCCGGGCCGGATTCGGCAATCTTTGCAAAGACGTCCTCAAAGAACTGTATCGCGAATTCGGTGCGATCCGTTTCTGTCACCAATTCAAAACCCGCGGCGCTTGCCGCAGACTTATAAACATCCGGCGCATCCACGAACGAGGTCTCGGCAACAGTGGACCACGGCAGAGGGAAAGCCAGCGGCTCGTCCACGTCTCCGGCCATCACATCGAAAAGGGCAAAAGTACCGCCCTTGGCAAGCGCCCGCGACACTTCGGCGAACAGCCCGGCCTTGTCCTTTATGTTCATGCCGACATGCATCATGACGGCCAGGTCGAACCCAGCATCCGGCACCGGCATCTCCAAAGCGCTGCCCACATGAAAGCTGGTTTTCGAGGAATGCCCGACCATATCGCTGAGAACCCTGGCGGTTTCAACGAATTCCGGTGTCAGATCGACACCTGTTACTGTCGAATCATAGCGATCCACGACATAGCGAGAGGTTCCTCCGATACCGCATCCGACATCCAGAACACGGGTCGCATGGGTCGGCGACAACTGCGCAAACAGGTTGTTGGTCGCCAGAACGCCGCCCGTGTGGAACTCGTCCCCCGCTTTCAGGTCTGCGGCCGTGGCCGCATCCGGATCGATACCGCTGGCCTCAAGCGCCGCGCGAACGCGGTCGGCCAGTGCTCCGGTGGTGTAGTGTTGCGCTACGGCTTGTTCGATCTGGGACATGGGAATACCTCAGCAGCGAAAGAAATGGGGCGAATACCCCATCCTATCACGAAACCAGCGTCGCGTGGATGTCCATCGCAGCATCCCGGCCTTCAGCAACAGCCGTAACGGTGAGGTCTTCGCCGCCCGCCGCGCAATCTCCACCTGCCCAGACACCAGCCACGGAAGTGCGGCCTGCACCGCTGACAGCGATCTTGTTGCCGTCCAGCTTCAGCCCTTCCGGCGCACCTTCCAGCGTCTGACCGATGGCTTTGAGAACCTGATCTGCCCGCAGCCGGACCGTCTCTCCGGTTCCGGTAAGCTGACCGTTCTGGCTCGAGGTATATTCCAACTCAATCTCGGTAGCGGCTCCATTGCCGTGTACTGCCACCGGCTGCACGTTGGTCAAAATCTGAACCCCGTGCGAGGCTGCCAGATCCTGCTCGTACCGGCTGGCACCCATGGCGTCGCGTCTCCGGCGATAGGCAATGGTGACGTTCTCGGCACCTAACAACTTGGACTTTACCGCCGCGTCCACGGCAGTCATGCCTCCGCCAATAACGACGACGTTCCGCCCGACAGGAAGCTTTGCAAGATCACCAGCCTGCCGCACGTCCGCGATGAAATCGACGGCATCCCGCACGCCGTCCTTGTCAACACCATCCGCGCGCAGGGCATTGACCCCGGCAAGCCCGATGGACAGGAACACCGCGTCGTAGTTTTCGACCAGACCATCCAGTGAGATGCCTTCACCCAGAACCGACCCGGTTTCAATCGTGATACCACCGATTTTCAGCAGCCAGTCGACCTCGGCCTGCGCAAAGTTGTTGGTCGATTTATAGGCGGCAATCCCATATTCGTTCAGACCGCCCGGTTTGGGCTTGCCTTCGTGGATCACCACGTCATGGCCCAGCATGGCAAGACGATGCGCACAGGCCAGACCAGCAGGCCCTGCCCCCACGACAGCAACCGTTTTCCCGGTCGATGCCGCACGTTCAAACGGATGCGCGCCCGAAGACATAAGATCATCTGTCGCAAAGCGCTGTAGCCGTCCGATCTCGACCGGTTTTCCCTCGGCCGCCTCACGAACACAGGCCTCCTCGCACAGTGTTTCCGTCGGACAGACACGGGCGCACATTCCGCCCAGAATGTTTTGCTGAAAGATCGTTCGCCCGGCAGCCTGGGGCTGTCCGGCCTGAATCTGCCGGATGAATAGCGGAATATCGATGTCTGTCGGACACGCTGTCACGCAAGGTGCGTCATAGCAGAAATAACAACGGTCTGCTGCAACTGCGGCCTCATGCGGGGCCAATGGCGGATGCAGATCGGTGAAATTCGAGGTCAGCTCATCGCTTGAAAGCCGCCCCGCGACGATGCCGGGTGCCATCTGGCCCTGTGCCATCACTCTACTCCCTGTAGATATGTTTGTTATGACCTCAGCTTGCCACAAATAAATTTTTTATCAATTGGTAAAATTTGCCAAATGGTCAAAAAATCGAAAATCCGGGCCGTTAAACCCGGATTTATTGGCATTTTAGCTGATTTCAGGGCCGAAAAGCTTTCAGACCATTTCACCAAGGTGGCAGGACTTGATCCAGACTCGGGCCCCATCAGGCCCTGCAACAGCCCGTGAGTGCGTTCCGGGAGGCAGGCGCAACCAGTCCCATTTCGAAAATTCTTCCCCCGATTCAGAGAAACTGCCCCTTATGACAAACACTTCCATGCCGTCGCACGCGTCCAGTTCGACCACGCCCCCAGCAGCCCATGTCCGCACAAAAACGTCCTCATGATCATCTTTGAACAGCTGTACGTCAGAATCGCCATTTATCGAGCGGCGAACCTCGGTCCGGTCCTGCGGGTCAAACTGGTGCAACTTGACCAGAATGGTTGCGCCCTCGGCAGTGGACGGAGTGTGCGAGGAAGTTGGAGGGTTGCGAACATAGCTGCCGACGGGAAAATCTCCGGTCTCGTCCTGAAATACACCGTCCAGCACCAGATATTCCTCGCCGCCGTCATGGGTATGGGCGGAAAAGGTGCTGCCGGGCGCAAAGCGGACAATGGTTGTTGCACGGGCCACCTCATCACCAATCCGGTCCAGCATTTTGCGCTCGACCCCTGCTGCGGGAGAAGCGACCCATTCACTTTCGTCAAAGTGTACTGCGACCCGTTTGGTGAAATCCGCATTGATCCGCATGTGTATCCCTTTCTGAAGCGACCCCTGAAAGAAATGGGATCGCGTGATGAAATTTCAAATTATCCGCTTTTGACGCCTTGGGCCGCTTGCTGTAATCCGAACTTCAAGGTGCATGGTCAAACACCTGTCGGGAAACGGGCATAGATGCAGGCAACGTCACAGAAATTCAACGTCGCGGTCGTCGGTCAAAACAACCGCCTGCAATACGAGGCCCTGCTGTTTGCGGCTTCACTGCGCCATTCTTCACCGAAATTCGGGGGCAAACTGTTTGTCGCCACGCCCAATCCGGGGCCACGCTGGAAACAGGATCCCCGCATTCAGGACGAAGATGTTCTGAAAGCCCTGAAACAACTGGATGCTGAAATTCTGCCCTTCGACTCGCATGTATTCGGTGAAAGCTATCCCTACGGCAACAAGATCGAAGCGCTGATGGCCCTGCCAGAAGAAGAGCCCTTTGTGTTCTTTGACACCGACACGCTGATCACTGGCGAGATCACATCCGTCCCATTTGACTTCGACCGCCCCAGCGCGTCACTGAAAGTTGAAGGGACATGGCCCAAACCAACGCTGTATGGTCCCGGTTTTGACGGTATCTGGCGCGCACTTTACGCCCGGTTCGGGTTGGATTTCGAAAGCACGCTGGACACCGATCAACCCCGGGACCACTGGCGGCGATATCTGTATTTCAATGCAGGCTATTTCTTCTACAAATGCCCCCGGAAATTTGGTGAGCGTTTTCTAGACTACGCCAGAACAATCCGCGACGAAAACATTCCTGAGCTGACTGGCCAAAGCCTTGACCCCTGGCTGGATCAGGCCGCCCTGCCCCTTGTCATTCACTCGTTCGGCGGTGGTCGTGATGTTTTGCCCTCTGGTTTGCTGGATGGATCCGTCAGTTGCCACTATCGCCTGTTTCCCTTGCTGTACGCCCGTGAAAGCGATCATGTGATAGACGTTTTGGAAACCATCGTCGCTCCAAACAAGGTCAAGAAAGTTCTCAAGCAATATGAGCCGCTGAAAAAGATGGTTCTGCAGGGTAAAGGCGCAAAAGTCCGCGCCTTGTTTGACCGGGATCATCTGCCACGACGTGAACAGGCCATCCGCAACACGATCAAAAGCAAGGGCCTCTGGCTGCGCTGACAGGATCGTTGTGCGCAAGCGGGCAATGGCCTACAGATTTCGCAAGACAAATTCCAACAGGAGATTTTCAAGATGTCTGACGGCCCTATCTACGGTTTCGACACGTTGCAAATTCACGCGGGCGCCCGCCCCGACCCGGCGACCGGAGCGCGCCAGACACCCATTTATCAGACCACGGCCTATGTGTTTCGCGATGCAGACCACGCAGCGGCCCTGTTCAACCTGCAAGAGGTGGGCTTTATCTATTCGCGCCTGACCAACCCAACTGTGGCTGTTCTTCAGGAACGCGTGGCTACACTTGAGGGCGGTGTTGGCGCCGTTTGCTGTTCGTCCGGGCACGCGGCCCAGATCATGGCGCTGTTCCCGCTGATGGGTCCGGGTTGCAACGTGGTCGCCTCAACCCGTCTGTACGGCGGCACGGTCACCCAGTTCAGCCAGACAATCAAACGCTTTGGGTGGTCTGCCAAGTTTGTCGACACCGATGATCTGGACGCGGTGAAGGGCGCAATCGATGAAAATACCCGTGCGATTTTCTGCGAGTCCATCGCTAATCCCGGCGGCTATGTGACGGACATCCGTGCACTGGCAGATGTGGCCGATGCGGCGGGCATTCCGCTGATTGTCGACAACACCTCGGCAACACCATATCTGTGCCGCCCGATCGAACATGGAGCGACCCTGGTCGTGCATTCGACCACCAAGTACCTGACCGGCAACGGTACGGTCACTGGCGGTTGCATCGTGGATTCGGGCAAGTTCGACTGGTCGGCAAATGACAAGTTCCCCTCGCTCAGCCAACCCGAACCGGCCTATCATGGACTGAAGTTCCACGAAACGTTCGGACCTTTGGCCTTTACCTTCCACGGCATCGCCATCGGTCTGCGCGATCTGGGCATGACCATGAACCCGCAGGCGGCCCACTACACGCTGATGGGGATCGAAACCCTGTCGCTGCGGATGGAGCGTCATGTTGAAAACGCGCAAAAAATCGCGGCCTGGCTGGAAGCGGATGATCGCGTGGACTACGTCACCTATGCCGGGCTGCCTTCGTCGCCCTATCAGGATCGGGTCAAAGCTCAGTATCCACGCGGTGCCGGCGCCCTGTTCACATTCGCCGTGAAAGGTGGCTATGACGCCTGTATCAAACTGGTCAATGCGCTAGAGATTTTCAGCCACGTAGCCAATCTGGGCGACGCGCGTTCGCTGATCATTCATTCGGCTTCGACCACACATCGTCAGTTGACCCCGGAACAGCAGGAAGCCGCGGGCGCAGGTCCGAGCGTGGTGCGCGTATCCATCGGGATCGAGGACGTGAACGATCTGATTGCCGACCTTGATCAGGCTCTGGCCAAAGCAACCGCCTGACCATGACCCAGCACGATACAAACAACCTTGGCCAGCCCATCGGTTTACCGGTTTCGGGTGACTTTCCACGCCCGACACCACCCTATACGCCGATGGTGGGCCGGTATTGTTCTGTCGTGCCCCTTGATGTGAACAGGCACGCGCCCGGACTGTTCCGGGCGTTTGCCAAGGACACGGATGGCCACAACTGGACCTACCTGCCCTACGGCCCGTTTGACAGCGAACCTGAGTTCGAAGACTGGGCGCGCGCCAACTGCGTGGACGCGGACCCGATGTTCCATACCGTTCTGGACGGTGATGAGGTACCGTTGGGCATGGCTTCTTACCTCAGGATAGCTCCCGCCGCCGGAGCGATTGAGGTCGGGCATATCCACTTTTCACCCCTGCTTCAGCGCAAGCCGCAATCAACCGAAGCCATGTATCTGATGATGCGGCGCGTGTTCGATGAACTGGGTTACCGGCGATACGAGTGGAAATGCGACGCGCTGAATGGTCCGTCGCGCAGTGCGGCAGAGCGGCTTGGGTTCACCTTCGAAGGCGTGTTTCGCCAAGCAACCCACTACAAAGGGCGCAACCGCGACACGGCCTGGTATTCAATCATAAATACCGAATGGCCACGCATCCGTGATGCTTTCGAGGCCTGGTTGTCACCCGATAATTTCGACGCTTCGGGCCAACAACGAAAACCGCTGATGGCCCGCGCGAGGGGTTGAATTCATTCGGAAATCTCGAACACCATCGAGACGCTGACAGACACCGAAACCTCACCACCTGCCACAGGAACACCCCCTGCGTCAGCCATGCTCATCATACGCATCTCGGGCATCGGGCGCACGCCCCCCGTTTGTTCCGAAATCGTTAGCACCGCGCCAAGGGTTACACCCGCCGCCTGTGCCAGCTGCTCGGCCTTGGCCATAGCTTCGCCCACAGCTTGCGCGCGCGCTTGGGCTTCGATTGGTTTGGTATCCTGCACCCCAAAGCTCAATCCACCAAAATCGTTGGCGCCATCCTGAATGACCGCATCCATGATACTTCCTAGTTTGGACAGATCATGCACACGCACAAACACGCGGTTCGAGGCAGCGAACCCTGAGATCTCCGGTGTTTCCCCATTCTGCCCGTGCCGCCCGGACCAAACAGGGGAAAGCGACAGATCGCGGGTCTGGATATCGCGGTCTTCAATCCCCATCCCGGTCAGGTGCACAAGCATCTTCGCAACTGCGTCCGAGGTGGCCTGCATCGCCGCCGAAGCCTCGGCGTTTTCATTTGTCACACCCAATGTGATCGTCGCCATATCGGGGGCAACCTCTATGGTTCCAGTCGCGTCAACGGTGATGCGACGTTCTTCCGCATGGGCAAGTCCAGCGGTCGTTGCGGCCATCATCGCGGCCAGAAAAGCGAATGTCTTCAATGTTATCACTCCGATTTGCTTGGGTTAAAGATGGGTCGGCGATGCATTGCCATACAAGAGGAGAGTTTGCCTTTTTCTTTCCCTCGGCAAGTTCCTGCTTTAATGTCGGTCTGCGAACGCCAAGGTGTTTGCATTGACGTTGATAATTATGGTTCCTGCGGATTATGAAACCTGCCTTTGCGCTGTCTTTTTCTGCGACCGGAATATCATTGCATCATCACTCGGATGACGAATGGTTCGTTATCGGCTCGATTCCCTTGGATTCGCCGGACCTGTCTGGTCAGATGCAGGTTTTGCGGGAAAACGCTTTTGCGTTGGAAAACGACCTGAGCTGCAAGCTTGTTTTGCCTTCCGAACAGGTTCGATACCTTCAGGTTGCAACCGATGGCTTACCCCCCCAAGACACAGTGGAACGCATTGAGAGCGCACTTGCTGACGCAACGCCTTACGTTTTGTCCGAACTTAGCTACGACTATCAAACCGAAGGCGGCACCACCTATGTTGCGGCTGTTGCGCAAGAAACGCTGAGCGAGGCTCGGGCCTTTGCCTCGGACCATGGTTTCGTGCCGGTTTTATTTTGCGCCGAAGAAGACGCAGACGCATTCCCTCGAGAAGCATTGTTCGCAGAGCGTTCGGGCGCATCGGAAACCCGACCAGCAGAGCCACCGCTGTCGGCAAAAAACACAGACCAGCCCGAACCGGCAAAATCCGCCGGGAAACCAGCGCATCCCATTGCAGGCACAGCCGCACCAAACGTGTTTCTGACCCCCGAAACACCTGACAATAAGTTTGCGAATACGAAAGCGCAGGCACCGCGCATTGCGATCCCGGCATTTGCCGCGGCGGTTCTTCTTGGCGGCGTTTTCGGCGTTTGGCTGGCCTTGGACAGCGGTGGAGAAACAGATCAGGTCGCACTGAGCCCAACTCCAACCGAGATAGGTGTTTCCGAGCCGGATATCGACGCCCTGCCACCGATAGTGCCCGAAGTTGCGGCAATCACCCCCCCTGAAAATTTGCCGCCTGAGGCTCCACTGGACAGGGATGTGCCCCCCACGCCAGAACCTGCCGAGGCCGAAGCCGTAGAACAACCAGAGCTCACCCCTACCGACGCGGCAATCCTTGAGGCGCTCAAGGTGGCCCCTACTCTGGTTGACCCCATCGCTCAGGACCCCGAGGCAGACGAGGATATCAGCGCCGCCTCCGGTGTGAATGTAACGCCCCCGGCCGCTTTGGACGTGCCGGAAGCCCCGGAGCCGGACGAGTTGTATCTGACATCGATCGACAAATCCGACCTGTCCAGCGATGCGGTTGCCCTGCCCCCGGCTTCCAGTTTCGATACCGACGAACCCTTCGTTCGGGACGTGCAACATGGCATAGCAGGAGCGCGGTTCAATCTGGATGATCGCGGGCTTGTGGCACCTACACCGGAAGGAACGCTGAACCCGGATGGGATTGTCGTTTATCAAGGCCGACCGTCAAAGGTTCCGCCAGCAACGCCAGTGCGTTTCGAAGATGAACCCGTACTTGACGAGGTCGACGAAAGGCTGGCCGGTCTACGACCCAAACCTCGCCCTTCAGATCTGGTCGAGAGTTTCGAACGCGGGCAGTTGGGGGGGCGGTCGCTGGCAGAGCTTTCGGCCAAGCGCCCAAAAGCACGCCCGGACAGTCTGCAAGCGCGCACAGAAATCGACGAGACGCCAACCGCGTTGGCCGTTGTCCGTGTCCCGCGCCCCAGGGTGCGCCCGGCGGGTCTGGACACTGCAAAGGCACCCGCTTCTGGTAACTCCAATCTTGGATCAACGGCCGCGCTGGACCAGAGCTCTGACGAATCCGGATCGTTTCAGGCGAAATCTGTCGCCCCCAAGATTCCCACAACTGCGTCTGTTGCCCGGCAGGCCACGCTCGATAACGCGATCAATTTGCGTCGCCTGAATCTGATCGGTGTTTACGGCACACCCGCCAACCGGCGCGCCTTGGTCCGGCTTCCCAGTGGACGTTACAAGAAACTGAAAGTTGGGGACAGTATTGACGGCGGCAAGGTCATTGCCATCAGCGACAGCGAGCTGCGTTATCAGAAGAAGGGTCAAAACGTGACGCTGGCGATGCCGCGTGGCTGATTTCGGCACTCAAGGCCTTGACCCATTAACTGTAAACAGGCGCGTCGGAGGCGGCAGAACCGCCTCCGACATGTTGGTTTACTTTGATCAAGCTGCCGAAATCTCGCCGCTTTCGATCTGTTCACGCTCGATGGATTCAAACAGCGCCTGGAAGTTCCCTTCACCGAAACCATCATCACCCTTGCGTTGAATGAACTCGAAGAAGATCGGGCCAATCACCGTTTTCGAGAATATCTGCAACAGAATGCGCGTCTCGCCTCCGTCAACGACGCCTTCGCCGTCGATCAGGATGCCGTGTTTCATCATCCGGTCTAGCGGCTCTTCATGGCCGACCACGCGGGTCCTGGACTTCTCGTAATAAGCTTCGTTTGGACCCGGCATGAACTTCAGCCCGTTTTCAGCAATAGCATCGGTTGAAGCGTAGATGTCGTCGCTGCCAACAGCGATATGCTGAATGCCTTCGCCTTTGTATTTCTTCAGGTAAGACACGATCTGCCCGGTCTCGCCGCGGTCCTCGTTGATCGGAATACGGATACGGCCGCAGGGAGACGTCAGCGCTCGGCTGTAAAGGCCGGTAAACTTCCCCTGAATGTCAAAGAAACGGATTTCACGGAAGTTGAACAGGTCGCCATAAAACTTGAACCACTTGTCCATGTTGCCCTTGTAGACGTTGTGCGTCAGGTGATCGAGATAGAAGAACCCCTCGCCCCGAGGTTTTGATTCTTTGATCCAATAGAGTTCCTGATTATAGGGTGATGTGTCGTAGTACTGATCAATGAAATAAATCAGCGACCCGCCAATACCCTTGATCGCAGGCACATTCATTGTTCTGTCATCGTGGTCGTAAGGTTCCGCACCTTTTGACAGGGCATGCTCATACGCTTTTTGCGCGTCCACCACCCGCCAGCCCATCGATGGCGCGCAGGGCCCATGTTCGGCCACGAACTTAGCCGCGAAACTGTCCGGGTCAGCATTCAGGATGTATGTGACATCCCCTTGTTGCCAAAGCTCGACAGCAGGTTTTTCCTTGTGGCGGGCCACCAGATCAAACCCCATCTTTGCGAACAGATCACGCAGCTCCTGCGGTTCTGGATGGGCGAATTCGACGAATTCAAACCCATCTGTACCGGCAGGGTTTTCTTCGCTGATCACGGATTTCGGGGCATTGTGCGGGAAAGGACCCATGGCGCGTCTCCTACGAAAACAGGAATTTCTTTGCTGATTCAAAAATACGACTTTTCTGGCGCTGTTTCTGCGCATTGTTTTCGTATAAACTGCAAGATGACGCGTAAAACGCGCATATAAATTAATAAAATCAGGATTTTTCCGCACATGCTGGATGCAACCGACAAGCGACTGCTTTCCGCGCTGCAAAAAGATGCACATCTGACGGCGCATCAACTGGGTGAAATGCTGAACTTGTCGTCCAGTCAAGCGGGACGCCGCCGACAACGGCTTGAAGTCGAAGGGTACATCACCGGATACGCTGCCCGGCTGGACCCGCTGAAACTGGGCCTGCAGGTGCAGGGGTTTGTTCAGGTGCATCTGGGCACCCATGGCCCCGAGCAATCCGCAAGCTTTGCCCGCATGGTCGACACCCGCCCCGAAATTACCAGCGCATGGACGATGACGGGCGAGGCCGACTATCTGCTGCACATCTACTGTGACGACCTGTCCGCCCTCA
This sequence comes from Ruegeria sp. N10, assembly GCF_056531545.1. NCBI lineage: Bacteria > Pseudomonadati > Pseudomonadota > Alphaproteobacteria > Rhodobacterales > Roseobacteraceae > Ruegeria > Ruegeria sp. N10. The sequence goes on along the minus strand of NZ_JBQFLY010000004.1, from coordinate 212,388 downwards.
ACAGCTTGCTACATCACGTGATCCTGCCGCATCCTGCCGTTGCAAGAGTACAAAGCCAGATCGTAATGGATCAACTTAAACGCGACGCCCCCCTTCCCACCTGAAAAGGTTCCGAGGACACACATGGACGACTTTCTATATCAGGCTTCGATCTATCTGGCAGCGGCTGTCATTGCCGTTCCCCTGTCTGCCAGACTAGGGTTGGGGTCCGTGCTGGGCTATCTTGCCGCCGGGATCATTATCGGACCCGTACTGGGACTTGTCGGAGCGGAAACCGAAAATCTTCAGCATGTGGCCGAATTTGGCGTGGTGATGATGCTGTTTCTCATTGGCCTAGAACTGGAGCCACGCGCCCTATGGGACATGCGCGACAAGCTATTGGGTCTGGGCGGATTGCAGGTGTTGCTGTCAACAATCGCGATTGCTGCCGTGGCCATGTACGCCAACCATCCCTGGTCGGTTGCCCTGGCGGTAGGGTTGACCCTTTCGCTTTCATCGACCGCGATCGTTCTTCAAACCTTGTCAGAAAAAGGCCTGATGCAGACAAATGGCGGCCGTGCGACATTTTCGGTTCTGTTGACGCAGGACATTGCGGTGATCCCAATTCTGGCTTTGTTGCCACTGCTGGCCCTGCCCGCCATGCCGCGCTTCCAAGCCGATGGATCGATAGACAGGGGGGCCGGAGGTTCACATGGCGCGGGCGATCACAGCCTGTCACTGGTAGAGGGGTTGCCGGGCTGGGCCGTTACCCTGGTCACAATCGGCGCGGTGGTGTTTGTCATTCTGGCCGGTGTCTACCTGACAAGACCGTTGTTTCGCTTCATCCACGCAACCCGTCTGCGCGAGATGTACACCGCACTAGCACTGATGATCGTCGTGGGTATTTCGTTTCTGATGACACTGGTCGGCCTGTCACCTGCCTTGGGCGCGTTCCTGGCAGGTGTTGTTTTGGCCAGTTCTGAATTTAGACATGAAATGGAAAGTGACCTTGAACCGTTCAAAGGGTTGTTTCTGGGGCTGTTTTTCATCACGGTCGGGGCCGGAATAGACTTTGGTTATTTCTTCAACGACCCGCTGGACCTGATTGGACTGGCGCTGCTTGTGATACTTGCCAAGGGGATCATCCTTTATCTAGTGGGCAAGGCTTTCAAACTGCGGGGGCGTGATCACTGGTTGTTCACCCTTGGGTTAGCGCAGGCTGGTGAGTTCGGATTTGTCCTGCTGGCATTTTCGACGAAACAGAATGTTATTCCGCCCAACCTGTCGCAAAAGCTGCTGATGATCGTTGCTCTGACGATGTTGATCACACCTCTTCTTTTCATTGTCTACGACGCCTTGTCAAAGAAGATTGGCGATTCAGCGACCACCCCCGAACCGGACGTGATCGACGAAAAGGGCCCGGTCATCATCGCCGGCATTGGTCGCTTTGGTCAGATCGTCAACCGGCTGGTACGGGCCAGCGGTTTCAAGACAGTCGTTTTGGACCACAATATTGAAACCATTCAGCTGATGCGCCGATTTGGTGTCAAAGGCTTTCTGGGTGATCCCACTCGGCCGGAACTGTTGCGCGCGGCGGGATTGGACAAAGCATCCGTTCTTGTCGCCGTTATGGATGATCACAAGCAAGTCACGCGACTGGTCAGCTATGCCAGACGGCAGCGCCCTGACCTGCACATCATCGCCCGCGCCCGCGACCGGACCCATGTGTACGAGTTGTATCAGGCGGGTGCCAATGACATCGTGCGGGAAATGTTCGACAGCTCGCTGCGTGCAGGTCGCTATGTTCTGGAGAATATCGGGCTGAGTGAGTACGAAGCAGCCCAGGCCGAGCAGACGTTTTACCACCACGACCGGAAGTCATTGCGTGATCTGGCCGAGCTTTGGGTTCCCGGACTGCCAACCGCCGAAAACAAAAAATACATTGAGCGTTCGCAGGCGCTGGAAAAGGATCTGGAAACCGCGCTGCTGGAACTGGCCGAAGAGCACGCAAAAAAATCGGCCTGACCCAAGCCTTTGCCCGAGTCAGGCGCGGGTTTAGCCGTCAGAAACCCCAGCTTCGGCAAAGGTTGCCATGCCGGAATGACAGGCAACGGCACTTTTCAGAATGTTGATCGCCAATGCCCCGCCGGACCCTTCGCCCAACCGCAGGCCAAGGCTCAGCAATGGCTCTTTACCCAATTTCGCCAGCACGGCACCATGGGCCGCTTCGGCGCTTTGATGACCTGCCACAGCATGATCCAGCGCGCCATCGGACAGCTTACACAAACAGGCGGCGGCGGCCGAACAAATGAACCCGTCTAGGATCACCGGGATGCGCAACACCCGCGCAGCCGCAATTGCACCCGCCATTGCGGCAATCTCGCGTCCACCCAGACAGCGCAGGATGTCCAGACCATCATCTGACGCGTGTTTGGCGACACCCTCGGCCACGACACGGGTTTTGTTGACCAGACCTGCGTCATCCACACCAGTTCCGCGCCCTGTCCAATCGGACGCGTCGCCACCAAACAGAGCACAGGCAATAGCCGCAGCCGGGGTGGTGTTGCCAATCCCCATTTCGCCGACCACCAAAAGATCGGATTGCGGATCAACGGCCTGCCAGCCAGTGCGCAACGCGGCTAGCAATTCATCCTCTGTCATGGCTGGGGCTTGGGTGAAATCCGCAGTCGGCTTGTCCAGATCCAGCGCGTGTACATCCATCTTCGCGCCTGCGGCCCTGGCCAACTGATTTATCGCCGCCCCGCCATGTTCGAAATTCATCACCATCTGCACGGTCACTTCCGGCGGAAAGGCCGAAACACCCTGCGCGGTAACACCGTGATTTCCGGCAAAAACAATGACCTGAGGTGCGCTGATCTGTGGACGGGCGTCCCCCCGCCATCCTGCATACCAGACCGCAAGATCCTCAAGCCGACCAAGCGCGCCAGGGGGTTTGGTCAATTGTCCATTTCGCTCGGCCGCGCCCTGCACCGCAGCAGCATCCGGGCCCGGAGCCCCCGCCAGGACAGCACGGAACGTGTTCAAATCATTCAGTTCAGGCAGCATGAAAGCCTCATTGCATCAGAGTGGTCCTGCGTGTTTAACCGAAGGATCGAAACCAACAAGACCCCGAAAGGCACGGGTGTGCAAAAAAACGACACCAAACCGTTTTCCCTGTGGGATGTTCCGCTGGCTCTGGTGCTGTTGACCCGCCTGCCCCTGCCCCGTTTGCCTAAAGCCGTGTTTGCCCGGCAGGCACAATCGGCATGGGCGTTTCCACTGGTTGGGCTGGTCGTTGGCGGGCTGGCATGCCTGACCGGTTGGCTGGCGATGGGTCTACAACTGCCCCCGTTTGTCGCAGCCTCGTTGCTGGTCGCGGTACTGGTCTTGATGACGGGCGCTATGCACGAGGATGGTCTGGCCGACACGTTCGACGGGCTTTGGGGCGGTTTCACTCCTGAACGCCGGTTGGAGATCATGAAGGACAGCCAGATTGGAACGTACGGCGTGCTTGCCTTGATGATCTCGCAGATTTTACGAATCTCTGCGATTTCCACCATACTGGCCGTTGGTCCGATCTGGATGGTTGTTGCGGCTTGTGTATTTTCCCGCGCCCTGATGCCAGCACTAATGGTTCTTCTTCCAAACGCCAGAAAGTCGGGCCTGAGCCATTCTGTTGGCACCCCCGGCGCAGGATCAGCCTGTATCGCAGTGGGCATCGCGATTCTGGTCGCTTACAGCTTGTGCGGAAGTCTGGCGCTTACCGCGATACTCTGCGCGGCTTTGATCGTTGCTGTTTTGGGGCTCGTCGCGAAGACCAAGATCGGCGGTCAAACCGGAGACATTCTGGGCGCATCACAACAATTGGCGGAGATCACGTTTCTGCTTGCCATCAGCGCCCAGATCTAAGACGCGCCCCCGGTTTCAATTCGCAATGTATCGCCGCAATGTTTGCAGTGCACGGCGTCGGGGTCGTGCCGGTACAGCCCGCAGCTGGGGCATTTGTGACGGACCTTCTGTGGTGCGAAAATTGCCTGCGCCAGCCGGACGAACAAGGCCACGCCAACGACCATAATGAAGACGGAAAACAGCTTGCCGCCCGGTGTGACCAAAGTGATGTCGCCAAACCCGGTCGTGGTGAGCGTCGCCATGGTAAAATACAGCGCGTCTATGTAGGGCGTTTGCGCGTCCTCGGGGATAAAAAACACCAAAACGGCCGTCGAGGTGGCAAAGACAAAGACCAGCAGGTTGATCGCCGCAATAACTGCGTCCTCGTGCGTGCGGAAAAAACGGCTGTCGCGCCGCAGATCCCAGAGCAGATGATATGAATGGATCAGACGCAGGGCGCGTAAAATCCGCAGGAAAGCCAGGTTTCCTGTCAAAAACGGATCAAGCACCAGCGAGAGGACGACCACGATATCCGCCACTGTGTAGATCTGGCGCAAAAATCTCCAGCGGTCTTTTGAAATCCAAAGACGCGCAGAGAAATCCAGAAAGATCAGCACACCGACCAGTTGGCTTGCAACGGTCAAGCCCGGCCCGTGCGGGATGTGGGCCGTCGCGACAAAGAAAATGATTGTCGCCACGTCAAACAGGATCAGCGCATACCTAAACCAGACCGAAACAGGGTCGTGTCCGATGTACAGGTATTTCACAGTCTGCTTCATGTGCGTCCGGTAATCTGCTGCATACACAGTGAAATTAGCGCCACTTGAACAATTCACCAAGCCACGAAAAAGGCCGCCCCAAATTTGGAGCGGCCCGTTTTGTCAAAGTACCTTCGATCAGGCAGCGCGTGAGGTCAGAACCTCGTCAACCTGCTTGGCAGCTGACACCTCGCCAGCGCCCGAAACAGCCGCGACCTCACGGGTCAGACGCTCCAAGGCAGCTTCGTACAGCTGGCGCTCGGAATAGCTCTGCTCGCGCTGATCATCGGTGCGGTGCAGGTCACGGACCACTTCGGCGATCGAGATCAGATCACCCGAGTTGATCTTCTGCTCATATTCCTGCGCACGGCGGGACCACATAGCGCGTTTCACCTTGGCCTTGCCTTTCAGCGTTTTCATCGCCTGGCTGATCACATCGGGCGAGCTAAGCGACCGCAAACCGGATTCGGTTACCTTGTTGGTCGGCACGCGCAGCGTCATCTTGTCTTTCTCAAATGAGATGACGAACAGCTCAAGCGAGAATCCCGCGACATCCTGTTCCTCGATCGAGATAATCTGACCCACGCCATGGGCGGGGTAGACAACATAGTCGTTCGGGCGGAACTCGAGCTTTTTCGACTTTGTCATTCAGTTTTTTCCTTGCTAGCGGACGGGACACGGACAACAAAAGCACCACATGCGGGGACTGTCTCAGCCCCGTCAGGCGGCAATATTGTCACAAATTCAGAACTCCAAAGTGAGCATACTTACGGAGCGCATCCCAATCTCGGTCATCATGTAGATATAGTATATCACAAATTTACGACGCCCGAAAGTTTACCTTACGGGAATTTATCATATTCAACCTGCATTCAACAGGTTGTGCCGCGGTCTTTATGCCAAAACAGGCCGCTTGGAACGAATCACTCAGCCGCCTTCGCCGGGCGCTTCCGAGAAATACTTCTCCATCTTGCCCTCTTCACCGTCACGCTCCTCCGCATCTGGCAGTGGGTCTTTCTTGGTGACGATCACCGGCCATTGTTCGGAATACTTGCGATTGAACTCGACCCACTCCTCCATGCCCGGCTCGGTATCGGGGCGGATCGCGTCGGCGGGGCACTCGGGCTCGCACACGCCGCAGTCAATGCATTCGTCAGGATGGATGACCAGCGTATTTTCACCTTCGTAGAAACAGTCCACCGGGCACACTTCGACACAGTCGGTGTATTTGCAGGCGATACAGTTTTCGGTGACTACATAGGTCATGGTCGGATTCCTGTTTGCGGTTTGAGCGACTAGCTAATTCAGTCTGGCCCGCTCTTCAAGACAGGATCAGTGATCTTCCGGGCGAGAAAGATCAATAGCACGTCGATCTTTCTTGGTTGGCCGACCTTTTCCCTCGAAACCCGGATTTACAAGAGGCGCTTCCTGCTTTTCGGTCATATCAAAGTACAGCGTTTGCGCCTCGGGCGCCGGACCGCGGCGTTCCCCCAGTTTTTCCACACGTATGACGCGGACAATGCGGCCCTGCGAGAAGGTCAAAACATCACCGGGGGCCACGGCTTGGGCCGGTTTCAGCACCCGGTTTCCATTCAGCCGGACATGGCCGCCACTGACCTGTTTGGCGGCAAGGCTGCGGGTCTTGAAGAACCGCGCCTGCCACAACCATTTGTCAATTCGCAGTTTGGCCTCGGCCATCTTGCGTCAATTGCCGTCCTTCAGACCCATAAGCGCTGCGGCGAACGGGTTGTCGGGATCAATGGCCTTTTCCTTTTTCGGTGGCCGTGACGAGAAGGTCTTGGCACCCTGCGGCTTGCCGCCCTTCTTGCCGTGCGGTTTGCCACGGCCGTCCTGCGGTTTGCCCCGTGGTTTCCCCTTGCCCTGCCCCGGCTCGCGGCGCGGGCCACGGTTCGGCTGACGCTGACGGCCCCAGGTGAAGGTGTAAAACACTTCAACTTCGGGTTCATCCGACGCAGGTTCCGCAACCTGACCCTCTGCGACAGCCTCGGCTGCCGTCTCGGTGCTTTCGGTGGCCTCGGCTGCCTCCTCGGCGGTCGCGGCGACCTCTTCTGATGCCGCGTCAGGTGCTGGCGTCTCGTCGATAACGGCTTGTTCAGCCGCCTCTGTCACAGGCTGCTCAACCGGTGCCGGTTTGACCTTGCCACGCTCGCCGCGTTCGGCTTTGTAACCCAGCCCTTGCATCAGGTCAGCAAACTGTTCAAGCGTCATACCAGTGATCGACAGCATATCCGGCTTGGCTTCGAACCCGCCACGGCTGTCTTCCGCACGAAGCATATCGGCCAGACGTTCCAGCATGTCGATACGGATCGATCGGTCGCCCGCATCGCGGTAGCCGCACATGGTGTCGTAACCCTGCGGTGCATCCTTGGCGACCGGCACAGTCACCAACCCCGGAGGCGGTGCTTCGGGGAATTCCTGCAAACCGCCATACAGCGCCCACAGCACCAGACGCAGACGCGTCGGTGCGGGCTTCAGCAAGAGCGGCATGAAGATGGTGAACTGGCCAAAGCGGATGCCATGCTTGCGCAAGGCGCCACGCGCGTCCTGATCCAGATCCTTGACCTCTTGCGCGACGCCGGCGCGCGGCAGTACGCCCAGCGCCTCGAGCATGCGGAAGGCAAACCCTTTCGCCAGCCCGTTGAGCTCCTCGTCGCGCGACAGATTCAGCAGCGGCTCGAACAGTGCAGCGATCTTGCGGTCGATGAAATGCTGCAACCGGCGCCGCACCTTCTGTTCGACATCCGGACCTGCGGCCTCGTCCACAAAAACCTCGACCACGGGCTTGAGAGGTTCGGCCCCGGCAACCAGTTTGCCAACGGCATATTCGCCCCACATCAGGCCGCCCTGATCGGTGAAATCAATTTCGGTATCGGGCGCATTGTAGAAGCGATCGGCACGCAGATGGAATTGCGGCGCGAGTGCTTGCAAAGATGCCGATTTGAGCGCTTTCGCTTCGGTTCCTTGCGCGCTTTTGTCCGGGCTGAACCGGAACCCTTCCAAACGACCGACGAATTCGCCTTCGACGGTCACTTCACCCTTGTCATTTACTTCGGCCAAAAGGGCCTCCTTCTGTTTGAGCCGCCGCAACAAAACCGATGTACGCCGGTCCACAAATCTTTGAGTCAGTCGCTCATGTAGTGCGTCAGACAGCCTGTCTTCTACAGTGCGCGTTTCGTCACGCCAATGTGATTCGTCACGCACCCAACCGTTTCGTTGCGCAACATATGTCCAGGTGCGAATATATGCCAACCTTTTGGATAACGCATCGATATCCCCATGGGTTTGGTCAATCCGCCGTATCTGCCGGGCCATGAAATCGTCGGGAATACTGCCGCGTTCGTGCAGGTGGCCATAGATCACTTCCAGCAGACTGGCGTGCTCTGCATGGCTGATGCCGCGAAAATCAGGGATTCTGCACACATCCCACAGCAATCGGATGGATGGACCGTCACTTGCACGGGCGGCAATCTCGGCCTGTTGTGACAGCGATTTCAACACATTCAGGTCATCAGCAGGGCGGGCTTTGATCAGGTGTTCGTCACTCGGACTGACCTCAAGCGAGCTGATCAGCGCATCAATCGAACCAAACCGGAGAGCGGCATTCCGCCAGTTCAGCTTTTTCATCGGCGTAAACCGGCTGTCCATGATTGCCTGGGCGACACCTTCGTCCAGCGGCGGCGCCTCTCCGGTCACGCCAAAGGTGCCGTCCGACATGCCACGCCCGGCACGGCCTGCGATCTGGGCCAGTTCATTCGGGGCCAGCGGGCGCATCCGCCGCCCGTCGAATTTGGTCAGGGATGAAAATGCAACGTGGTTTACATCCAGGTTCAAGCCCATGCCGATGGCATCTGTGGCAACCAGATAATCAACCTCGCCATTTTGATAAAGTTCCACCTGGGCATTCCGCGTCCGTGGGCTCAGGGCCCCCATGACCACCGCCGCGCCACCTTTCAGGCGGCGCAGAAGCTCCGCGATGGCATACACATTCTCAACCGAAAACCCGACAATAGCGCTGCGGGCCGGCATCCGGCTGAGTTTCTTCGAACCGGAATAGACCAGCTGCGACATCCGCTCGCGTCGGACAAACTGCGCCTCGGGCACCAGCGCCGCAATCGGGCCGCGCATCGTGTCAGAGCCAAGAAAAAGCGTCTCGTTTGTTCCGCGCGACCGAAGCAGGCGATCTGTAAAGACATGGCCGCGCTCGGGATCGGCACACAACTGGATTTCATCAATCGCCACGATATCCGCACCCATACCTTCGGGCATCGCCTCGACAGTACAGACCCAATACTGGGTCCGGGGGGGTACGATCCGCTCTTCACCGGTGACAAGCGCAACAACCGACGGCCCGCGGATGGCGACGATCTTATCGTAGACCTCGCGCGCAAGCAGACGCAGCGGCAGACCGATGACACCTGTGCGGTATCCCAGCATCCGTTCGATTGCGTAATGGGTTTTACCTGTGTTCGTAGGGCCCAAAACGGCCACTATTCGGGATGACCCGCTCACCTTTGCCCCCTGCCCGGACCTTACAGCGCTGCGCCGTCAATCTGCGGCTTCAGTCGATTCACCGCATTGGTTACTTCTTCGTGGTGGGGATGTATAGCCAATGCCCGTGAATAGGCCTCGTAAGCTTTGTCAGGTTGTCCGATAATCTCAAAGATCAGGCCCAGACCGTAGATTGCCTCGTAATTGTTGGGGTTCAGGGTCAGGGCATGTTCCAGATCGGCAGCGGCCATGCCAAACCGTTCGATCCCGAAAAAGGCCGAAGCGCGCAGGTGCCAGCCTTCAGCAAAATCGGGCGCATGGTCCGTCAGGGCGGTCAGATGTTCCAGTGCCGCACTTACGTCTCCGTCATCCAACGCTTCGCGGCCACGTTCCAGCAGCAGATCGGCCGATGCTGAACCGGACTGGGCCCACAGAGCTTGCAACTGCCGATCCAGAGCAATGGCCTGATCGGGCGTCGATTGGGCAAGTTGTTGCAGCAATTCGCCCTCGTCCCGTGAATCCGCCTGTTGCGCAAGGCAAGTGGAGGAAATCGTGACTAGGACAAAAAGTGCCGCGACGATACCTTTGAGATTGTGGATTGCAATGCTCATAACAATAGTCAGTGTAGCGTTGCGACCGGGGATGTCCATTCACGGCGCACTAACAATATGAGGAAAAACATGAGCGAGACACTTGAAAAGGCAGCCGCCGCTTTGAATGAAAAACTGGAAGGCGGCGCGTTTGATGCCTCGGCCAAGTTTGATATCGCCGATCTGGGTGCCATTGTCCTGGATTCCAACGGCGCGCGGGTCAGCGACGATGATGCTGATGTCACCCTAAGCGCGGATGCCGACACGTTTGAACAGATCCTCAGCGGTGAATTGAACCCGACAGGTGCGTTCATGTCCGGCAAGCTGAGCATTGATGGCGACATGGGTGTTGCCATGAAACTTGCATCGGTACTGGCCTGATGGAGTTCTCGCCGGCCCCTTTGTTTGAAGACGTGGCCGGCGGCCCCGCCGGTGGAAAGGCCCACTGGTTGATAACGTCGGATCAAAAACGCATTCGCGTTGCTCACTGGCTTCCGGACGGAAAGGTACATGGCACTGTCATGATGTTTCCTGGACGCACGGAATACATTGAGAAATACGGCACTACTGCCAGCGAATTCGTAGAGCGTGGGTTCGCCATGCTGGCCGTCGACTGGCGCGGTCAGGGTCTTGCAGATCGATTGCTGGACGATGCTCGGGTCGGACATGTCGATCAGTTCACCGATTACCAGCAGGACGTTCAGGTCACTCTGAAACTTGCAAGCGCGCTGGATCTGCCAAAACCATGGTACGTGGTCGGGCATTCGATGGGCGGTGCAATCGGGTTGCGTGCCGTCATCGAGAAAGGATGTTTTGCCGCTTGCGCTTTCACGGGCCCAATGTGGGGAATTTTCTTCACTCCGGTCATGAAACCCCTAAGCCGCGTTACGGCCTATTGGGGCACAGCGCTTGGCCTGGGCGAACGAACGCCCCCCACCACAACACTCAAAAGCTATGTCCTGTCGCAACCTTTCGAGGGAAACATGCTGACCCGCGACCCGGACATGTACCGGATGATGCAGGATCAGTTGAATGCACACCCAGAACTCGCGCTTGGTGCCCCTTCAAATCTGTGGCTGCGCGAGTCGCTGGATGAATGTGCTTGGTTAATGGAGCAGACCGCCCCTCAGACACCCTGCCTGACATTTCTGGGCAGCCATGAGCAAATCGTTGACCGCAAGGAAATTCGTGCGCGCATGGCCAATTGGCCCAACGGAACGCTGATCGAAATTCCGGATGGTGAACACGAGGTACTAATGGAAGCACCCGAGGTTCGGGGGCCGGTGCTGGACAAGATTGCGGCGCATTTTCTGGCCAATCAGGCCAATGGCGCACCCGAGCTGGTTTCCTCGTAAACCCTTTCACCTTTGGGATTGGCCGCTTGTGATCCGGGCGCGCCAGCCCTAGATGTTTGCAAAAGCAGTCTACTAAAGGTGATCCATGCGCGACCTTCCCTTCCCTGTCCGTGACGCGAACGCAATCGGTGGCTCCGGCAATCTGGGCAATCTTCCGGAATGGGATCTGAGCGATCTCTACACCTCGGAAAACGCACCCGAATTAGCGCGCGATCTGGATTGGCTGGAAGGCGAATGTGCCGCATTTGCTGCTGATTACGAAGGCAAGCTGGCCGATCTGGAGGCCGCAGACCTGCTGACCTGTGTGCATCGCAACGAAAAGATCAACGCCATCGCCGGGCGTGTCATGTCCTTTGCAGGTCTGCGCTATTACCAACTGACCACAGACGCAGAGCGCGCCAAATTCCTGTCGGATATGCAGGAAAAGATCACGATCTTCACCACTCCGCTTGTGTTCTTCACGCTCGAGATCAACCGGATCGAAGACGATGTTCTGAAAGCGCATTTTGCGGCCAACACGGATCTAGCCCGCTACGAACCTGTGTTCCGTCGCATCCGTGCAATGAAGCCCTACCAACTGTCTGACGAGCTGGAAAAGTTCCTTCATGATCTGGGGGTTGTCGGCGACGCGTGGGAACGTCTGTTCGACGAAACGATTGCCGGACTGGCATTTCATGTCGACGGTGAAGAACTGAACATCGAAGGCACCCTGAATCTGCTGACGGAACAGGACCGCGCGAAACGTGAGGCCGCGGCGCGTGAACTGGCATCGGTTTTTCAGGACAACATCAAAACCTTCGCCCGCGTTCACAACACGCAGGCCAAAGAGAAAGAAATCGTTGATCGCTGGCGCAAGATGCCGACCGCTCAGACCGGGCGTCACCTGTCGAACGACGTCGAACCCGAAGTGGTCGAGGCCCTGCGCGAGGCGGTCGTGGCCGCCTACCCCAAGCTGAGCCATCGCTATTATGAGCTGAAGCGCAAGTGGCTTGGACTGGACGTCATGCAGGTCTGGGACCGCAACGCGCCCCTGCCCATGGAAGACACGCGTATCGTGAATTGGGAAGAGGCCCAAAAGACGGTGATGAACGCGTATGATGCCTTTGATCCCCGCATGGGCGAAATCGCGGCGCCTTTCTTCTCAAAAGGATGGATCGACGCGGCGGTGAAACCGGGCAAAGCGCCGGGGGCCTTCGCCCATCCGACAGTTACGGATGTCCACCCCTATGTGATGCTCAACTATCTGGGCAAACCGCGCGATGTGATGACGCTTGCTCATGAACTGGGACACGGCGTCCATCAGGTGCTGGCCGCAGGCCAGGGCGAGATGTTGTCATCCACCCCGCTGACGCTGGCGGAAACTGCCTCGGTCTTTGGTGAGATGCTGACCTTCCGCAAGATGCTGGAACAGGCGGAAACCCCGGAACAGCGCAAGGTTCTGCTGGCTGGCAAGGTCGAAGATATGATCAACACGGTGGTCCGACAGATCGCCTTCTACGACTTTGAATGCAAGCTGCACGCTGCCCGACGTGAGGGCGAGCTGACCCCGGATGACATCAACGCCCTTTGGATGAGTGTACAGGCCGAAAGCCTTGGCCCCGCATTTGAATTCATGGACGGGTACGAGACCTTCTGGGCATACATCCCACACTTCGTTCACTCGCCCTTTTACGTCTATGCCTATGCCTTCGGCGACGGCCTCGTGAATGCGCTTTATTCTGTTTACGAAAGCGGCGCGGATGGGTTTGAGGACAAGTATTTCGACATGCTGCGCGCTGGTGGTTCGATGCACCACAAGGAACTGCTGGCCCCGTTCGGTCTGGACGCCAGCGACCCCAAGTTCTGGGACAAGGGCCTGTCGATGATCTCAGGCTTTATCGACGAGTTGGAGGCGATGGAGGGCTGAGACGCCCTCGACAGAGGGCGGCGACATCTGCCTTGCGGAAAAAACCTGCCATGCCCGGCAATTTTGGATCAGGCTTTATGAAAAAGCTATATCTCAGTGAAGAAACGTAGCCTTGAATGCGGGATGGCCATTGAAACTTCTTACTCAATTTATAGTTGTCGCCTCAATTCTATTTGCACAATCAAGCTGTGCAGAAGGCACTCGGTTTGGTCGCCTTGAAGGGTCATACCTTATCGCCAACATGGAAAGAGAGGGAATCTGGTCAGCCGAGTTCAATGAGGCATTTATCAAGTACACCTGCTTAGAGTGCGCTTCTCCGGTCACAGCTCTCTTGGAAACCATCAAGCCTTACACGTCTGAACACTATGGAAGTTTGACCGAAAGGTATCTTTCAGAACGCAAGATTTATTGCGCGGAATTGGTAGGAAGCGGCGCCGGTCAATGCCTGAAAACACGTCCAGCACGTATGCGTGGAGGTTCTTTGTCAGGATTTGCCTCTGAGCAAGACATTGCAAGTCAGCGAGAAATCGAAATCGTGTTCTTTTACCATGAACGAGAGTTTGGCCCTGAACTAATCCGAACCAAGATTTTGCTCGAAGATGGTGCAATCTTACCAATTGATGCCCTGGGAATGTTTCGAGAGCATATGGCAAAGCTTACAATATTCTGGTGATCGAACAGTTTGCGTAGCTTATAAGTCAGGGCTCTTAGAAGCCAAACCCGAACTCACTTCAGCTGACTGTCCTTCGACCCCCGCCGATTGACGCCGCCGCGCGCTTTGAACGCGCCATCGCGTTCCTGCTGGCACTCAAGGCACAGCTTCACGCCCGGCAAAGCAACGCGGCGTTTTTCAGGGATCGGCTCTTCGCATTCGGCGCAATGAGTCAGGCTTTCACCTACAGGCCGCTTTTGCGCCTGCATCCGCGCCAGCTCATCCGAAATCGACGCTTCGATCTGTTCGTTTACTGCGCCGTCGCGCGCCCAGCCTCCGGCCATGGGTCATCTCCTGCTAAACGTACGCAAAAGGATAGCCGAGCCCGCGCGCAAAGGGCAAGTTACAGCGAAACTGCACCCGCGAACACACGATCAATCATCTCTTGCGTCCCCCGAGAAAACTCCAGCGGACAGGGATACTCCACCCCTTCCCGGACCGAGCGGCAGAAGGCCTCAACCTGAAGCTTGTAATGGTCTGCGCCGGGGAACCGGGTGACCAGCACCTCAAGCCCCGGGCGATGCAACTCGACCCGGGCTTCACCAAACACACGCGCATTAAACGGTGTTGTCAGGCGGATCAGGCCGTTTTCCCCGTGAAACACCATTTCCTGATGGGGATGCATCCGAATGGACACGTAGCTTGAGTAGGTAAAACCGGGGAACTGCGCGCGAATTTCGGTGAAGATGTCGATTTCATCCTGCCAACGGATGGCTGACTGTATCGCCACAGGTTCCTGCCCCGTAGCAAACCGGGCGCCGCCGATCACGTAAACACCGATGTCACGCAATCCGCCGCCGCCCGTTTCAGCACGGTTTCGAATATTCTGGGTATCTGCCCGATTGTCGAAGCTGAACGCCCCGGTTACATGCACCAGATTTCCGATTGCGCCATCCGCAATCAGTTTGCGTGCCAACTGCCATTGGGGGTGGTGCACGATCATATACGCCTCGGCAGCAAGCAGGCCGCTTTCGTCGCGCTTTTGGATCAATGCGTCAAACTCATCCGCCTTCATTGTCATCGGCTTTTCGCAGAGCACATGTTTGCCGGCATCCAGCGCTTTCAGGCTCCACTCCAAATGAAGGTGGTTCGGCAGTGGAATGTAGACCGCGTCGATACCGGGGTCTGCCAACAGCGCATCATAGCTGTCGAACATGTTCAGGTCGGGACAGAAAGACAAAAAAGGTTCAGCCTTTACCGCATCCGACGTCGCCAGCGCAGCCAATCGCGCCCCGTTGGAGGCATGTATCGCCGGTGCCATGTATTCCCGCGCGAATTTCGCGGCTCCCAACACGCCAAACTGAACCGGTTTTTGCATAACGCTCTCCATAGATGTTCGAACCCCAAAGGGTTCGTTCCCCTGCGAGGTCCGCAGGATCGACCTGTCACACCGTCATCGAAATGAAACGCGTCTTTGCCCTACCATAGCTTTGACCCTGCGGCCATTCTTTTGGCTTCACAGTCAGGATAGCGGCCTCAGACGATCAACTGGTAATGAGTCGTCGGGATGCGCCGGGCATGTGCGCGAAGAGGAGGTTTCTTCGCACAAATGCAAAAAACCAGCCCGCAGCTATTGCAGCAGGCTGGTATCGTGGTCAGCTGACACCCAGCATCCCTTTTTCACGCGCAAGATCCCGCATTTTCCTTTGCAGTTTCTCGAACGCGCGAACTTCGATCTGTCGGATCCGCTCGCGGCTGACATTATATTGGGCGCTGAGGTCCTCCAGCGTCACCGGCTGATCCAGCAACCTGCGCTGAGTCAGGATATCCTTTTCACGGTCGTTCAACACGTCAAGCGCCGCAGCCAGCAACTCGCGACGCGCTTCCAGCTCATCGCGCGCCTCATAATCTCCGGCCTGGTCGGCATCTTCATCCTCAAGCCAATCCTGCCATTGCATCGTGCCTTCGCCTTCGGACCCGACCGTGGCGTTCAGAGACGCGTCCCCGCCGGACATGCGGCGGTTCATGCTGATCACTTCCTCTTCGGTCACACCCAGATCATTGGCGATTTGCGCGACATTTTCCGGACGCAAGTCGCCCTCTTCCAGGGCGCCGATGCGCGCTTTGGCTTTGCGCAGGTTAAAGAACAGCTTTTTCTGCGCCGAGGTTGTGCCCAGTTTAACCAGCGACCACGACCGCAGGATATATTCCTGAATCGAGGCGCGAATCCACCACATGGCATATGTGGCCAGACGGAAGCCTTTTTCAGGGTCAAAACGTTTGACCGCCTGCATCAGGCCCACATTGGCTTCGGAAATCACTTCGGCTTGCGGCAAACCGTAGCCGCGATATCCCATGGCAATCTTGGCCGCCAGCCGCAGGTGCGATGTCACCATCTTATGCGCGGCTTCTGTGTCCTGCTCTTCGACCCAGCGCTTGGCCAGCATATATTCTTCTTCCGGCTCAAGCAGGGGAAACTTGCGAATCTCCTGCATATAGCGGTTCAGGCCGCCCTCGGGCGTCGGCGCGGGGAGGTTTGCGTAATTTGCCATTATGATGTCCCTCCGACAAATGTTTAAGTCTTTAACATAGGATATGGGTAAAGAACCCATCCTGTTCAAGAGGTGCTGCTAACAGTCTGAAATTAATCTTTCATGAAGGAAAGATAAGAAACTCTTACTCACAGGACTTTGCTTATTGTGTCAGCGGCGCGCGAAGCGCGGCAATCAGGTTCTCCATGTCTTGCGGCAGTTCGGCCTCAAACCGCAGGTGTTCGCCCGTCACCGGGTGCTCGAACCCCAATACGGCGGCGTGAAGCGCCTGCCGGGGAAAGTCGTACACGCATTCGGCAGCGGCGAGCGTAAACGCCCTGGTGGCCAGTTTCCGCTTGCCACCATAGATCGGATCCCCGACAAGCCCATGCCCGGCATGGGTCATATGAACACGGATCTGGTGCGTTCGCCCGGTCTCGAGCCAGCATTCGATCAGAGCAAGACCAGCAGGCGTGCCAAATGTTTCAACTACCCGCGTGCGTGTCACCGCGTGACGCCCGCCATGAAACAACACCGCCTGCCTTTGACGGTCGGTCTTGTGCCGCGCAAGCTGGGTGGTCACACGCATGATGTTTCCCGGCTCAAAGCTCACCCCTTTGACGCCTCGCAGACGGGGATCACTTGCATCCGGAACCCCGTAACACACAGCGCGGTAATAGCGTTCGACACTATGTGCTGCGAATTGTTCGGCCAGCCCGTGATGTGCGGCGTCTGATTTGGCGACCACCAGAAGACCGCTGGTTTCCTTGTCGATCCGGTGAACGATACCGGGGCGTTTCACCCCCCCAACACCTGACAAAGCCTCACCGCAATGGTGTAGCAAAGCGTTGACCAGCGTACCCCCGGGCGAGCCCGGCGCGGGGTGCACCACCATGCCTGCTGGCTTGTTGACGACGATCACGTCTGCGTCTTCGAAAACAACTTCAAGCGGGATGTCTTCTGCGCCGATGTGGCTGTCTTCAGCCTCGGCCACAGTTATGACGACCTGCGCCCCTTCGGACACTTTGGCCTTTGGGTCCTGCATCCGGGTTCCGTCGATCCAAACTGCGCCATCCTCGATCAGGCGCGCCAGCCGCGTGCGCGACAGGTTTTCACCGTCTGGCACATCCCGCGAAAGCGCCTTATCAAGGCGAGGCGGCGGATCGACCGCGATCTGAAACTCAATCTGGCGGGTGCCCATGACTGTCCCTTCCGAACCCCAAGAACCGCAGGAAACCCCGCAGCTGCGATTGCTGCGGCGGATGGTCATGCTGCTGACCGCGGTGATGATTGGCGGGGTTCTAGTGACATTCGCCCTGATTGTCATCCGCCTATCGGACCGCACACCCACCTTGCCGGATCAGATCGACTTACCCGATGGTGCGCGGGCACAGGCCCTGACCATCGGGTCCAACTGGTATGCGGTCGTGACCGACGACAACCGCGTCCTGATCTTTGACAAGACGACAGGAAAGCTGCGTCAGGAAATCGCCGTCGAGTAACCGGATCAGTTCGGGAACAGACGGGTACCGACCCAGGCCTCACCCATCTGCACATCCAGTTCGGGCGTACGCATCTTGCGTTTTCCGCCAAACGGGCAGAGCGTGATTTCGCCCAGATAAATCTTGTCGCCAATTACATAGAGGTCCACCCGCGCAAATTCGACACGTTGCCCGACGGCTTCGGCGATTGCGACCATATCGTCAAACACCTTTGGCTTGGGCTCGGTGTCATCGCTTGTCTGGAAATACAGCTCTTTCGGGATGAAGTTGAAATCCCGGTCGTGGATCATCTGCACATGTCCCCGAGAGCGGTCCCGGTCGACCTGAACAATCTGGACCTTTCCGGCGACAACCCAGAATTTCCAATCGATGATGTCCTGACCTTCAGCCGCCAGATCCTCTTCGAGGAAATAGCGCGTGTCGATCGTGGAATACCACCATTCTGCCGCCCAAAACCCGTGGGGAATGGGTTTATTGCTCCAGTTGGCAATCTTTTCCTGGGCCAGGTTGCGGTCTTCCGTGTTCATGGGCCAGGTGACCCTGTGGTTTTGCCCCTGCCCGTTATTGCATTTGAGCCAATAGCTGCCCGGCTCGAGATCGAGGTCTTCCGGCAACTCAGGCGACGATGAAACCCAATAGCGTTTCACCGGTGTAACAAGGTTCCTGGCTGGTTCTGGGATATAACTTTCCGCTGTCAACTTATCCGCCGCCGACACTTCAGGCATCTCGGCAAACAGCTTCATGACCAGCATCTTCTCAGTCACGGTCTTGGGGTTGCTCAAATCGGGTAAATAGCGCTGGTTGTTGGCAAATCTCGACAATGACATAGACATGGCATTCAACCGCAATGCGTCATTGGCATAGTGATCCCAACCTCGCTGATGACCCGATTGGGGTTTGTCATTCACCCCATAAAGCCCTTTGTCTTTTATCTTATCCAATTCAACCTGGGCCAATTTGAAGAACTGCTCAGAATTTGCGACCTGAGCTACGGACATCACGCCGTTAGTGGCTTCACTGATTTCCTCTTTGCTGATCCGCAAGTCCGGAAGCGAGTCGGGAAACTCGATGTTCTGCGGCGCGCCCCGCCCTCTGCGCGGCAAAGGTGCATTGGCAGGACTGATCCCCAAACCGCGCAGCCTTCGATCCAGAAATGAATGACGTTTTACACCCTTGGCAAGCCACCAACGCATCCGACGGCCCCAAAGATGGACGGCCTGCGTCTGATCCGTAAGGTACTTTTTTCGAAACTCCCGCGCTGGAATGTCGTTCGCCTGCCCCGTTTGCCGAAACGGCAAAGGATAAAACACCGGGGGTGGGCTAGCGTGTTCGATCTCGCCATGATGTCGCAGAAACCACGTCATGACACCGGGTCCGTAAACACTGTGAGCCTGATCCGAGGCATGAGGCAACTCACCGGCCTTTTTCTGGCGTTCCAGATTCTCGCGTTCTTCACCTTCTACCCAAGGACGGATTGGGAATGGATCAAGACTGTATTCCGTATACGCTTTCAGCGCGGGGCTGTCGGACGGCAACCGCATGATCGCATTGCAGATCGTATTGCGATTGAAGAAACCGAAAATATGATCCGCCTTCGGGATCGGCTTCAAAGAAATCACATCCGTATCGCACCAGAGAAAATCAGTTTTTTGCATCAGTTGCAGCCTGAAAATATCAGATTGCGGAACCGGTGTTTTGAACTGGTTGTTCATAATGAACCGCTGCGGTTCGTGAATTTCGTTCGCCGAAACCAGTTCGATACCTTCGGGTACATTCTCGACTTCGTCATAGTGGAACAGCACGACCCTGTGTCCGTTCGCGACAAAAGACAAAAGGCACATCTGTTCCAGAAAACTGAGAGGACCTTCCAACCAGAGCATTCCGATTGTGGGAAGAGTATTTTCCGCGGCCATATGCAGTTTCTCCGAGGGCGAGTTTGTCAGGATTCAGGCTGTTTTACGCTGGAAGACGGTTGCTTGTCTGACGAAAGACGCGCGTGCAATCCGCGGTCTTTTGCAACAAATTCTACAGCCGGCTTATTAACAAGCGTCTGGTAAAGCGCGTTGTATTCTGGCTGTTTGAGAAGGTCCTCGATCAACGCCTTGTGCCACAGGAATGCTTTTCGGTGCAGCCGTGCAAGCCGTTCGTCGGACTGAAATTCTGCCATCACCGCGTCAACGTCCTCCTTATACCTGAGGATTGTCTCATCCGTCGCGCCACCCCTGTTCCAGCGGTCCCAGTATTCCGTTCCCAGCGTCTGCGAGGAGTGGTTGGCCCGCCCACGGCTGCGCTTGGCCAAATAGGCTTGTGTGGAGCGGACCGCGTAATGATTGATCTGTGCAATCTCAAATCCAAAAGGCGGTGCAACATGGTTCCCAAAGGGTGCGGGTTCTTTCGCGTGCCCCCCGGGAACAGACCGGAATACACCTGCCTGAAACTCGGACTTGGGATGCGGGTTGTGCATACCATAGCGGAGATAGACTTCACCCTGCCGGAAAAGCGATTTGACGAACCGGCGCCCCGCCCCGCCCTGCTCATACTTCAACTCACCATCGAAAAACTGCTGCGTCACTGGCGCGTCGCGCAACACATGGCGACCGCTGTTCGAGAATATCTTCCATGGAATGGAAATGACATCCACGCCCGGTGTGGCCTCGATCAGGTCGTCCACCTTATGGTTTCCGACATGAATATTCAGAAACTCATCCGCATCGCAGACATAGACCCATTTGGCTTCTTTCACGACGGGCAAACGGCGGGCCTGCCTCAGAGCTGATCTGTGAATCCCGCCCGTTCCAACGCGGTTCCTGTGAAACTCAACATGACCCAGGGCCTCAAGACGGCGCAAAATTCTGTTCGTACCGTCCGTGCAATCGTTGGTGTAAACAATGATCCTGTCGAAACCCACAACTTTATGATGAGCCACCCATTCCAGAATGTACGGGCCCTCATTTTTCATCGCAGAGATGAGGATTTTTTCAGGCTTGTTCATCACTGCCATTCACCCCAGACGCTTAGTCGCCCTGTTTCTTGCTGTCATCTTGCGGGGTGATTTTTTCAATAGCGATCTGCGCACCAGCAATTGCCCGGATACGCAATTCACGGGGGTGTTTGCCCAGAAACTCGTTGACGGCCCGGATCACTCCGTCGCCCCACCACCCCCGGCGGTGGTAATCATCAAACGCCATGATCCCACCCGATTTGATCTTGGGAAACAACGCCTCCAGGTCCGCAGTTACTCCTTCGTAAGAATGGTCACCGTCGACATAGGCAAAAGAGATGCTCTCATCGTCAAAGAGCTTTAATGCCGGCACCGAGAAATCGCGAATGATGCCAACCTTGCCTTCCTCGATCTCTTTTTCGAAGGACGCGACGACCTTCTGGAAGATGGCTTCCATCTTTTCGTCTTCGGTCCTGCCAACAAACGCCGTTGTATGCGATTCCTCGCCAATATGTTTCCAGGGGTCGATCAGAAACAACTGACTGGGTTCAAGCAACTTCAGGATTGTCGGAGAAAACTCGCCCTGCCAGACACCGATCTCAACAGCCACCCCACCCTTGGGAAGGCGCGTCAGGAACGTACGTCGGATCGCATCTTTTGTATTCTTGCGTTTGGTTGCTTTGTCTGCGTTCGGTTTATTCTGGCTGCCGGGAAGAGCACCGATCACTCTGGGTTCGTTTGACATCTCGACCTCACTTGCAGACGGGTATTGATTTCTCGCGAAACCCGTTTTGTTTATTGGGCAATGGCTAACATGTCGTTGCTTCAAGAACCAGAAGCTATGTGTCGTTTTTGGAAAGTGGTGGCAACTTGTCGATACCAAGCCACGGAGGCTCGAGGCTTGTAACCCGATAGTCACTCGCTTTGCTCGCGAGAAAACGGTTAATCGCCGAAGACATACCGGAATAAGACCCTTTGCCCCGCCTGTAGGATGTAAAGGCGATGCTCCCGCCCGGAGCCAGAACCCTGTCGATCCGGTTCAACAGCTGCAACATGACACGCTCGGCCCGAACCCCGCGTATGATCACGACACCAACGCTTTGATCTTCAAACAGCTTCAGCATCAAAGGCGGCAGCGCCCGGTAGACCCTCAGACGCCCAGCGACGATCGGTTCTCGGAAGTACTCCAGCAATGCATAGAAGGTGCGATCCAGGGCCTGAAGTTTAGGATCTTGCGTTGTATCCTTGCAGGCGAACGTATCCCACGACAGCCCCCATGGCCCGATGATCGTCAATTGCGCAACTGCATCCAATGCAAGTATTTCTTCTACGATTTCGGTCTCGACATGCCCGATCAAAACCCAGTTCTTCTTGCCACTGATTGACCGCAAGAACCGCTGTCGCTGCTCTTTCGTTCTTTCAACCTCCGGAGACACTGGCGGCAGGAAAGATGAGTCCTTCGGATCGAACGGCAAGTCCACCTGTTTTGCATCAGTGATTAATGCATGCTGCGCCGCCGCTTCTTCGTACTCCATGGCCGTTCCCAGGGAATCCAGCCGGGTAAACCAGGGGTAGTTATTGGGTCTTGAGTTTTCAGACTTGGACATCTTGCCCAAACGCGTCCATTTCGCAACTTGCGCGAAAGAAACTTCGGGGTCTTTGTAGGTCTCCGCATCAAAGGAAAGATCGCCTTCTTCCATCACGCCCAGATCCAGCGCCTTTATATATCGCCCCCCGGCAAAATTCTTGTACCGAGTTATGAATCCCTGTGCGGCCTCTGTTTCACGTATCTCCGAGATACGGCGCTTGTGATAAGCAACAGCTTTTTCGTGCAAGTCTCCCAGAACACGATCCGCACGTAGTTCATCATACGATTTCCCAAGGCGGTCCAATTTGGAAAGGATCGATAATTCTTCAACTTTGTTGAAGCAATGCATGTGCCAATAGGCTTGTCCCGTTGCCTCCATCTTGGGATGAAACGCGGTTGTGTTTACATCCCCCCGCAGCCGCTTCATCAGATAACTCTCGATGGATCGGACGGCATAGTGGTTCATCCTGAAAAACTGCTGCCCAAAGGCCGCGCCAGTAGTGGAATGGGACCAACCATTTCGCCGCATTGCAGGTGGCAAGGGATCTCCGTCACCATCAATCCATGCAAAGCTTTCGGCCTTACCGGCGATTGGGCCACGCGGACGGTGTGTGTTGATTGCCCGATAAGACCCGTTGTTTCTGACAAGCGATTTGAAGGCACGCACATTCTGCGGCGTCACCACCCCCAACTCTGCTGCAGATGTGAATTGTTCGATCACAAACTTGTCTTCAAACTCGACAATCCCATTGTGTCCGAACATCTGCCATATCGCGGCAAAGCCATCTGCATGTGGAAAGGTGCGAAACAGATCGTCCAGCGTACCGTCCCCAACACGGATATCGAGAAATTCGTCGACATCACAAACCAGAATCCACTCGGCTTCAGCGTACCAGGGATGTTCCATAGCGTTCGCATAGGCCGACGCCTGCGGCCCATGCTTCCAGGGACCGGGGTTATCGATATGCGCCAGAAAACCCAGTTCCTCGCATCTTTTCAAAATCGCGTCAGTGCCGTCGGAGCAGTCATTCGAGTTAACGATGAAATGCGTAAACCCGATCGAAAGGTAATACGCGATCCATTCAAGGATGAACGGCCCCTCGTCTTTCATCGTTGATATGACAAGTCTCATCGCACCTACCCGCAACTACGGCCCGCAAATTCAGGACGAAGGGAAAAAACGCATCATTGCAGAGGCATGGCGCGCTTCCCGACACCTGGCTTAGTTACGGGCCACGGATATGCAATGCAAGAGAACAGACCAGAACGGCAAAGCCTGCTTCGCGTAAGCCAATTTGAATATCTCAAGATACGAGAAGATTTGGTGCGGTCGAGAAGACTCGAACTTCCACGGGAGTTACCCCACAGCGACCTCAACGCTGCGCGTCTACCAATTCCGCCACGACCGCACTGCCAGTGACTTGGTAGAGCGGCGTATAGACGTTGGCGCACGCGATGTGAAGAGGCAAAAACACACTGGTTTAAAAACCTTCGCAGCAGTCTTATCTAAGCCGATGAGCAACGCAGTTTCGATCTAGCAGGAGCCTCAGATGACCTCGACCGACACCCGCCCCATCATACAGATCGATATCGTGTCGGACGTTGTGTGCCCATGGTGTATAGTCGGGTTTCGCCAGCTTGATGTGGCATTGAAACAGCAGGGCATCCAGGCCCAAATTCGCTGGCACCCGTTCGAATTGAACCCGAACATGCCACCTGAAGGGCAGAACCTGCGGGAACACATCACTGAGAAATATGGCTCGACCCCCGAACAGAGCCAGCAGGCACGTGACAGGCTAACGGCGATCGGCGCAGAACTGGGGTTCACCTTCAACTTTCACGAAGACAGTCGGATCGTGAATACATTCAAGGCGCATCAGTTGCTGGATTGGGCCGAAAGTCAGGGCCAGCAACACCAATTGAAGCTTGCGCTTTTCGACGCATATTTCACACGGCAACAGAATGTGTCCGACGTTGAGGCTCTGCTGCAGGCCGTCACGTCTGCCGGGCTGAACCCTGATGCCGCACGTCAGGTGCTTGAGACCGGCGAACGCATCGCCTTGGTTCGAGAGAAACAGCAATTCTGGACCAGCAGGGGTATCTCAGGTGTGCCGTCCATGGTGTTTGGCGGAAAATACCTGCTGACCGGCGCGCAAGGGGCCGACACCTATTCTCGGGTGCTGCAACAGTGTTTGGCCGAAGCGGCCTGACCCCTCTTCCCCTGCCCGCTTTGGGCGGATATGAGGCCGCCATGGAATGGAAAATCACCGATGGTCTGACCAGTTATGACGAAGCGACCGCCTTTATGGAGGCGCGCGTCGCCGGGATTGCACGCGGCGACGCGGAGGAGTGCATCTGGTTACTGGAACACCCGCCGCTTTATACGGCAGGCACGTCGGCAAAGATCGAAGACCTGACCGATCCTGACCGCTTTCCGGTTTATGCAAGCAAACGCGGCGGCGAGTACACCTATCACGGGCCCGGTCAGCGTGTGGCCTATGTCATGCTGGACCTGAACAAGCGCGGGCGCGACGTGCGCCAATTCGTGAAGCAGTTGGAAAACTGGGTGATATCGGCGCTGGCTGAATTCAACGTACACGGCGAAATACGCGACGGGCGCGTTGGTGTCTGGGTGCGACGCGACGACAAACCGCTGACGGTGACCGGCAAACCGGCAGAGGACAAGATCGCGGCAATTGGCTTGCGTTTGCGAAAATGGGTCAGTTTTCACGGCATTTCAATCAATGTCGAACCGGATCTGGAGCATTTCTCGGGCATTGTTCCCTGCGGGATCAGCGAATATGGCGTGACTTCATTGGTGGATCTGGGGCTTCCGGTCACCATGAATGATCTCGATGCGGCCTTGAAGAAAACCTTCGAGGGCGTGTTTGGTGCCTCTGATTTCTGATTCTGCCTTGGCAGAGAATCAGCTTCCGCTGCGCTTGGATACAACAATATGCATGTGCGGAAGGCTCTGTTTCCGAAACACGTCGCAATTTACCAAGAACCATTCAGTTTTACGTTATTCTTTAGGCAAGTTTTAATTCTCTAGGATACACCGGTGTTGTTAACGAGTAATATGAAACTGCCAATCAAGAGTGAGTGGTATGTTAAACCGGTGATCAAGGGCTCGCCCTCGAAATCCGAGAAGTGTTTGGTTACGAGTCTGCCGTTCCGACCCCAAATCGGAACGGCAATTCATCCCCCCTTCACGCTGAAACCCGTGCTCAAGCCGCAATGGTCGGGGGCAGGCGATTTCTGCGTTGTCCAGCTATGGATCCACATGGCCTGTCCCAAGGAGGGGTTTCGGGTTTTCTTGTCTCCGGTCGCGGCGACATGCACGGGCGGATGCGGGTAATTGTCCAGATTGTCATCTCACAAAAAGACCTGAAGATATTGATTACAAAGAGATTTTTATCCTTTCCGCATGTTTGGCAATCAGGTCGAAATCACCCATTTTACCAGGTGGGCGCATCGACACCCCGTCATGACGCGGCAGGACGTGAAAATGCAGGTGGAAAACCTCCTGCCCGCCTGCGGTTTCGTTGAATTGTTGAATGGTTACACCGTCCGCGTTGAAGGCTTTCATCACTGCACGGGCCATCTTTTGAACGGTGTTCATGACCGCCGCCAGTTGGTCGGGCGTGGCATCCAGCACATTGCGGCAGGGCGTTTTGGGGATCACCAGCAAATGCCCATCGGCACGAGGCATGATGTCCATGAAGGCCAGTGTGTCGGCGTCTTCGTAAACTTTTGACGAAGGTATCTCGCCGCGCAGAATTTTGGCGAAGATGTTGTCGGGATCATAAACCATGGTTGCCATCCGTTCCTTGAGGGGCTTTTGCCCGAGTTGTGGTCCACCCGCCCCGCCGGGTCAAGCCGGGGGATTGAGCCCTGAAATGTACAAAATGTACCGGGTTTTCAGAGGGCGCTGTACGTTTTGTACACTTGGATTTGGCATGAGATCACATCATCAGAGACAGATGCGGCACGTTCCCGACAGGTGATGTCTGCCCGCGCAGCAGAGTACCGATTTCGCAACTCTTAATCGGACGTAAACTGGTTAAGTTTTTGAATACTTCATCAAGCTCAAGTCGAAGGTGCACTGTGCGGACAAATTGAGCTTTCGCTACAATTGCGCCAATGACAAATTTGCCGGCGAGTAGTTCATTTCAAGAACTGCCCAGCCGCCAACTGTTCTTCCAACTCTGGGAGCAAGTATACCTTTGCGTGTTGCTCCTCTCCTCGGCATGCACCGATCCATTCCCCACAGTATTTTGCGAGAGCTTCTTTCAGAAAAGCTATCGCGTCCTCTTGCTGCTCGATTGAGATAAAATGTTCGTCAAGAGCCACAGGCTCAAAGCGGTGGGATGGGTTATGGACGCGGCGTGACGTATGCGTTTTTGCCAATGTATCAAAATAGAGTGGCATACCAAGAGAGCCTATTACCCAAGTCGTTTCTCGCTTGGGCCCCTGATAAACGCTGGGCGGGAACGGTCTGCCTCCCTTTTGACCGATCTGAATACTCAGACCGTCCAATTTTAAAAACAAATACATTACCGCTTCCATTCCGCCAGTTCTGACAAAATTCAACGATACGTCAGGGTTTGACGTAGCGATCCGCCTGCTTTCGTGTTCATACCAGAACTCCAGACCTCCAGTTGTTCGGTAGTTCTGGGGGGTACATACGAGTTTCTTGGGTTGAGGTACGATGCGTCTATTTTGCTGAGCCATAACGCTGTTCCGATTCTCCCGTACACTGCAATTCCAGAGTTGCCTTCGAGCCCAAGTTGGCGCACTCGTTGCACCTCCGAACATATAGCGGACATTTAATCGTTATGCAGCATTCGGTAAATTGGCCTCAACACCCCCCTTCCCTGTCCTCGATCCTGCGGAGTGGGCCGACGGCAGGCGTTCACGCCTGCCGGGTCGGCTTAGGGAGGCGGTCCCATTGCGTGCGGCATGACGACAGGTACCAGATCCGCTGTATCACCAGCCCCCCCCGAACGCTCAGATCCCGGCTTCTCGAACACCCGTTTTCAAGGGGGGTGCGGCCATTTATCTTGATCCAGATCAAACTCGGCCATTGAAGGTCGCCCCTACGCATTCTAAAACCAGCAGGAATCCCGCGCGTTGGAGAGGTCCGGCTGCGCGGTGTAGTTGCAACAGGAGGCACCTATAATGGCAGACGCAGCCATTCATGGTCACGACCATGAAGACCAGCGCAGCTTTTTCCAGCGCTGGTTCATGTCGACCAACCACAAGGACATCGGGATTCTGTACCTGATCGTTTCGGCTCTGGCCGGTCTGATCTCGGTTCTGATGACCGTTTACATGCGGCTTGAACTGATGCACCCCGGTGTTCAGTACATGTGCCTGGAAGGCTTCATGGCCGACCCGTGTACGCCCAACGGGCATCTGTGGAACGTGATGATCACCTATCACGGTGTTCTGATGATGTTCTTTGTTGTCATCCCTGCCCTGTTCGGCGGATTTGGCAACTATTTCATGCCGTTGCAGATCGGCGCGCCGGATATGGCGTTCCCGCGGATGAACAACCTGTCCTTCTGGCTTTATGTTGCCGGTACCTCGCTGGGCGTCGCCTCGCTGCTGAGCCCGGGTGGTAACGATCAGATGGGTTCGGGCGTGGGCTGGGTTCTGTACCCGCCGCTGTCCACGACCGAGGGCGGCATGTCCATGGACCTTGCGATCTTTGCCGTGCACGTATCGGGCGCCTCCTCGATCCTCGGCGCGATCAACATGATCACCACCTTCCTGAACATGCGTGCCCCCGGCATGACCCTGTTCAAGGTGCCGCTGTTCAGCTGGTCGATCTTCGTCACCTCGTGGCTGATTCTGCTGTCGCTGCCGGTTCTGGCGGGCGCAATCACCATGTTGCTGATGGACCGCAACTTTGGCTTTACCTTCTTTGATCCGGCCGGTGGCGGTGACCCGATCCTGTATCAGCACATCCTGTGGTTCTTTGGCCACCCGGAAGTGTATATCGTGATCCTGCCCGGTTTCGGCATCATCAGCCATGTCATCGCGACCTTCTCGCGCAAGCCGATCTTTGGCTATCTGCCGATGGTCTGGGCGATTATCGCAATCGGTGTGCTGGGCTTTGTCGTGTGGGCGCACCACATGTACACCGTTGGCATGTCGCTGCGTCAGCAGGCCTATTTCATGCTGGCCACGATGGTCATCGCGGTTCCGACGGGCGTTAAGGTCTTCTCGTGGATCGCGACCATGTGGGGCGGTTCCATCGAGTTCAAGACACCCATGCTGTTTGCCTTCGGCTTCCTGTTCCTGTTCACCGTTGGCGGTGTGACCGGTGTGGTGCTGTCGCAGGCTGGCGTGGACCGTGCCTATCACGACACCTACTATGTGGTGGCACACTTCCACTATGTGATGAGCTTGGGTGCTGTCTTTGCGATCTTTGCGGGGATGTATTTCTACTTCGCAAAAATGACCGGTCGCCAGTATTCCGAGTTCTGGGGCAAGGTTCACTTCTGGATGTTCTTCATCGGCGCCAACCTGACCTTCTTCCCGCAGCACTTCCTGGGTCGTCAGGGCATGCCGCGCCGCTACATCGACTATCCCGAAGCGTTCGCGCAGTGGAACTATGTTTCGTCGATTGGTGCGTTCATCTCGTTCGCCTCGTTCCTGCTGTTCTTCGGCATCGTGATCTACGCCCTGCTGCGTGGCGCACGCGAGACCCGGCCCAACTACTGGAACGAGTATGCCGATACGCTGGAATGGACCCTGCCCACCCCGCCGCCCGAGCACACGTTCGAGCAACTGCCCAAGCAGGAAGACTGGGACAAGGGCCACGCGCACTGATCCCGATCTGAACCAAGAAAACCCCGCCCACGTGGCGGGGTTTTTCTTTGCCCTCACCCCGCGTTCGCCAACTGCCCCGAAATCGGCTATGATGTGCGGACGGAACAGTCGGAGGGTCGGCAATGCCCGAGATCGACTTTTGGTATTCCATTGGCAGCACGTACAGCTTCCTGACCGTGATGCGTCTGGACGAATGGTGTGCCCAGCACGACGCCACGGTGAACTGGCGCCCGTTCAATGTGCGCACGGTGATGTCGGCCCAGCAGAACATCCCTTTTGCCGGAAAGCCTGTGAAATCGGCTTACATGTGGCGCGATATCGAACGCCGCTGTGCCAAGTACCACATCCACGCCAACCTGCCCGCGCCCTATCCGATTTCCAATCTGGCATTGGCCAATCAGGTTGCGGTGCTTGGGATGAAGGATGGCTGGGGCGTGACGTTCACCCAAACGCTCTATCGCATCTGGTTCGAGGAAGGGGTGGAAGCCGGTCGCGAAAGTGCGCTGTCCGAGGCGCTTTTGCGGTGTCAGCAGGACCCCCGACTGACCCTGGCGCGCGCGCAAGGCGACGACATTGTCGCAGCCCTTGAGGCGGAAACCGAAACCGCCGTCAAACTGGGTGTTTTCGGCGCCCCCAGCTTTGTTGTCCGGCAGGAGGTGTTCTGGGGTGACGATCGTCTGGATGACGCCCTATCCTGGTCTCGGGTCGGCCACGTCGTCTGATCAAAACCCGTCGACATGAGGCCGCGCTGCGCTATGTTCGCGGTATGCCCTACACGTGGAATCAGACCTCGGAAACCGAACAGGAACTGCGGCTTTGGCCGCATAACTCGCTGCCTCCGCGAGGGGCGATGATCACGATATTGTCGGTGTTCCTGTTTGGCCTGATCCCATTGCTGGCCACGCTTGGTTCCGTGATCCTGTGGGGGCTGCTGCCGTTTCTGCTGATCACTGTGCTGGGGCTGTGGCTGGCCATCAAGACCAACTACCGCGCCCGCAGTGTTTTCGAGGTTCTGACCCTGTCGGGCACACATGCGCGGCTGGTGCACCACACCCCCGGCAAAGAGCAGCACGAATGGTCTTGCAACCGCTATTGGGCGCGACCGGCGATGCACGAGAAAGGCGGCCCGGTGCCGCATTATGTCACCCTTGTCGGAGACGGGCGCGAGGTCGAAATCGGGGCGTTTCTGTCCGAAGATGAACGGATCACGCTTTATGACGAGCTGGTCCTAAGACTGCGCGAGCCGGTCGCGCAGTAGCAATTCACAGGGCCTAGTGCCTCAGCAATCGCCGTTTGAGGCTGCGCACAGGTGATCCTTGACCATCGGGCCGACCTTGCCGAAATCCATCCGGCCGGTATAGCGCGTCTTCAACTCGCCCATCACCTTGCCCATATCGCGGATCGAACCCGCGCCGGTTGCCGTGATGGCGGTTTGAATGGCCCTGCTGACCTCATCGTCATCCAGCTGTTTGGGTAGAAATTCCTCGATCACCTCGACTTCGCGAATCTCGCGTTCGGCCAGATCCAGGCGACCGCCCTCTTCGTAGGCGCGTGCGCTTTCCTTGCGCTGCTTGGTCATTTTTCCAAGGATTTCAAGAACCTCTGCGTCGCTGCATCCCTTTGCTTCTTCATTGTCGGACGCACGTGCCGCGATGTCGCGGTCTTTGATGGCGGCGTTGATCAACCGCAGCGTTGACAGACGCTCGGCTGCTTTGTCTTTCATTGCTTGCTTCAGGGCTGCATTCACCCGTGATCGCATATCCATTTGGCTTGTCCATCCCCATGACAAAGGAACCCCGACCATATCGAAACAAAAAGCCTGACACAACCGCGGGTGAATACAGTTAACCCATTGAAAAACAACAATAGCCTAAAAATTGAACAGACTTGACCCAGACGCGCAACCCCCTTAGGTATGCGCCGATTTACCCTACAGGAGAGTCGCGCCATGGCCCCGAATGCCCCGTCCAAGCCCACCGCATGTCTGGCTTTGGCCGATGGAACCCTGTTTTACGGCGCAGGCTTCGGTGCGACCGGGCAAACTGTGGCCGAGCTGTGCTTTAACACGGCGATGACCGGATATCAGGAGATCATGACCGACCCGTCTTATGCCGGGCAGATCGTGACCTTTACATTCCCTCATATCGGCAATGTCGGTGTGAACCCCGAGGATGACGAAACCGGTGATCCGGTCGCGGCAGGCATGGTTGTGAAATGGGATCCGACCGAGCCATCAAACTGGCGCTCGACCGAGGAACTCAAGGGCTGGCTGGCGCGCCGGGGGCGCATCGCCATCGGTGGTGTCGATACCCGCCGCCTGACCCGTGCCATCCGGCAGCAGGGCGCCCCGCATGTGGCGCTGGCCCATGATCCCGAGGGAAACTTCGACATTGGGGCGCTGGTGGCTGCCGCGCGCGGCTTTGCCGGGCTGGAGGGCATGGACCTGGCCAAGGATGTCACCTGCGCACAAAGCTATCGCTGGGATGAGATGCGGTGGGCCTGGCCGGATGGGTACCAGCGTCAGAAGGCCCCCGCCCACAAGGTTGTTGCCATTGACTATGGCGCCAAGCGCAACATCCTGCGCTGCCTCGCATCTGCTGGATGTGACGTTACCGTTCTGCCCGCGACTGCGACCGCAGCCGACGTGCTGGCACATCAGCCTGACGGTGTGTTCCTGTCGAACGGTCCCGGCGATCCGGCAGCAACAGGCGAATACGCTGTTCCAATGATCAAAGAGATTCTGGAGACGACAGACCTGCCTGTGTTCGGCATCTGCCTTGGACACCAGATGCTGGCGCTGGCGCTGGGTGGTCAGACGGTCAAGATGAACCACGGCCACCATGGCGCGAACCACCCGGTCAAGGATCTGGACACCGGCAGGGTCGAGATCACCTCGATGAACCACGGTTTTGCCGTCGATGCGCAATCCCTGCCTGATGGCGTCGTGGAAACTCACCGGTCGCTGTTTGACGGCTCGAACTGCGGTATCCGCATGGCGGACCGGCCGGTCTATTCGGTGCAGTACCACCCCGAGGCATCGCCCGGACCGCAGGACAGTTTCTATCTGTTCGAGCGCTTCGCCGAGGCGATGGAAAAGAAGAAAATACAGGCATAACTGCCTGTCTGTGCAGCGTTAACCGGGCGTTAACCTTGATCGAACAACCCTGAGCGCAGGTAACTGCGCCAGGGTTTTGTTATGGCTGAGCTTGATCTTCTGGATTTCACGTCCGCCGCACCGATCCCCGCGCCCGGGTATCGGAAACCACTGGGCACCTGCCTGCTGGAAACCGGAGCCATCACCCGATCCCAGCTGGACCATGCGCTGAGCCAGCAAACCAGACAGAACGCACCGCTGGGAGAGATACTGGTCGGCGAAGGCTATGCCACCCGGAAGGACGTGTTGAGCGCGCTGTCCGCGCAATCCGGCTGGCAGATTGCAGATCTTGAACAAATCCCGCCGATGCCGGAACTGAGCGGGCTGATGCCGGTCGACTTCTGGCTGCAACACAATGTCATCCCCTGGATGCGGATTGGCCCCCTTGTTCTGGTGGCCACGGCCCGGCCCGACCGGTTCGCAACCGTGACCGCCGAAATGCGCGAATGCGATTATGCCGTGATCCCGGTGCTGGCGGCATCCGATCAGATCGACCGCACGATTGCACGGCAATTCTCGGGGTCTTTGGCCAGATCGGCGGAAACGCGGGTTGATCCCGCGCAAAGCTGCCGCAACTGGACCCTCAGGTCGCGCGTAGGGCCGTCGGTGGCCCTGTTGTGTGTGCTGGGGCTGTTTGCCTTGTTCCCGGCGTTTGGCCTGCTGGCGGTGCTGGGCATGGCTGTGGGAACTCTGGTGCTTTTTGCAGTCTTTCGGACGGCTGGCACGCTGGCTTATCTTTGGCATCGTCTGAGAACGCAGCCGGACCACACCGAAGCTGCCATCACATTGCGGCAGCCCTGCGTGTCGATCATGGTGCCATTGTACAAGGAGCGCGAGATTGCAAACGCTCTGGTGCACAGGCTACAGCGGCTGACCTATCCCAAAGCGTTGCTGGATGTCATCCTTGTGCTTGAGGAAAAGGATGACGTGACGCGCAATGCCCTTGCGCAGGTGAGCCTGCCCAGTTGGATGCGCATCGTCGAGGTGCCCGAGCTGAACGGGCTGACCACCAAGCCGCGCGCCATGAATTACGCGCTGGATTTCTGCCGGGGCGACTTCGTCGGCGTCTGGGACGCGGAAGACGCCCCACAACCGGATCAGATTGAGCGCGTGGTGGCGCATTTCACCCAGGCCGCGCCGGATGTTGTGTGCCTGCAAGGGGTTCTGGATTACTACAACCCGCGCAGCAACTGGCGGTCGCGCTGCTTTACCATCGAATACAACAGCTGGTTCCGCGTGATCCTGCCGGGGATCGCCCGCATGGGCCTGGTGGTGCCGCTTGGGGGCACCACGTTCTTTTTCCGTCGCGACAAGCTGTTGGAACTGGGCGGCTGGGATGCCCATAACGTCACCGAGGATGCTGATCTGGGCGTAAGGCTGTGCCGGGCCGGGTACCGGACCGAAATGGTGGATACCACAACATATGAGGAGGCGAATTTCCGGGCGTGGCCCTGGGTCAAACAGCGCTCGCGCTGGCTCAAGGGGTTCATGGTCACGTATCTGGTGCATATGCGCAGCCCGCGAAAACTGTGGCGTGACCTTGGTGCCGCTAAATTTCTGGGCCTTCAGGCGTTCTTTTTGGGCACGTTGGGGCAATTTCTGCTGGCGCCCGTTCTCTGGGTATTCTGGCTGTCAAGCCTGGGGCTGGCCAATCCGATGGATGATATCGTGCCGCATTCAACCTCTACCGCGCTGATCGTGCTGTTTTTGATGGCAGAGGGACTGAGTATCGGTGTTGGCCTGATCGCCGTATCCGCGCGCGAGCGGCGGTTTCTTTTGCCTTGGGTTCCGACGATGTTTCTGTATTTCCCGCTAGGCGTGATTGCCGGTTACAAGGCGTTGTGGGAATTGGCGACCAACCCGTTTTTCTGGGACAAGACCCAGCACGGACAGGCCAGCGAAGACGAGCCGCTGACCTGATAATCACTTGTCGCGGCGACTTGCGTCCTGTTTCAGGCGCGTCATGAACGCGATCGAGATATGATCCTTGAGCGCCCGCCCCGCCGCCTCTTCATCGCGCGCGGCAATGGCTTCGACGATGCCTTTATGTTCGCTCTGGGCAATCTCTCCGCGCCCCTGCACGGCCAGCGATGTGGTCGCCATCAAGGCCATAGTCCGGTGCACCAGATCAAGCTGCTGGACAAGGTAGCGGTTGTGCGAGGCCAGATGGATCTGTTCGTGAAAGCGCCGGTTGGCACGTGACAGCGCCATCGGATCGCCCACCAGCTTGTCATCTTCGAGGACCATGTCGTGAAGAACCCTGATCTCTTCCTCGGTGGCGTGTTTGGCGGCCAGCCGCGCGGCGAGCCCTTCCAGTTCGCGTCGCACGATATAAAGCTCGGCCATCTGGTTGTGGTCCAGCGACGCCACGATCAGCGACCGCCCGTCCCGTTCCAGTAGAGACTGGGTTTCCAGGCGTTGCAGCGCTTCGCGGATCGGGGTGCGCGACACCCCGAACCGTTCTGCCAGCTCGCTTTCCACCAGACGATCGCCGGGCTTGTAGACGCCGACATCAATGGCTTCGAGTATCAGGCTATAGGCATCCTTGGTGGGGGATCGGGTCTGGCTCATGGGGTATTCTGTCTCCTCGTTCGGACATGTCTATCCGTCTCTGGGGGCAGCAATCAAGTACGGCATTGAAATCACCCGGCCCGCGCCCTAAACCCAAGCCATGGTCAAACCGTCCTTCAGTCATGTCACGCAATGGGTGTTCGATCTGGACAACACCCTCTATCCGCCGCATATGCAGCTGTTCGATCAGATCGAAGTTTTGATGACGGATTACGTGGTGCAGGCCATCGGCGTCGACCGGGCCGAGGCCGACAGGCTGCGCGGGCAGTACTGGCGCCAATACGGCACCACGCTGGCCGGGTTGATGGCCGAACATGATCTGGACCCCGAGCCTTATCTGCACGCGGTGCATCAGGTGGATATGAGCCATATGGACCCGGATGCAGAGCTGGCCGATCACATTCGCGCCCTGCCCGGACGGCGCATCGTCTACACCAATGGCAGCGCGCCCTACGCCGAGCGGGTCTTGCAGGCGCGCGGGCTTTCGGGGCTGTTTGATGCAATCTATGGCGTCGAACATGCCGGGTATCGGCCAAAGCCCGAGAAAGCCGCCTTTGAAGCCATCTTTGCACAGGATGGCATTCAGGCTGACAAGGCCGCGATGTTCGAGGACGACCCGCGTAATCTGGCCGCCCCGCATGAGATGGGAATGCGCACGGTTCATGTCGCCCCGGACCCGCATGAGGCCGATCACATCCACCATCACACGGACGATCTGACCGCATTTCTGGCCCGCCTGCGGTAGCCTGTCACACTGCGACGATCCGTACGTTCTGCACCCGCATGCGCAGCCCTATATGCGCTGGAGCGACGAACAGAACGGAGAGCCCCATGAGCGCGATCGATATGCCCGGACGCCTGCCGGTTTGGCAGCGCCTTTTCTTTGCAATTCCGGTTTTCGGGTGGCTGGCCCGCGACGCGGCCAACGGCAAGGCGGAGGACCTGTATTACACCGTCGGCGCGGTCCTCAGCATGTGGGGCTGTTCCGCCATGGTGTTTGGCCTTCCTGGCCTTTACATCCCTGCCCTGATGATAGTGCCGGTGATGTTCCTGGTCCTGATCCTGATCTCACGCGGCTGAGATACGGGACAGGATGTCACTTGGCGCAGGGGGTGGAACCGAACTAGGGTCTGCCCGAGATGATGAGAGGCGCCATGACTGACAGTTGTGACATCCTGATTTCCGGCGGTGGAATCGCCGGTCTGACCGCAGCGGCGGCGTTTGGAACCGCCGGGTTTGACGTGGTGTGCGTAGATCCCGCGCCACCGATCACCGAACGGGATGTGGACGGGTCCGACCTGCGCACCACCGCCTTTCTGCAACCTGCGCGCGGCCTGCTGGAGCAATGCGGCCTGTGGGCGCGGCTGGATGCCCATGCGGCCCCCTTGCAGATCATGCGTATTGTCGATGCCGGGGGGGACGTGCCCGAACCCCGCGTCGTACGCGATTTCAACGCCGCTGACATTTCCGAGCAACCGTTTGGCTGGAACCTGCCCAACTGGCTGTTGCGCCGGGAAATGGTCGCGCGGCTGGCAGAGCTGCCGAATGTCGATTTCCGCCCCGGCACCGGCACCGTCAGCCTGTTCACCCGCACTGCCGAAGCCCGCGTTGGCCTGAGCGACGGCAGCCGCATCCGCTGCAAGCTGGTGCTGGCCGCAGATGGGCGCAACTCTCCCATGCGCGCGGCCGCCGGTATCAAAGTGCATACAACGCGGTATGGGCAGAAAGCGCTGGCGTTCGCGGTGACGCATCCCGTACCGCACGAGAATGTCTCGACCGAGATACACAGGTCTGGCGGGCCGTTCACATTGGTTCCGCTGCCCGATTGGCAGGGGCAGCCCTCGTCCGCCATTGTCTGGATGGAACGCGGGCCAAATGCCGTTGACCTTTTGACCCTTGATGCCGAAGCGTTTGAGACTGCGATGACAGAACGGTCCTGTGGCCTGTTTGGCCACTTGAAGCTGGCATCGCGCCGGACCATCTGGCCGATCATCAGCCAGTCCGCGGAACGGCTGGCGGGTGAGCGCATTGCCCTGATGGCCGAGGCCGCGCATGTGGTGCCGCCGATCGGCGCGCAGGGGCTGAACATGTCATTGGGCGATCTGCGCTGCCTGCTGGATCTGGCGCAATCCCAGCCCGAAGGTCTGGGCGACGCGCAGATGCTGGACGCATATCACAAGGCGCGCCACACCGAGATCGAGATGCGGGTCAAAGGGATCGACCTGCTGAACCGCGCCTCGATGATCGAGGCGCGCCCGCTGCGGGATGCGCGCGCAATGGGGCTGAGCGCGCTTTATTCTCTGCCCCCTGTGCGCAAGACGCTGATGCAGATGGGCCTTGGCGTTCGCTAAGGCCCGGCCTGTTTACAGAACCTGATCCAGCACGCGTTTCAGGCGCGCGATGGTGGCGTCTACATCATAAAGCTTGTCCAATCCGAACAGGC
Organism: Ruegeria sp. N10; assembly: GCF_056531545.1. Taxonomy (NCBI): domain Bacteria; kingdom Pseudomonadati; phylum Pseudomonadota; class Alphaproteobacteria; order Rhodobacterales; family Roseobacteraceae; genus Ruegeria; species Ruegeria sp. N10. Next base: position 175,181 of record NZ_JBQFLY010000004.1, on the reverse strand, counting down.
CCAGACGGAAGGTGCTGAAGCCTTCGGGTTCGTCACATTGCAGCGGCACCCCGGCGGCAATCTGCATCCCCAGAGCGGCAAATTTCTTGCCGTTCTGGATTTCGGGGTCCGAGGTGTAGCTGACCACAACGCCGGGTGCGCCGAAACCGTCAGCCGCCACCGAGACAATGCCATACTCCTTCAACATCGCCCGCACGCCGTCGCCCAATGCCCATTGCGCCTTGCGCAGCTTTTCGAACCCGTATCCCCTGGTTTCTGCCATGGTGTCGCGGAAAGCCAGCAGCGCATCGGTGGGCATCGTGGCGTGATAGGCGTGACCGCCATTTTCATAGGCCTGCATGATCTGGCGCCACTTTTTCAGGTCGATGGCGAAACTGTCCGAGCTTGTCTGTTCCAGACGCGCCTCGCCCCGTTCGGACAGCATGACCAGACCGGCACAAGGCGATGCGCTCCAGCCCTTTTGCGGGGCCGAGATCAGGACGTCGACGCCGGTGGCTTTCATATCCACCCAGGCACACCCGGATGCGATGCAATCCAGCACCATCAATGCACCCACTTCATGCGCCGCGCTGGCCAGGGCGGTCACATAGTCATCCGGCAGGATGACACCTGCCGCCGTTTCAACATGCGGTGCGAACACAACACCGGGTTTCTGTTCGCGAATCGTTGCGACGACCTCGTCAATCGGTGCGGGCGCAAAGGGGGACGGGCTGGTATTGCCGGTCTCGCGCGCCTTCATCACGGTGGTCGAGCTGGTCAGGGCGCCGCTTTCGATGATCTGGCTCCAGCGGTATGAAAACCAACCGTTCCGAACCACAAGGACATCCGCCCCGCGCGCGAATTGCCGGGCGACCGCTTCCATCGCATAGGTGCCACCGCCCGGAATGACGGCCACCCCGTCTGCCTTGTACACCTCTTTCAGCATGGCCGAGATGTCGCGCATTACCCCCTGAAACTTTTGGGACATGTGGTTCAGCGAGCGATCGGTGAATACGACCGAGAATTCTTCGAGCCCGTTCGGGTCAACGTTTTTCAGCAAGGCAGGCATATGGCGTCCTTTCAATATCGTCAGTGCAGTCTTGGTCTCTTTACCTTGGCCAGTAAAGCCATTTCGCGACAAAAAGTGACGCCACGGAATGCGGGTAAAATCGGCCTGTTTGGTGCTGTAGGACGCTGGGAACACAAGAAAATGACGCCAACCAGTGTCACTTCCCCTTTACACTTCTGCTTGCTTCTGAACAGATGCGCACACTTTTTACTTGAAGGGATATTTTTCCTGTGACGATTCATAAGCGTATTAACTTCCAGTCCGTTCGAGATGAAGTAAAACGACGTATTGAAAGCCGCGTGTGGCCTCAGGGATCTTTGCTGCCGACCGAAACGCAACTGGCGGAAGAATTCAATTGCGCCCGCGCGACGGTGAACCGCGCCCTCAGGGAACTGGCCGATCAGGGTTTTATCGAACGCAAGCGCAAAAGCGGTACGCGGGTCAAGAAAGAACCCAGCAAACACGCCAAGCTGGAATTCTCGCTGGCGCGACAGATGGTCGAAAGCCAGAATGCCGCCTATCGCTATGCGCTGGTGGAACGGACTGTCGAGGCCTGCCCCCGCTGGCTGTCCTCTCAGCTTGACGTCCCCGCCGAGACGCGGGTTCTGCATGTCGTCTGTATGCATTACGCAGACAACCGCCCGTTCCAGCTTGAAGAGCGCTGGATCAATATCGGAACCGTCCCCGATGTGGAAAAGGCCGACCTGACCCAGCAAGGACCGCATGAGTGGCTGTTGAATGCCGCTCCATTCAACGATGCCGAGGTTGCGTTCTGCGCGATTTCCGCTGATGCAAGGCTGGCGGAATTCATGGGAACCACGGCGGGCGCGCCGATGATCCAGATGGAGCGCACCACATGGAAAGAAGACAAACCGATTACGTTTGCCCGCCTGACCCATCATCCCGGATATTACATCCGCACCAGATACTAAGGCAGGTCACCCAATCGGTCCCGGCAGCCGTTCCTCGCTCAGCAGAACATTCGCTTCGACATCGCCTGCGCCGGGCAGCGTCATGATCCGGCGCCGCAACACGCGTTCAAAATCGGACAGGTCCCGCGCCACGACGCGCAAACGGTAGTCGTACAGACCCAGAACATGCTCGACAGTCTGAACTTCAGGGATGGCGCTGACGGCGCGTTCGAAATCCTCAAGGCTGATCTGGCCCTTGCGCGCCAGCTTGACCCCCAGAAACACGGTCACGCCAAAGCCGAGCGCCTCGGCGTTCAGGCGCAACCTTCGGCCCTTGATGATCCCGGCGTCCTCCAACCTGCGGATACGCCGCCAGGTGGCGGGTTGAGACAGATTGAACCTCCGACCCAGGGCACCTGCGCTTTGGGTGGCGTCCTGTTGCAACGCACGCAGCAGACGGCGGTCAATCTCGTCCAACTCGATCATACCGGCAACACCTCGTCCCGTTTGACCCGCGCGATATGCATCAGCGCTTCGATATCGGCGATATGCGGCAGGGTCAGGATCCGGTCTCGATAAAGCTGCTGATAGTGCTTCATATCCCGCGCTATGACCGACAGGCGGACATCCACCCGGCCCAGAAAGGTCTGGATTTCGATCACCTCGGCCACGTTGCGGGCCTCTTCCATGAACTCGTCAAAGGCGCGGGCCTGTGTCTTGTCCAAGGTGATCCGAAGCGAGACTTCGACAGCATAGCCCATCGCGGCCCAGTCGATCACCGCCTCCTGCCCTTCGATGATCCCGGCCGCCTGCATCTTTTCCAGCCTGCGCCAACAGACACCAGCGCTGATCCGGCACAGATCGGCAAGTTCCGCGGTGGTCAGGCTTGGGTTGGCCTGAAAATGGCGCAAAATGCGCCGGTCGATATCGTCAAGCATGATTTTTTCAGTTTTTTTCGCTTTCAAGAATTATTCTTCATCTTTTTCACAAATACTCAAGCCCAACCCTATCGCCAATCGGACGCCCGGCAGGTAGAACCGCCCCAACCAAACCAGAAAGGACCGGCAAAATGCGCGTCTATTACGATCGCGATTGCGACATCAACCTGATCAAAGACAAGAAAGTGGCTATCCTGGGCTATGGCAGCCAGGGTCACGCCCACGCGCTGAACCTGCGCGACTCGGGCGCCAAGAACCTGGTCATCGCCCTGCGCGAAGGCTCGCCCTCGGCCAAGAAAGCCGAAGCAGAAGGTCTGGAAGTGATGGGCATTGCCGAAGCGGCTGCCTGGTGCGACGTCATCATGTTCACCATGCCCGACGAATTGCAGGCCGAAACCTACAAGAAATACGTTCATGACAACATCAAGCCGGGCGCGGCCATCGCCTTTGCCCACGGCCTGAACGTCCACTTCGGCCTGATCGAGCCGAAGGACGGCGTTGACGTCATCATGATGGCCCCCAAAGGCCCCGGCCACACCGTGCGCGGCGAATACACCAAAGGCGGCGGCGTGCCCTGCCTGGTCGCGGTTCACAACGATGCAACCGGCAAGGCGCTGGAAATCGGCCTGTCCTACTGTTCGGCCATCGGTGGCGGCCGTTCGGGCATCATCGAGACCAACTTCCGCGAAGAATGTGAAACCGACCTGTTCGGCGAACAGGCCGTTCTGTGCGGTGGTCTGGTCGAACTGATCCGCTGCGGCTTTGAAACTCTGGTCGAGGCCGGTTACGCACCCGAGATGGCCTATTTCGAGTGTCTGCACGAAGTGAAGCTGATCGTTGACCTGATCTATGAAGGCGGCATTGCCAACATGGATTACTCGATCTCGAACACGGCTGAGTATGGCCAGTATGTCACCGGTCCGCGCATCCTGAAATACGACGAGACCAAAGCCCGCATGAAAGCGGTTCTGGACGACATCCAGCAGGGCAAATTCGTCCGTGACTTCATGCTGGAAAACGCCGTTGGCCAGCCGACCATCAAAGCGTCGCGCCGCGCCAATGACGAGCATATGATCGAAGAGACCGGCGCCAAGCTGCGCGGCATGATGCCGTGGATCTCGGCCGGCAAGATGGTCGACAAAGAAAAGAACTAAGTCTGACCGATGTCAGGCAAAGGGCGGCCCAGGCGGTCGCCCTTTTTCATTTTAAGACCGCTTTGGCAAAGCGTTCACCCAGAACGATATCCCATCCCGTATCGTAGCCGCCGCGCTTTTCGGGCGCTTCCCCTGCCCAGACGTCCCAGCCGGAATGCGTCAGGGTGACTTTGGCCTGCCCCGAACCGCAATCCTCAAAACGCACATCGACGCGCGTAGGAGAACCGCTGTTGGTGCCCGGATGCCAGGTGAATGCCACGGATTGGCCGGGATCAATTGCCAGCACCTGACCCCAGTCAGCACGGGTTCCGTCGAACATGACCTCATAGACCGCGCCACCGATCCGGGGTTCAATAACCACGTCCCTTGCCGGTTGCCCCTGCGATGCGGAAACCGCGTGGCTGTCCAGCGGCCACCATGTCCCGATGCGGTTGACGAAGATGTCGAAAGCACGCTCAGCAGAGGCGCTTACGACAATTGTCTTGACTATCGGGTCTGTCATGGCCTCTCTCCCGCTCTGTTCACCTCATCTGCAAAGCTGTTCATCACGTCGCTCCAGTAACGGTCGAGCCATCTGCGCAGCTCTGCCAACCCCTCGGGGCGCACCGCATAGATCCGGCGCGTCCCTTTCGCGTGGCATGTCACCAGCCCAGCATCAGACAGCACCTTGAGATGTTGTGAGACGGCCGGTCGGCTTACCGGCAGCTTTGACGCAAGTTCGCCCACTGCCTGAGGCTGGCTGGCGACGGCTTCGAACACCTGCCTGCGGGTCGCATCGCCCAAAGCTGAAAATGTCATATCGTAAGTCATTTCTTACGGTAAGTGGAAACTAACATAAAGTCAAGATCAGCCCGTGACACCGGCGCGCACGCGGGATAAGGGGATGGAATGGTTGAACAACCCACGAAGCAGGACTGGAGCGGCGTTTTCACGCTGGGGCTTATTTGGGGCGGCACATTCATGGTCGTCGCGATGGCATTGGAAGGCTATGGCCCGATTACCGTGGCGACATCGCGCACCACTTTGGGTGCGGTGACATTGCTTGTCCTGATGCGGATCACCGGGCGCCGTATGCCGGTTTTGACACCCGCGCTGACAACATCAATCCTGCTGATTGGCGTGTTGTCGACTGCGGTGCCTTTCATGCTGCTCAGCTGGGGGCAGCAATATGTACCCTCGGCCTTTGCAGGGCTGTCCATGGCCGCAATTCCGCTGATGGTGCTGCCGCTGGCGCATTTCTTTTCAGATGAGCCGCTGAACCTGCGTCGGTTTCTGGGCGTGTGCCTTGGGTTTTCCGGCGCATTGGTCCTGATCGGACCCGGTCTGGCAAAGCTGGGTCAAGGGACCGAGCCGCTGGCGCAGCTGGCCTGTATCTCGGCTGCCCTCTGCTATGCCTCGACATCGATCCTGACGCGGCGCTGCCCGCCGGTCGAGCCGCTGGCGTTGGCCGCGCTGACCCTGCTGGTCGGCGCTGTTCTGCTGGTGCCCATCATGCTGCTGGTCGAAGGTGTCCCTACTTGGCAGGGCAACCGCCCATCGCTGGCCCTGATTGTCCTTGGGCTGATCCCCACAGCTTTCGCCAATTTGCTGCGGGTTTCGATCACCCGCAGCGCCGGATCGGTGTTTTTGACGCTGGTGAATTATCAGGTGCCGATCTGGTCGATGGTGTTCGGGGCCTGGATCCTGTCCGAGGCCCTGCCCCTGCGATTCTACGTCGCCCTGGCCCTGATCCTGACGGGCATGGCCATCAGCCAGTGGTTCAGCCTGCGCAGGGTTCTGTTCGGGCGCTAGCCTGCGGCGGCTTCGACCTCGGCCACGATACTGTCGACGACCTGTAACAGCAGCGCGTCATCCTCGCATTCGGCCATGACGCGGATCAGCGGCTCGGTGCCGGATTTGCGGATCAGCAACCGGCCCTGCCCGTTCAGCCGCGCCTCGGCATCGGCAATGGCAGCTTTAACGCTTTGAACTTCAAGCGGAGTTTGACCGTTGGCATAGCGGACGTTCTTCAACAGCTGCGGCACGGTTTCGAACTGCTTGGACAGGTCCGAGGCTTTGCGACCGGACAGAACCATCTCGGCCAGGAAATGCAAGCCGGCCATCAGGCCATCGCCGGTGGTGGCATAATCGCTCATCACGATATGACCGGATTGTTCACCGCCCAGGTTGAAGCCGCCTTCGCGCATGCGCTCGACCACATAGCGGTCGCCGACAGCCGTGCGTTCCAGTCGCATGCCGTGTGACGAGAGGTGCCGTTCGAGCCCCAGATTGGACATCACCGTGGCCACAAGGGCATCGCCTTTCAACTGCCCGGATTTTTTCCAGGCCGTCGCCAGCAGCGCCATAAGCTGATCGCCATCGGCGACCTGACCGGTCTCGTCGACGATAACAACCCGATCCGCGTCGCCGTCCAGACAGACACCAACGTCAGCGCCATGCGCCACGACGGTTTCGGCGGCCAGTTGCGGCTTGGTCGATCCGCAGTTGAGGTTGATGTTCTTCCCGTTGGGCGAAATCCCGATCGGGATCACGTCTGCACCCAGTTCCCAAAGAACCTCGGGCGCGGTGCGGTGGGCGGCGCCATTGGCACAGTCGATCACCACCTTGAGACCATCCAGACGCACATCGCGCGGCAGCGAGGATTTCACACGCTCGCCATATCTGAACCGGGCGTCATCAACACGACGCGCCCGTCCGATATTCTGGGCCTGAGCAGGCCGGACACCTTCGTCGATCAGCTTTTCGATGTCGATCTCGGCCTGATCGGACAGTTTATAACCGTCGGGACCAAAGAACTTGATGCCGTTGTCCTCTGCCGGGTTGTGGCTGGCCGAGATCATGACACCCAGATCGGCCCGCATCGACCGCGTCATCAGGCCCACCGCAGGCGTCGGAACCGGCCCCAGCAACAGCACATTCATTCCCGTTGACGTCAAACCGGCGGTCAGCGCGTTTTCCAGCATATAGCCGGACAGGCGTGTGTCCTTGCCGATGACGACCCGGTGCACACCGGTCGCATCACGCCGGAAATAGCGCCCCACCGCAGCCCCGATGCGCAACGCCATTTCCGCCGTCATCGGATGCGTGTTGGCCGTGCCCCGCACCCCGTCGGTTCCGAACAGCTTGCGCATTGGTGTCACTCCGTGATTTTCCGTGAGACCGGATTACCGGACAGCGGCCCATAGACGCAAGGCCTGAGCGGTCTCGGCGACGTCGTGAACGCGAATGATCTGCACGCCCTGAGACAATCCGGCCAAAGCCACAGCAATTGAACCCGGCGCGCGGGCAGTCTTGTCAGGCTCCCGTCCAATTGTTCCGATAAAGCCCTTGCGGGACACGCCCAGCAGGATCGGGCAGCCAAGCCCGTGAAACAGGCTGAGATTGCGCAGCAAGGTCAGGTTGTGATCCTCGGTCTTGCCGAAACCGATACCTGGATCGACGATGATCAGGTCGCGCCGAAGCCCCAAGTTTTCCAGCAGAGCGATCTGGGTTTCGAGGAAGTCATAAACATCCAGCAACACGTTGTCGTAGCTGGGGTTTTCCTGCATCGTGGCTGGATCACCCTGCATATGCATGACGCAGACCGGTGTGCCCTTGTCGGCGCAAAACGGTGCCAATTCGGGATCGAACGTGAACCCCGAGACATCGTTGACCAGCCCCGCGCCCGCCGCACACGCCGCTTTGGCGACGCTGGCTTTGCGGGTGTCGATTGAAATCAGGGCATCCGTTTGTGCGCGAATCGCCTCGATCACCGGGCGGGTGCGGGCAATTTCCTGATCTGCCGGAATGAAATCCGCGCCCGGGCGCGTTGATTCCCCGCCGATATCCAAAATGGTGGCCCCATGCGCCACCATCCTTGCAGCGGCATCGCGGGCGGCCTCGACCGAGCTGTGAACACCCCCGTCCGAGAAACTGTCAGGCGTGGTGTTGAGAATGCCCATGATGTGCGGCACCTGCATATCCAGCCCGGCGATGGGTGCGCGCGGGCGGGTCAACCGCTCCAGCGCCCCACCGGGAATGTCCGATGCTGCCATGATCTGCGGTGCGGTATCGCGCCCAAGCGCTTCGACATGGGTAAACCACAGGGGCTGACCGGCCAAAGAATACGCGCCAGCGGGCCGGGTCTGGCCGTGCTGAACCAGCGGTCTGAAATAGATGCTCACAATTCGGCCTGATCCACGGCCACAGCCCGCAGGGGGGTTTTGGGCGTTTTCGGCAATTCGCCGCCGATGACCATCATTTCACTGGCTTCAAAGGTCGCCGCAAACCATGCGGCCAAAGCCACGGCGTCGGATGGTGCGGCAGAAGGACCATCCACCGCGTCCAGAACGATCTTGGACGGGGCCCAGACACAGATCTGGCCGTTCTTCATGGCCCAGTCCAGTTCTGTCCGGGTTGAAACCACCTTGCAGCGGTGATCGCGCGCGGCCAGAACCCACGCGTTCTGCTCGATCGCCAGCAGGTCAATCCGGCGCTGTGTCATTGCGTGGCCGGTTTGCGGCGCAGCCAAGTCTGACGCCCCCACACACAGGATCAGCGGGCGCTGTCGGTTCTGCAATTGGTCGATCCACCCGGTCAGATTGTCCGAGGCGATGGCGTCATTCGACAAGTAGACCAGACGGGGATGCGGGCGATCTTCCTCGGTCACATCATGATGAACCGAGTCTTTCCCACGCACGATCTCGACCCCGAGAGCGCCCGGACCGCGATCCAGTTTTTCGATGCGAACAAAGACCCTTACAGCCTGTGGTTCATGCAAGATACGTTCGGCTACACGCTCGGCCAGGGTTTCAAGCAGGTTCAGACGCTCGGCCGCGAGTTCATAGGCAATGGATTCCGTCACCCGGTCATAAGACAGGATGCGATCCACATCGTCGTCAATCGGGTCGGTCAGGGGCCGGACTTCGACGACGATATTGAAACAGATCCGCTGGGTTGTTCCCCGCTCGGCCTGAAACGCACCGATTTCAACCTCGACAATATGGTCGCGCAGGGAAATGCGATCCAGCGGCCCTCGGGGCGAGGTCGCCTCGGACCGTTCGGTCGGGTGCGCAAATGCCAGTCGGATTTCAGAACTCATGGGTCCGGCCTTTTCGGCTTGTTGCAGGGCTTGCCCTCTATAGGCGTTGCAAGGGCCTATAACATTCAAACAAACGCCATTCCAACCGCCGAATGCGGCGTCAGGTGACGCGAAACCAGCTCATCATACCCGAAGCGGCATGTCCCAGCATATGGCAATGCAACAGCCAGTCCCCCGGATTATCCGCGACCAGAGCGATCTGGCGGGTTTGTCCGCGATCAACCAAAACAGTATCGCGCCACGGGCCAAGCGATCCGTCCGACTGGATCAGTCGGAAGTGGTGACCATGCAAATGCATGGCATGTGGAAAGACTGTTTCATTGACGAACTCGATCTTGTGAAGGCCTCCGGTCCGGGCGTCCAGAAACGGGTCGGACGGGCGTTCCGCATAACCGTTCAGGGCCCAGAACCGGCCCAACTGCGCCAGTTCCTGGCCTGACAATTCTGTGTCCCCGATCCGGGCGCTGTCCAGCCAGCGCATCGCCCCGCCTTGCAGGGACATCCGGTGCAATGGTGCGGATGAGACATCCTCGATGACTGGCAAAGGGTTGGGCGGCAACGCTGACACGCCTTGTCGCGGCGCAGGTGCGAGAGGTTCGTCAACATCAAACCGAACGATGCCAAAGGCACCATCGCGCTCAACACTCACCAGACTTGCCGTATCGCCCGCAGCCACGACATCCACAACAAGATCGATGCGTTGTGCGGGGGCGATTGGGAAAGCCCCAGACAATGGGATCGGCTTTTCCAGTGGCATACCGTCAAGAGCGACGATCCAACCAGACAACCCGTCAAGATTCAGGTCAAAAATCCGCGCGTTGGAGGCGTTGATCAGGCGTAGCCGGAGACGGTCGTTCTGTCGCGCCTCAACGCGCGGGTCAAGGGATCCGTTGACAGTGATGATATTCCCCAGCCGACCAGCATGGCTGAGATCATGGCCATTGTCGAAATCATCCGTGATCTGAGCGGTTTCCGGATCAAGCCGCCAGTCGTCCAGCATCAGTACCAGATCCTGATCCACATCAGGGGCAGCAGTTTCTTCGACGATCAGCGGCCCGTAAAGCCCGCGCGCAACCTGTTCCATCGACTGGTTATGCGCATGGTACCAATAAGTCCCTGCGTCTGGAACGACGAAGGAGTAATCAAAGCTTGCGCCCGTCTCGACTGCGTCCTGCGTCAGGCCGGGCACGCCGTCCATGGCGTTTTCGATGCGAATTCCGTGCCAATGGACCGACGTGGCTTGCGGAAGCTGGTTCATCAGGGTGCGCTGGATGCGGTCGCCCTGCCTGACACGCAGTTCAACGCCGGGGACAGACCCGTCATATGTCCAGACTTCCGTTTCAGGATAACTTGCTGGCGCGATCGGGTGTTTGGCTACACGCGCATTAAGCGGTGCAAAACCCGCGCTGGCCACACGCGGCATCAGCAATGCTGCGGCGGCGGATTGCAAAAGGTGTCTGCGGTTCAAAATCATCACGGGCCTCCTGGCCCGCAATATAGGGTGCAACCTGCCCCACGCCAGCAAGCTTCCAGCGCGGGTGCGTCAATCAGTTGCTCGCTGTCCGGTAGTTGTGACGGTAAAAAACATGCACGCCGATTTTCGCGGTCTGTTTATAGACCCGCGACCAGGACGGGCGCACCGACGTCGTGTGATAGTGTGTTGCCCCTTCGGTCAACTCATCCGCCACGCCATCAATGGCTGCCCGCGCGACTTTCGCCACACGCTCATACGCCTTTTTCTCGTGGATGACTTCCTTGCGGCCATCGCAGGTATACGTGAACTGGCACTGGTATTTCTTGCCGGTCCCCTGATGGATCACCCCGCACAGGGAATCCGGGAAACGGCTGCTTTTGACCCGGTTCAGGATCACCTCGGCAACCGCGAACTGGCCGCGCACGCTTTCGCCGCGCGCCTCGAAGTACAGGGCTTCGGACAGGCATTTCCAGTTTTCACCACCGGAGGCCTTTGGTTGCTGGTCAAGCCAGTCTTTGGAGAAGGACACTTCGACAGGTTCAGCCGCCTTGCGGGGCTGGAACAGCTTGAAATAGTCCCGAAAACTTTGCGCTGGCAGCTCGCTGCGGGCGACAAGTTCTTGTTTTGCAGTATCAGTCGCTTCCTTCTCAGCGAAGGATGCACTCGGCAGAACGGTTGCCGCCACTGCGGCAACAGCCAATATGTAACGTAGCATCAGATAACCTCGCACAGGCACATCACGCGCCTTACCCTCCCCCGGCGGGCGCGACGAGGCTGATACCCCAGACTGACGCAAAGGTCCAGTATCTTGAAAAAAGCAAGTGGAAAATCGCCCGTAGCGAAAATATTTTTCGCCTACGAGTGACCGTATAACCCACTATTCCTTGGGGTTCGGCGCGGTGTCAACCCCCAAGTCTGGAGGAAATCGCCAGTTGAGCGGCAGCCAGCCGAGCGACCGGAACCCGGAACGGTGAGCATGACACATAGTCGAACCCAAGATCGCGGCAAATGGCGATTGATTCGGGGTTCCCGCCGTGTTCGCCACAGACCGAAAGGGTCACATCCGGCTTCGCGGCACGCCCGCGTTCTGCCCCGAGTTTCAGCAGCTCGCCCACCCCGTCCGGATCAAGGACATGGAACGGATCTTCGGTAAAGACCCCCTGCCGCACGTAAGCGGACATGAAACGACCGGCATCGTCGCGGGACAGGCCGTAGGTCATCTGCGTCAGGTCGTTCGTTCCAAAACTCATGAAAGCAGTCTGTGGCGCGATCTCTTCCGCGCGCAGACAGGCGCGTGGCGTTTCGACCATGACGCCCAGCCGATATTCGAACTTCTGCCCCCGTTCCGATTCAACGGCGGCGGCGACCGAGTCGATGCGGGATTTGACCAGTTCAACCTCGCGCTTGGCGGATACCAGCGGGATCATCACTTCGGGCACCACCGGAGCACCGTTTTTTCGGGCGTCAAGCGTGGCTTCAAAAATCGCGCGCGCCTGCATGTCGTAGATCTCGGGTACGGTGACACCCAGACGAACGCCGCGCAGGCCCAGCATGGGGTTGTATTCGGTCATCGCCTCAACCCGGCGTTCGACGTCGGACACGGGCAGGTCCAGCGCCTCGGCCAACTCCCGTTGCCCGGTGCGCGTTGTCGGCAGAAATTCATGCAAGGGTGGATCGAACAGGCGGATGCAGACAGGCTGACCTTCCATGATCCTGAACAGCTGAACGAAATCCTCGCGCTGCATCGGAAGCAGGCGTTCCAGCACCGCCGCCCTGCCCGCCGAGGTTTGCGCAAAGATCATTTCGCGCATCACGATCAGACGGCCGGGGTCAAAGAACATGTGTTCGGTCCGGCACAGACCGATCCCCTGGGCCTGAAAGTTCCGGGCCGTCTGCGCATCAGCCGGTGTGTCGGCATTGGCGCGGATTTCGATGTCACGCTCGGCATCGGCCCAGCCCATCAGTGTCTGGAAACAGTCATCCAACGCGGCCTCGAGCATGGCGGGCTGACCGGCCAGCACCTGACCCGAGCTGCCATCAATGGTGACAATATCGCCGGTTTTGAATACCCGGCCATCCGGTGCGGTCAGCATCTTGTCTTTCGTCTGAAACCGCATTTCCGAGGCCCCGACGATACAGGGCAGACCCAATCCGCGCCCGATCACGGCCGCGTGGCTGGTCATGCCGCCTTTTTCCGTCAGAACCGCAACGGCGGCGTGCATCCCGCGCACATCCTCGGGCGAGGTTTCCCGGCGCACCAGAACACATGCCTCGCCACGGGCGGCACTGGCCTGTGCTTCGGCCGAAGTAAACACGATCTTGCCGGTCGAGGCACCGGGGCTGGCACCAATGGCCGTGGTCAGCACATCGCGTTGCGCATCGGGGTGGACCTGACGGTGCAGTAGTTCGTTCAGCGCGTGCGGGTCGACACGCATCACCGCCTCTTGCGGCGGTATGATACCGTCTTCGGCAAGACGTACGGCAATGCGCATGGCCGCGCGGGCCGATCGCTGCACCCGGACACCATCGAGAATATGCACGGTGCCGTCCTGAATGACGAATTCGACCTGCATCTCTTCGCGCAGTTTCTCGCGCATCAGCGCGGCCTGAGCCTTGACCTCGGCGAAAGCATCTGGTGCGACCTCTTCCAGCGAGGGGCCGCGCGGGTCTTTTTCCAGAAACAGGGCTGCCACATCTTCACCCAGCGCATCGCGCCCCTGACTCTGGCTTAGATAGCGGCCGGTGATTTGTGGCATTCCGGTTGTGGAATCAACCAGTTGCAGAACGCCCGATCCGCATTCCCCTTTCCCGACGCCGGGGATCATCTCTTGGATGACCAACCCAAGCCCGGCATCTGCGGGTGCCCCCTTGGCCTGCCGCAGCAAGCGCGCAGACGTCCCGTCCCATGCACGCGCCATCGAGCGCAGAACACCGATCAGCTGTTCGCCCCTGTCCTGCGGAAAGACCTCGTCGGTTTCATCCTCGTAGGCGCGCAGCGAGTGGCGCAACCCCTCGCGGCCATCAGCTTCGATGTCATCGAACACATCCGCATCCAGCCGTGCCACGTGGATCGCATAGCTTTGAACGAACCGCAGATACAGAGCTGCGGCGGCCTCGGCGCCCATGGTGTCGGACAGGTCGACATAGCGCGCGTCGTTCATTCCGATATTGAGAACCGCGCCGGGGCCGCCCCAATCGGGATCTTCGGAACTGGGTCGGACGCATAGCAACGAGGTCGGGTCGAACTGTTCGAGGATCGCCGCAATATCCGGGATCGCCCCTTCTGCAATCTGGTGAACGGCATCAAATGACAGCGCAACGGTTCGGGGCACCGGCAGGTCCAGCCGGACCAGACGTTGCAGACATTTGGCCCGCCCGCCATGTGTATGGGCGGTGACAGGCGCGTCGGATGTAATGAGCGTTGTATTCGGATTATTCTGCACTGCAGCACCTTTTGGTTTGTCTGCAGCATAGGCGCTTGCGCCCTTCACGCAAGTGCGTTGTGGGCGCGCCTGCCAGCGCGCCCGGTCGTTTACCCTTCGATCCGGGTCAGATCGGCCACGCTGGAGCAGATCTGCCGGATCTGGCTGAGCAGGTTCAGCCGGTTGCGGCGAACAATGTCATTGTCGGTGTTGACCTGCACATCCTCAAAGAACGCGTCCACCGGCCCGCGCAGCCCCGCCATGGCGGCCATGGCCGTGGGGAAATCTTCGGATTTCAGCGCGGGTTGGATTTGCGCATGTGCTGCATCCAAAGCGGCAAACAATGCCTTTTCGCTGTCGGTCTCGGCGAATTTCACATCCGCACCGTAGGAATATTCCACCCCGTCCTTTTCTTCGGCCTGGGTCAGGATGTTGTTGGCGCGCTTGAAGCCCTGCACGAGGTTTTCGCCATCTTCAGTCGCGATCACCGCGTTCAGCGCGCGGGCGCGATTCACCAACAGGTTGAGATCATCATTGCCGTCCATCGCGATACAGGCGTCAATGACGTCGTGACGGATGCCTTCGTCGCGGAGGAAGACCTTGAGGCGGTCGTGGAAGAAGGAAAGGAGGTCAGCAGCTTTTGCAAAGGCCTCGCCTGCCAATGAGCCCAGGCTTTCTTGGAATAGTTCAAGGTTTTTTTCCTTAGCAATTGCAAGCGCCTCATTCGCCAATGGGTCTTCCAATTCCTCCAGTTTGTCCAATACCTCTCCCAACGGCTGCCCTTCACGAACGGCTGCAAACTTCAATATTGGATTAACCAATGCCAATTTGAGTTCAATGGATAGCTCATTCTCCAGCACCAACCGGATAACCCCCAGCGCCGCACGGCGCAGGGCAAACGGGTCTTTCGAGCCAGTAGGCTTTTCATCAATCGCCCAGAACCCGGTCAGTGTATCCAGCTTGTCGGCCAATGCGACGGTCACCGACAGCGGAGCGGTGGGGACATCATCCGACGGCCCCAAAGGCGAGTAGTGCTCTTGCGCGACGGCGGCCACGGCGGCATCTTCACCTGCCGCTTCGATGTAATACCGCCCCATAAGGCCCTGAAGCTCGGGGAATTCGTAGACCATTTCCGAGCTGAGGTCGGCCTTGGCCAGGCGCGCGGCTTTTTCAGCCTGATCGGCATCGGCACCGGTCACTGGTGCCAGTTCGCGGGCCAGCGCGGCGATACGACCGATCCGGTCGGCTTGCGTTCCCAGTTTGTTGTGGAAGGTGACGTTTTCCAGCGCGCGGGTCCATTGTGCAATGTCCGATTTGGCGATGCGCAGGTCATTTTCCCAAAAGAACTTGGCATCGGCAAGACGGGCTGAGAGCACTTTCTGATTGCCCGCTAGAATGGTCGCGCCATTGTCCGCGGTTTCGCGGTTCGCAACAGTGACGAACCGTTCAATCCGGCCCGTTTTGGGATTGCGGACCGAGAAGAACTTCTGGTGTTCTTTCATCGAGGTTTGCAGCACCTCGGGCGGCAGGTCGAGGAATTCGTCGTCGATCCGCCCCATCAGAACGACCGGCCATTCGACCAGCCCGGCGACCTCGGCCAGCAGGCCCTTGTCTTCGACCAGCTCAAGACCAGCGGCAAAGGCCATGTTCTGGGCGTCGTTCCAGATGTGCTGGGCGCGTTCCTCGGGGGACAGGACGACAAAAGCCCGCTTCAGCTTGGCCGCGTAATCGCCGAAAGACGTGACCGAAAAGCGGTTGGGCGCCATAAAGCGGTGGCCTGCTGTGGTGTCGCCGGACGAAATGCCGTCGACATCCATTGGCACGACCTGTGCCCCGGCCTCATCCGTCAGAATGCACAGGATCGAATGCAGCGGACGCACCCAGCGCAAGCTGCCACTGCCCCAGCGCATGGACTTCGGCCAAGGGAAATTGCGGATGGTGGTTTCGAGCACTTCGGCAATGACCTCGGCCGCGGGGCGACCGGCCCTTTCGATGGTGGCGAAATAGATGGCCCCCTTGGGCGTTTCGCGTTCTTCCAGCTGATCACGGGTCAGGCCCGCGCCGCGCAGGAACCCTTCGATTGCCTTGTCGGGTGCGCCTACTTTTGGGCCCTTGCGTTCTTCCCGGATGGTGGGGCTTTTCGCCAGCAGCCCCTCGACCGCCAGCGTCAGTCGGCGGGGCGTGGTCAGGGCGGCCGCGCTTGCATAGGTCAGACCGGCCTCGACCAGACCATCGGTAATCCGCTTTTTCAGATCCTCGCCGGCACGGGCTTGCATCCGTGCGGGGATCTCTTCGGAGAACAGTTCGATCAGCAGGTCGGGCATTGTCGGTCCTTAGAAATTGACGATCGTCTGAATGACGATGGCATTGGCGATATCCACAAAGAAGGCGGATACAAGGGGCAGCACGATAAAGGCAATAGGCGATGGGCCATATCGCTTGGTCACGGCTGTCATATTTGCGATAGCGGTGGGTGTGGCCCCCAACGCAAAGCCGCCAAACCCGGCGGCCAGTACAGCGGCGCGATAGTTGGACCCCATGACCGGGAACAGCACCCAGAGGACGAACAGCACCGCGAACACCGTCTGCGCTGTCATGATCACGGCAATGGCCATGCCCAGCTGCGCAATGGTCCAGAGTTGCAGGCTCATCAGTGACATTGCCAGAAACGCGCCCAGCGCAAATTCCGAAATCAACGCCAGCGACGGTGAGCGCGACACTTTCGGAGCATCGGGAAACAGCGCGTCCCGCAGATTGGCGATCACGATGCCCATGATCAGGCAGGGCACGAACAGCGGCAGTTTCAGCCCGGCGGCGGCAATTGATTCATTCAGCGCATATCCCGAGATGATCGCCAGGTTCAGGTGCAGCAAGACGCGCATGACGGTCAGATGATCGATGTTTGCGGTGTGCCCGTCATGCTCATCCGGCAATCCGATGCTGGGTTCTTCGTCAGGGCGGTCAGGCGTCAGGCCGCGCCGTTCGACCAGCAGGCGCGCAATCGGGCCGCCAACCAGCGCGGCAAGCACCAATCCAAGGGTGGCGACGGCCACACCCAGTTCGGTCGCGCCGTCAAGGCCCGTTGCCTGCGCCACGTCCGGCGCCCATGCGATTGCCGTACCGTGCCCACCGATCAGGGCCGCCGATCCGAACAACACACCGGCCTGTGCGGGATAGCCGAATATCACCGCCCCAGCCGCGCCAATCACATTCTGAAAGACTATCGTCGTCAGAGTGAGAATCAAAAGCAAGATTAACGGCTTACCGCCCGCAATGAGGTCAGACAGACGGGCGTTCAGGCCGATCCCGGCAAAAAACAGGACCAGCAGGAAATCGCGGGCTGTCAGGCCAAAGGACAGTTCGATCCCGAAGACCAGATAGAGCGTCAGAACCACCAGCGAGGCCAGCAGGCCCCCTGTCACGGGTTCGGGGATGTTGAAATTGCGCAGGGTAGCGACACGGGCATTGATCTCGGCCCCGATCAGATAGACCGCAAACCCCAGAGTGGCCGTCAGGAAATCGGGGATTTCTATGACATGGCCCACGGTCTGCTCCTTCAGTTTTCCGGGCGCGGCGGACATTCCTCGCCCACGACGGTACCGTCATAGGCTTTTTCACCGCAATTGTTCAACGCGTGCCAGACATAACCCTTGCCATCTTCGGTGATCGCCACGATCCGGTCGACGCCGAAATGGATGTTCTTCACCCCCATGAACGCCCGCGCCTGCCCGGATTCAAGCGCATCCGCCAAAGACACCGCATCGTAGCATTCAAACCATCCCGGTGCGGTCAGGGGTTCGGAGTTTTCGACAGGCACGTATCCAGCCATCTGGTCCGGCGACAATTCGGTCTCGAAACAGGCGCGATACCGAATAGGCGAACTGTCGGCGTCAATTGCCTGAAACCCGGAATAGGCGATGGGTTCCGGCACACCGCCTGCATCCGTCATCAGGGCAACGTCCTGCCCCGGTTGCGGTTCGACCTCATAATAATAGCCGTAGACCTGTAGATAATACATGCCGAGGCCTGCCACGATGGCCGACAGCAGCAGAAGAATTGCCAGCAGTTTTCCCGTCATCTTTCAGGCCGCCTCTTTCAAGTTCTTGTAAAATAGGACAGGTTTCATCGGGGAACAGGCAGAAACGAGGTCTACACGATGGAATCCACCTTTGCCGTCGGATTTTTCGGCGCATTGTTTGCGATCATGAACCCGGTCACCAACCTGCCGGTGTTTCTGAGCGTCACTCAGGACCTGTCCGCCACCGAACAGCGCAAGATTGCGGTCAAAACCGTGATCTACTGCCTGATCCTTGGCGGTGCCTTTGCCCTGGTCGGTAGTCAGGCGCTTGGCCTTTTTGGCATCAGCGTCAATCATCTGCGCGTCGCCGGTGGTCTGGTTGTCATGATGATCGGTCTGAACATGCTGAACGGACACGAAAGCACCTCTCACCACGGGACGAAGGGGGAAAAGGACGCTTACCCCGAACCCGACACCGTCGCCTTTTATCCGCTGGCCTTTCCCATTCTGGTAGGCCCCGGCACCATCACCACGCTGATCCTGTATGCACACCAGATCAAGAAGCCCGTAGAAGCCTTTGTTTATGCAGGCGTATTCCTTGCCGTTGTTGGCCTGCTTCTGATCACGTTCTGGAATGCGGCCTGGCTGGCCCAACGCCTGTCCGACACCGCGCGCGTGATCATGAGCCGCTTTATGGGGATGATTCTTGCGGCTATCGCCGTCAGCATGATCGCGGACGGCCTGAAAGCCCTGTTGCCGGGACTGGCCTGATCGCCTCATCCGGCGCTGAACCCGGCGGCCTCGGTCTGCACAAAGGCATCCGCGCATTGCTTGGCCAGCGCCCGCACGCGCCCGATATAGGCCTGCCGTTCGGTGACCGAGATCACACCCCGTGCATCCAGCAGATTGAAGATGTGTGACGCCTTGATGCACTGGTCATAGGCCGGATGCGCCATGATGATGCGCTTGCCGGTTTTCGGATCGTCATGCGCCTGCGCCAGGATCGTGGCGCATTCAGCCTCGGCCTCTTCGAAATGGCGCAGCAGAACCTCGGTATTGGCCACGTCAAAGTTCCAGCGGGCGTATTCCTCTTCCGTCTGCTTGAAGATATCGCCGTATTTCAGCGGGCTGGGTGATTGCGGATCGTTGAACGGCATGTCCATCACGTGGTCGATGCCCAGCACATACATGGCCAGACGCTCGAGACCATAGGTCAGCTCACCCGAGACAGGCGTGCAGTCATGGCCGCCGACCTGCTGGAAATAGGTGAACTGGCTGACTTCCATTCCGTCACACCAGACTTCCCAGCCAAGCCCCCATGCGCCCAGTGTGGGGCTTTCCCAGTCGTCTTCGACAAAGCGGATATCATGCAGATCCATGTCGATGCCAATGGCCTGAAGGCTGCCCAGATACAGCTCCTGCAAATCCGGAGGGCTGGGTTTGATCAGCACCTGATACTGGTAGTAATGCTGAAGCCGGTTCGGGTTTTCGCCATAACGCCCATCCGTGGGACGGCGCGACGGCTGAACATAGGCTGCGGCCCATGCCTTGGACCCCAGCGCCCGCAAGGTGGTTGCGGGATGGAACGTCCCTGCCCCGACCTCCATGTCATAGGGTTGCAGAATCGCACAGCCTTTCGAGGCCCAGTAGGACTGAAGCCTGAGGATGATTTCCTGAAATGAACGCGGTGCGCTGGTCGGTTCGGTCATGACATTCCCTCTGGGCGCCCCGTGCGCCCGGTTCCGGTCGGTTTGGCCCTTCCTATGCAAGGGGCCGAGGGGCGTCAACGGGGCTTTGGGCTGTGGCTGTATCTGCGCGGCCACACCACAAATTCCCCGCATTCTCAGCATGGTATTTGGCAAATGAAATCGCGTATTCTGCACCTCAGTACAAACACCGCATAACACGGGCAGACAATGACACGCGTATTTTCAGCAATTCTTTTGTTTCTTCTGGTCGGCCTGCGCGCCGCGACCGCACAACAAGACCCCGGCGTCTGGGTTCAGGTCGAGGCGCAGCCGTCGCTGCGCGAAGCGCAGGACCGGGCGCAAGCCTATGCCAGCACCCTGCCCGATGTGAACGGGTTTCGGCTGAACAGTGGCTGGTATGCCATCGTCATTGGCCCCTATTCGCGCGGCGATGCCGAGCAGGTTTTGCGCGTATACCGGGCTGAGGGACAGATCCCGCGTGACAGCTTTGTCGCGTTTTCAAGCGCGTTGGGGCAGCAATTCTGGCCCGTCGGCGAAAACGCGGTAAACCGCGACGTCGTAAGCGCGCCGACGGAACCGGCAGCACAGGCGGAAGAACCCGTGGCGGTTACGACCCCACAGGTTTCGGATGAAACCCGCGCACAAGCGCTGCAATCCGAGCGTCTTTTGACCGCGCAGGAACGGAAAGACCTGCAAACGGCCCTTCAGGCGGCGGGTTTCTATAATTCGACCATCGATGGCGCTTTCGGTCAGGGAACCCGCCGGTCGATGGGCGATTGGCAGCGGTTCAACGGCTATGAGGCGACGGGCGTTCTGACCACGGTGCAGCGCAAGGCCCTGATGGATGAATACAACGCGCCGCTGATCTCGGCCGGGATGGACCGGTATTCCGACGACGCGGCCGGAATTGCGCTGGACATGCCGTTGGGTACAGTCAGCTTTGACCGCTATGAAGCTCCGTTCGTGCATTTCAAAAGCGCCTCGGATCTGAACGCCCAGGCCCTTTTGATCAGTCAGGAGGGTGACAAGAACACCTTGCGCGCCCTTTACGAGGTGATGCAGTCGCTTGAGGTTGTTCCGCTGAACGGCCCGCGCGAGCTGGGTCGCGACCAGTTTACCCTTGAAGGGCGCGGCAATGGGATCGTGTCATTCACGCAGGCGCGGCTGGATGATGGAAAGATCAAGGGCTTTACACTCGTCTGGCCCGAAGGGGACGAAGCGCGCCGCCTGCGTGTTCTGGCTGCGATGGCGACCAGCCTGAGCACAACGGACGCGGTTCTGGATGCCGCCGCCGGTGCGGATGCGGAACAGCGCATCGATCTGGTCTCGGGTCTTCAGATCCGCAAGCCCCGGTTGTCGCGGTCGGGCTTTTTCGCTGGTGCGGACGGCACGGTTCTGACGGTGTCCGAAGCCGCCGAAAGCTGCACCCGGATCACTCTGGAAGGGGATCAGGAGGTTCAGCTGGCGCTGACGGACCCGGAGCTTGGTGTTTCGGTTCTGCGTCCTGCAAAAGCTCTTGCCCCTATGAGTGTTGCTGCTTTCAGCACCACCCAACCGCGCATCCAGTCCGAAGTGGCCGTATCCGGCTTTTCCTACCAGGGGGCTTTGGGCGCACCGACGCTGACCTACGGCCAAATCGCGGATATCCGTGGCCTGAACGGCGAGACGGGTGTCAAACGGCTGGCGCTGAACGCACAGCCCGGCGATGCGGGTGGGCCGGTCTTCAACGACAGCGGCAACGTGGTTGGCATGCTGCTGCCCACACCGTCCGAGGGGCGCACCCTGCCCGCGTCAGTCAGCCTTGCGGCAACGGTCGAGCGGTTGACAGAAATCCTGACGAAAGCCGGTGTTTCCGGTCAGTCGAGCGAGGAAACCACCCGGATTTCCCCCAACGAGCTGAACCGGCGCGCGACCGGAATGACGGTTCTGGTGCATTGCTGGGATTGAACGCGCGCAGATATTGAAACCAGACATTGAAACATCAAAGCGCCGCATGAACCTGCGGCGCTTTTTTGTTACAGAATGTCCGGGGTCACGTGGATCAAGGTCGGGACAGGTGCATCGAAAGCCGCGCGAACCGCGCTCTGCATCTCAGCCAGAGATGAAGGGGCTGAGGCGCGCGCGCCAAAAGCCTCGGCCAGCTTGCAGAAGTCCGGGTTATGCGCCACCACTGCATTGGGCGCGATCTGGCTGCGGACCATGCTGTCTTCGATTTCTTTCAGTTTGCCATTGTCCCACAGGATGATCGGCAGCGACAAACCCAGTTCGACCGCAACACCCAGTTCCTGCATCGTATAGTGGAACCCGTAATCCCCGGCGATAACCGCAGTTGGTTTGCCGCGCCGTGCCACCGCGCCGCCAATTCCGGCCGGTAAACCATAGCCCAGCGTTCCGAACCCGGTCGGATGGTGCCAGTGATGCGGGTAGGCCATGTCCCACACCTCTTTCGCGACATAGGCGAATTGGGTCATGTCGGAATAGATCATGGTATCAGCGGGCATCGCGGCGCGCAGCGCATCGGCCACTGCTGCAATTCCGGGCCGTTCGGCATCCACCTCGGCCCGCCACCGGGCGCGGGTTTCGGATATTTCGTCGGGCGACCAGCCGGTTGCCGGTTTCAGGTTTTCGGTCGCCTGCCACAAGGCGCGGGCAAAGCTTTCGCTGTCGGTTTGCAGTTTGATCGCGGCGCGATGGTGGTCCGTCAGGACTTCGGGATCAAGGTCAACGCGGATCAGCGTTGACGAATGCCCAAGGTCGCTGCGCCACAGATCGACCTCGCCCAATTCGGCGCCGACCGCGATGACCAGATCCGCAGAGGCGATAACCTCGGCGCTGCCGGGGCGCGGCAGCGACGCGCCGAAATCCAGCGGATAGTTTGCGCCCGGCAGCCCGCGCCCTGCGTATGTAGTAAAGCATGCAGCCCCAAGCTGTGTCAGAATCTGCCGCCAGTCGTTGGACTTGCAACCGCCCCCAAGAATGAACAGCGGCCTGCGCGCAAGGTTCAGCATCGAGACAACCGGCGATACGTCAGGCGGCAACGCCTTGGTGCGCAACGCAGGCTGGCTGGGGAAAGGTGCCGGGTCTGCCTCGGCCTGCAACTGCGCGATTGGCACCTGAATGTGCTTGGGGCGCGGGCGCGACAGCTCGAATTCTTCAAAGGCGCGTTCGACCAGCGCATAGGCGGCCTCGGCGGTGTTGGCCTGTGCCGACCAGTCGGCAACAGTTCCGGCCGCAAGGCGCTGGTCCTTCATCTGGTGCAACTGGCCGCGCAGGGCCTGTGTTTCATCAAGGCAGGACGACACCACCAGCATCGGCACCGAGTCGCTGTAGGCCTGCCCGATCGGCGTCATGATGTTGCACAGGCCGGGCCCGGTGATCACATAGGCAACCCCCGGCTTGCCGGTTGCGCGGGCAAACCCATCGGCCATAAACCCCGCCCCCTGTTCGTGACGGGCCAGAACGTGTTGGATGCCAGCCTCTTCGATGCCGCGATACATTTCCTGATTGTGAACGCCGGGTATACCGAAAATCACGTCCACGCCACGATCCTTGAGCATATGCGAAATCTGCGCGCCAAGGGGTCTTTTCATCAGCCTCTCCAGAATTGAACAGTGAAGATCGCGTAAACGGCCAACAGCTCGAGCCGCCCGACCAGCATCCCGATTGTCAGCAACCATTTAGCCGTGTCGTTGAGATTTGCGAAATTGCCCGCTGGTCCGATCTGATCGCCCAGACCGGGACCGACATTGGCCAGCGCGGTCGCTGCCCCGGAAACGGCTGTGATAAAGTCCAGACCGGTCAGCGCCAGCGCCCAGGACAGCACGCCCATCGACAGGACAAAGAACATGAAGAAGCTCATCACCGAGGTCAGAATACCCTGCCCCACAGGCCGCCCATCATAGAGCGGCACGAACACGCCATGCGGAGACCTGATCCGTTTGATCTGACTTTTGATCGAGGCAAACAGCAGCTGATAGCGGAATATCTTGATCGAACATGCGGTCGATCCCGCGCAGCCGCCAATCAGGCCGATCAGGAAGAACATCATGATCGGAAAGCTGCCCCAGCCCATGTAATCGACACTGGCATAGCCGGTGCCCGAGATGATCGAGGTGATGTTGAACAAAGATTCCCGAAACGCCTGTTCCCAGTGATGCGGAAAGACCGATGTCAGGAAAATCGACATGATGATGACCAGAACCAGAATGGTCGCCAGAAACACGCGAACTTGACTGTCTTTCCACAAGGACGCTGTATGGCCGTTTGCCAGCTGGACGTAGCGCACAAAAGGAAGCGCCGCCAAAATCATGAAGACCGACGCCGCATATTCGGCGGGCCCCGAGAAGGTTCCGAACGAGGCGTCATAATTCGAGAACCCGCCGGTCGAAAGCGTTGTCAACGCATGTACCAGGGCGTCGAAAAAGTTCATTCCCAGACCGGCGTAAACCAGCGCGCAGACAAGTGTCAGGAAGACATAGATGAGCGAAATCTGACCCGCGATTTCTTGCGCGCGGGGCAGGATTTTTCCCATTGTTTCAAAGCCTTCCGAGCGGAAGATCTGCATGCCGCCAACGCGCAGCTCGGGCAGGAACACCATGGCGACAACGATGATCCCGATGCCCCCCAGCCATTGCAGGATACCGCGCCACAGCAAAAGCCCCTGCGGCAGGGTGTCCAACCCGGAAATCACTGTTGAACCTGTTGTTGTCAGGCCGGACATCGCCTCGAAATACGCATCGACAAAGCGCAGCTCGGTTTCACCGAACAGAAACGGAATTGCGCCAAACAGGGGCAGCGCCGCCCAAACACCGGTTGTCAACAGGAAGGTCTGGCGGATGGTCAGCCCTTCGCCCACACCGTTCGAGCAGCTCATCGCCAGAACGGACCCGGTCAGCGTCGTGATAATCGCGCTTTCCAGAAACACGTGCCATTCCCCGCGCCCCTCGATCAGGTCCGCGAGCATAGGCAGCAGCATGGTCGCCCCAAGAATGGCGACCAGCAAGCCAATCACATATCCGACCGGGCGAAGATCCATCATGACGCGCAGGGTTGGCGTGCCAACCCGACCGTGTCAAGCAGATGATCCCGGTTTACCCGTCAGTTTTTGGCATCTGCTCCGGGCATCACGGGTGGTTTGGACGGGGCACGAGTTTTTCGCGCCTGCGGTTTGCGCGGCTCTGTGGCCGGGGCAGATTTCGCCTGCACCTCAGCCGGGGCAGGATCGGCCGGTGTCGGCTTAACCTGCGTTGCCTGAACAGGCGCCGGTTTTGCAGGGGCGGGCTTGGGCGTTACGGGCGACACGGTTGCGGTCGCAGGTGTCACCGTAGATTCAACAGGTTTTACTGCTATTTCATCACTAACCGCTGGTGTCGGTTTGGCTGCCGCCGGGGGTGCTGCCGTGGGCCGCGGACTGGCTGAGAACTCAACCGGTGTGGCCGCCGGCTTGGACGGTGCAGGTTTGCGGGCCAGCTTTTTCTTGGGCGTTGACGATTTCACCGGTACGCGTTTCGCACGGGTCGCGGCGGGTTTGGGATTGGCCACCGGTTTTTCCGCCGGTGTTTCCACCGCAGGAACCGGTGCTGATGCTGCCAGGTGCAGGGCGTGGACCGGCACCATCGGCAGTTCAAGTGCCGAACGGGTCATGATCTGTGCGATCTTGATCTGGTTGACGATCGCATAGCCAGCCATGCGTATAGCTGCGGCCTGAAGCTCTAGCGGTTGGGTAATCGGATTCATTCCATAGATCTCCTCTGAAAACGATGCAGCCCGAAGAGTGAGGGTAAAGCGCCCTGCCCGCTCGGAGGGTCCGGGCGGAGGTAGGGGTCTTGCAGTCCAAGGCGTCTCACGTCTCGGCTTCCTTTCGGGTGACACACCATTGAGCGCGCCGGTGTGCCGAAGCTGCATTCCCCGTCAGGATACAGGAAGTCTTCACGCAATTGCAGCATTTTTGCTGCACTGCGGCGAATGAGCGCCGATCAGATAAATCTCTGATTAAATTCTAAACACTTACCCGAGACGTTCAGCCAACGTGAAACAGGGTCGTAAACAGTTTCGGGTCCAGGCTGGACGCGGTGAAGGTTGGGCCTTCGGTCAGAATCGACACGGCGTCATGGCTGTGCAGGCTCTCTTGATGGCTTGCGACAACGCGAAAATCGCCAACGTGATGATCTGCCAAAAGCTCGGCGCAGAACAGGCGCGCGGCATCTTCGACAAAGATCGGATTGGCTGCATTCAGCTCGGCAAATGCCTGTTCATCTTCGCGTTTCACCATGACCTGCGTTTCCGTCGGAACCGCACGGCGGCACAGCGCAATCAGGTCTTCAAACCACAGGCAATCCGCATCGCAATCCACGACAACCGAGATCCGCGCGACGGAGCGCTGCGAATGCGGCGTCGCCAGCTGACCACGCATCGACCGGGCATGTTCGCTGAGTTCCAGCGAACAGGGGCAGGTCGAGGAATAGACATAGTCAAGATGCATGATCTTTAGGCGCACACCGTTCTGTTCGACCAGTTCCAGCGCGATATCGTAATACTGGTACCCTTCAAGGCCCGAGCGCAGGCTTTTGATCCTGTCCGGGTAGGAAAAGCGCATCTGGATACGGGCGTCGAAGCTGTCCAGATCGGACATGTAATCGTCCAGAGCGGATTCCATGACCTCAAAGCTGAACGTCCGTTCCGCATGTTTATAGAAAGACCGCATGATCCGGGACATATTGATGCCCTTTTTCTCGGCCTCGAGGCTGACCGTGCCGGTGATCGAGGTTTCCAGCGTCAGGTCTTCGCCCTCTTTCCGGTGGAAGCGGATCGGCAGGCGGAAGTTCGAAATACCCACATGTTGAATCTGCTGTTTGGCCCCACGGATCAGGCTGGACGGGCCGTTCTGCAAATCCGGCAAGGATGCGCGGTACGCCGCATCGACAGTAAAGTCATCGGGGTAAGCGCGCGATAAGGGCGGATAGTTGCCCGCCGCCAGACCGGGCAGCAGCCGGGCCACAGCCGGGTCAAGCTGGTTTATCTCGGCTTCCGAGGCGGACTTTGCCCATTGCCGCAAAACGTTCAAAGCCTCGGCAGCCTTGTCCCGATCCGGTTTTTCATCAATGTCGCGCGGGTGAACGTTCATCAGCGGCAGTTCCTTGGTTGGTCGTCGGACTATATATGACTGATGGTCTAATACCAGTCTAACCCGATACGTCGGCAATAGCAGCCCGGATTGAAAAATCCGGCGCAAAACCGTCATCTCGCAACAGTTAGCGCCTTTTGAAGGCGGGAACAGCGGGTGGTGCGCCTGGCTGCCGCCCGAAACAGAGTGGCCGCATGGGCAGGCAGCCAGCCCCCACGCACGAAAAGGGCGCGCGGGGGGCTTTGGTTTATTTCTGCGAGGCTTCCAACGCTTGCTGAAGGTCGGCCAGCAAGTCACCGGCATCCTCAAGCCCGACGGAAAAGCGGATCAGACCTGGTGTAATGCCCAGCTGGTCCTTCTGCACGTCACTGAGACGCTGGTGTGTTGTTGTCGCCGGGTGCGTCGCGATGGATTTGGCATCGCCCAGATTGTTCGAAATCACAGGAATGGTCATTGCGTTCAGGAAGGCAAACGCCGCATCCTTGCCGCCCTTGATGTCCAGCGACAGCACGGTTCCGCCCTTGCCGCCCAACTGGGTCTGAACTAGCGCGTTCTGGGCATGGGTTTTCAGACCGGGATAAAGTGTACGTTCCAGCGCCGGGTGCCCTTCCAGCGCCTCGGCAATCTTTTGCGCGCTTTCGGCTTGAGCATTGACCCGCAGCGCCATCGTCTCAAGACCCTTGAGCATGATCCACGCATTGAACGGGCTCAGCGCGCCGCCGGTATGCTTAAGATAGGGTTCAACGGTTCCTCGGATGAAGTCCTTGGTTCCGATGATCACACCGCCCAGCGCACGGCCCTGCCCATCGATATGCTTGGTCGCTGAATAGACGACCACATCCGCACCCTGCTGGATCGCGCGCGAGAACACCGGGGTCGAGAACACGTTGTCCACCACGACAACGGCTCCGACCGCATGGGCCAGATCGGCCACGGCGGCGATATCGATCACCTCAAGCGTGGGGTTCGACATGGATTCAAAGAAAACGGCCTTGGTGTCCGGGCGGATCGCAGCCTTCCACTGTTCCAGATCGGTGCCGTCAACAAAGGTCACGTCCACGCCATAGCGGCTCAGGATGTTTTCAAGGATATAGAGGCACGAGCCGAACAGCGCCTTGGCCGAAACGACATGGTCCCCGGCCTTCAGCATCGAGGTCAGCGCGCCGTTGACGGCGGCCATACCCGAGGCCGTCGCAAACGCATCTTCGCCGCCTTCCAGCGCCGCGATGCGCTGCTCGAACATGGACACGGTCGGGTTGCCGTAACGGGCATAGATGAACTCGTCCGGGCCACATTCCAGAAACCGGGCCTCGGCCTGTTCAGCGTTTTCGTAGACGAAACCCTGCGTCAGAAAAATCGCCTCGCTCACCTCGTTATACTGGCTGCGACGGATGCCGCCATGGACGGCTTGGGTGCGTTTGTTCCAGTTCTCGCTCATCTCAATCCTTTCAGCCTCGGGTGGAGGCAAACAAAAAACCCCAGACGCGGCCAAGCGAAAGGGGTCTTTCATCCTGACCTTTTAGCGGTGTTGTTTAGCGTGGCCCGCAATCCGGTAACAAATCGCCACGTAGCTTCAGGATCGCAATACGCCTCGGGCGGTTCTCGGTCAAGCCCGGCCTGCGGTTCGGTCACGCTTTCGTAAGCGGTACTTGCCGAACCGGCAGAAACCCGCATGATCCCCGTCAACATCAGGAGAACACATGGCTGACCCGATTGATCTGTATTTCTGGCCGACACCGAATGGCTGGAAAGTTTCCATCGCCTTGGAAGAGATGGAGCTGCCCTACACCACCCATCTGATCAATATCGGCAAGGGTGACCAGTTCGACCCCGGTTTCCTGAAGATCGCGCCCAACAACCGGATGCCCGCCATCGTCGATCCCGACGGGCCGGACGGCGCACCTATTTCGGTTTTCGAAAGCGGCGCGATCCTGATGTATCTGGCCCGCAAGACCGGGCGGTTCTATGGCAGGACCGAGCGCGACCGGATCGCGGTCGAGGAATGGCTGATGTGGCAGATGGGAGGCGTTGGCCCGATGGCGGGTCAGGCGCATCACTTCCTGAAATACGCCCCGCAACTGGACCCGCCACAGGACCTGCCCTATGCCAAGGACCGCTACCGCGCCGAGGTCGCGCGCCTTTACGGCGTACTGGACCGGCGGCTGGCCGAAAACGAGTATGTCGCGGGCGATTTCTATTCCATCGCTGACATGTCGATCTGGGGCTGGGCCAGCCTGTGGGAAGGTCAGCAGCAGGTGCTGGAGGACAAGCCGCACTTTGCCCGCTGGCTAGAGACCGTCAGCGCCCGCCCAGCCGTTCAGGCCGGACGCGCTCTTTATGCCGAGTTGCGAGGGGATCACCGGGACAAGCAGGCGCAGAGCGTTTTGTTCAAGCGGTAAGACTTATGGGCTGCTTTGAGCCCAACCTGTAAATTCGAATTTCTTGCCGCGTGCGCACGCAGCACCAGAAATGCAGCATGCACGTGAATTTCGGTGCCGCCGCGCAGCGGAAGGGCCGGTCATTCATGTTGACCGCAGCGAGGATCAGACGCCGAATTCACCAGGAGCCGGACTTTGCTGCCGTTTGATCGGGTTGCCCACAGGTCCGCTTCTTTTGATTTCGTGGCTAAGTGTGTTTAGCATTTCTGCAGGATGTATTTTGAGAGCTAAGCCATGTCTGATCCATATTCTGATCTTGGCGCACAAGACACCGCGCTTCAGGAACGTATTGCAGCAGCGATGGAAGCCCGTTGCCTTGAGCCTGCACAGGTCGCAATTCGCAAGGCCTACTTGAGTGAGTTAAAGCTCCCGAGCAATGCACGTGCGTTGGAACTCGGGTCCGGTACAGGCCACGTAACTAAGGACCTACTGGACCTTGCAGGCGCGAAAACAGCGCATGGGCTCGAACCTTCGCCGGTGATGGTTGAACGGGCGAAAAAGAGCTTTGGAGATGATGCGCGGCTCAGCTTCGATATCGGCGATGCAAAGGACACGGGGTTTGAGGACACATCATTCGACGTTGTCCTAATGCATACCCTGTTGTGTCACGTGCCTGACCCCGAAGTTGTTGTTCAGGAAGCATTCCGCATACTGAAGCCGGGTGGTGTATTGGCGATTTGTGATGGCGACTACGACACAGCGACGGCGCAGATTGCAGATTTCGATCCGCTGGATCAACTCATTCGGTTTATGATCAATCAAAATGTCACCAACCTTTGGATAATGCGTCAGGTCTCCGGAATGCTCGCCAAGACCGGCTTTCAACTTGGGGCAAGAAGAGGGCATGGATACGTCGCCGAAGCAGAAGCGACATACTTCCTGACTGTCATAGACCGAGGTGCTGACCGCATGATCGAAGAGCGTGTACTGTTTCCCGAAACAGCGGAGGCGTTGAAGGCGGAGGCAAGACGCCGGGTGGCTGAGAAGACCTTCTTCGGTTTCATGTCTTACGTAAGCCAGATTGCGACAAAGCCTTAGGGCAACTAAGCACTCTGGTAGACCGGACTTTCGTTCGCCGCGCAGCATCAGGCACTTTGGGCTCAAACCAGCCCAATGCATCCGCGGCGTTTCCCAAAGAACACGCAAGCTGACAACGGCCATTCAAACCACCAGTAAACTGAGGCGTCAGCGCTGTGCTGATGTCTGGGATTGGCGGGAGGATTGGAGGGCGCACAATGCCAAGAGTCCAACTTCCCGCTGTCACCCCGAAACGAAGAGCCTGGAACAAGGGCCGGATTATCGGCCAGAAACGACCACTGTTGCCGAAACAGGTCTGGGCAATCCGCGCCCGGCTCGAACTGGCGGGCAACCTGCGCGATCTTGCGCTGTTCAATGTTGCAATTGATAGCAAGCTTCGGGGATGCGATCTGGTGAAACTGGCCGTCACCGACCTGGTGAGGGATGATCGCGTTCGCGAACGCGTGTCCGTGATCCAGAGCAAAACCAAGCGGCCCGTTCAGTTTGAACTCTCTGAAAACACGCGGAATACCATTGCCGCATGGATCAAGTCGCCAGAGATGCTCGGTTGCCGGTTCATGTTTCCCAGCAGGTTTCATGACCGCCCGCATATCTCGACACGCCAATATGGTCGGCTTGTGAGGGATTGGGTGGCCGCGATTGGGCTGGAGCCCAGCGGATACGGCACCCATTCGCTGCGCCGGACCAAAGCAGCGGAAATCTACCGCAAAACCGGGAATCTCCGGGCGGTTCAACTCCTGCTCGGACATACCAAGGTGGACAGCACTGTCAGATACCTTGGCGTCGAACTTGAAGATGCGCTGAGTATCGCCGAGCAAATCGACATTTGAACCACCATGGCGGGCGGCTCTTGCCGTTCGCCAATTCAGACCAGACCTACGGTCGCACCGCGGCAGTGGTTCGGTTCGAGCCCAGAGTGCCGGATGCTGCGCAGACGTAATTGCCGGACAACCATTGAAACCCAACGTTAGCGATATTGAGGACGGCCCGGAGCTGCCGTCCATTGGACAACTTCGATGCTGCGTTGCGGTTCGTCAAACCTGCAGCTCGCTGCCAGCGCGAGACAGGGGGAAGGCCAGTCGAACAGTTCGCGGATTTTCCGGGCCTTCAGCCAAACGCCTTACACGCGCGCAAACAGTCCCAGCAGTTTCAAGGCCGCATCTGAGCTTGGCTGAAGCGGCCAATAGTCCAGTTCGGACACCGAAGTTACGAGAGGTTGAGTACACGTTACTGAATCTTGGGTGTAGTTTGCTATCTGCCCCCAAGAAATCCAATTCTATATCGCTACACAGTACTCAAACCGACCGCTCAGACCTAGATCCATCTATCTGTTCAATATCGATCTCGGCCAGCGAAGAAACGACGCAGTCCGCCGCCGTTAGTTCACCCTCGTGATCTTCATGAAGAAGACCTACGCAGTAGAAACCACCATTCTTTGCCGCTTCGACCCCGGAGGAGGAATCCTCGATCACGACACATTCATCCACTTTCAGCCCCATCCCGCTGGCGGCGGTGAGGAATATATCAGGGTTGGGTTTCCCTTTTTCGACATCGTCGCCCCCGATAACAACCGGAAAGGAATCCAACAAACCGGCTTTTTCCAGAACGGCTCGGACATTGGCGCTGCTGGAAGCGGCCGCCAACCCGTAGCCCTCTGACTGGCATTGTCTAACTAGGTGCACAGCAGCATCGAAGACCTGGAACTCGCCTCGCTCGATCATTTCAACATAATAGTCATTTTTTTTGTCTGCGGCGGTTCTGACTTCATTCTCCGAATGTCGGGTCATGACCGCTCGCGCCCCATCATAACGAGGGCGCCCATCGACAAGCCTCCGGTATTCCGCCATTCCAAACTCATACCCGTATTCTTCGAACATGCGTTTCCAAGCAGCAAAATGCGCCGGTACGGTGTCGACCAAAACACCATCGAGGTCAAAGATCAGTCCTTTGATCGGCATGCTGAATCTCCTGGTTCGAGCCTGTGCAAGAAACACGTAGCATGTAAGGAATTTTCTTCAATCGGCTGGCATGTGAATGATTATCTGGCATAATTATTCACGCTGTCAGGATCCTGCTAACGAACAATATTGAACAAATGATCGACGTTAAAAAACTTCCATTTGAAGAACGCGCCCAGTGCGCTGCCTATATGCGCGCAACGCACAACATGTCACAGGTAGAGATAGGAGCAATTCTTGGTGGCCTGTCTCAACCGCATGTATCGCGGTTACTCAAACACGCTGAACGCCAAAACTACTTGGTCATCGAACAACGCTTCGTCAAAGAACAATTCTCAGACGAGTGGATTGCCCAGATGGACGAATTGCTGGCACCTTCTGGACTTAATTCTGATCTGAAACGATATTGCAACAGGAACAACCTCAGACCGCCTCGGCTTGGGGTGTTTGAAAGCGGCCCGGGGAACACCGAGGCTGCGCTGTCACAGCGACGGGCCAGATTTGGGCGAACGGCATCCGGGCGATTGATGAAACTGATCGAGAAATCGAACGTCGTAGGTGTTGCGTGGGGGCGAACGATTAAATCGCTGGCAGAAGGAATTGCCGCCTCAAGGCAACCCATAGATAAAACGAAAAAGACGGAGTTTGCAGCGGTTTGCGCAGAATTGATGTCGCTGGCTCAGCATGGATACTCTGCCAGTCGGCTTGCCGGAACTCTTGATGAGCTATTTAACGATCAGCCGGAGGATAGCCCTCAGCTCACTGGTTTCCCGGCATACATACCCCGTCACTACGATGAAACCATGCGCCGTTCCATTTGGCAGTACATCTCTGACACCCCAGGATTTCACCGCGTGTTTTCGGGGCCTGACGCGTTGATTGGCAAAATGGATATGCTGATTTCCAGCGTTGGGTCTTCAAGCACTCCGGTTCTGGGCAGTTTTGAAGAGTTGGTTCAGGCAGGCGGTTTAAGGGCTGATGATCTCCGGCAATTGGTCGTCGGAGACCTTGGCGGCATTTTGATCCCAAGGACGGAAATATCACAGGCCAAGATGGACCTGATTGACGAACTGAACGGGTTGTGGACCGGGATCAAAACAGAGCATGTCAAGGCCATCGCGGACCGAGCATTTGACGATCCTGACCAAAGTGGTGTTGTGGTCGTCGCGATTCAGAAGGAACGAGGTGATACGGTATTTGAACTGATCACCCGGGGGCTTGTTAACGAATTGCTCATCGATCACGCGGCGGCGGAACAACTGCACATGCGCGTTGCCGAGGCTCTTGCAGACTGACGATAGCACCTCGGCACACCTTGACCATTCCTGCGAGAATAAACTTGGTTGTCACGCTGGCTGCGGCGCAAAGACCACTTCCTCTCCTGCAATCAAGGTAACAGGATGACCCATTACCTCGATCGTTTCTTTTGTGCCAGGCGGAGCGATGAACTTAAACAGGCACTCGTCGTGGGAAATCGCGACCATGACGTCATTCCCTTTCCATTTCAGGTTAAACCGGATTCCGGACCATGCCTCGGGCAGCCAGGGTTTGAACGTCATCTCGCCGTGCTTGACCCGGAACCCGCCAAATCCACAAACAAGCGACTGCCAGGTACCACCGGCCGAAGCGATATGCATACCGTCTTGCGTGTTACCCTGATTGTTGACCAGATCAACAAAGGCAGAGCGTTCGAAATAGCGATGCGCCGAAGAGATGTCGCCGACTTCAATCCCCATGATCGAATGAATGGCAGGGCTAAGTGAAGACTTGTGCATCGTACGTTTCTCGTAAAACGCGTAGTTTGCCGCTTTGACCTCATCCGAGAACTCATCAGGTAAGAGATAGTTCAACATGATCACATCCGGTTGTTTAAGCAGCATTGAACCATTCAGTGAAAAGTGATCATGCCCCTCGGGGTAGACCGGCATACGGTTTTTGTCCCATTCGGTGATGGGAATGTCATTGAGCTGGAAATACCCTTCAAATTGCTCAATCAGATTGCGGGACGGGTCAAAGGGAACATAGATTTTTTCGGCCGTTTCCAACCAATTATCCACTTCCTTTTCTGTTAAGTCTAACCGAATCCGCAATTCGTCATGAACCGCTGACGAAGCCTTGCTGAACTCTTTGAAAACACGCACCGATTGCTCCAGGTGCCATTTCGCCATTCGGTTGGTGAACGTGTTGTTGTCGACATGTTCGTGGAACTCGTCCGGCCCGATAACGTTTGTCAGCTCGTACCGGTCCTTGTCATTGTTCCATTCCAGCCGACTGATCCAGAACCGGCTGGTTTGATACAAAACCTCGGCACCGAAATCGCGAAGGAAATCTCTGTCTCCGGTCGCCGCAACATAACTGAGGATGCCATATGCCACGCATGCGGTGACGTGAATCTCTTCTTCTCCGGTCCAGATACGGTTCGCACCGTCTGCTGTCCATTTTGGCGTTGTCTCCACTCCGGTATCGGCAGATTCCCATGCGTACTGCGCGCCCTTAAGCCCATTCATTCGGGCGTTCTCAAGTGCGCCGTTCAACGTGTTGTAACGGTATTTCAGAAGGGCTTTGGCCGTCTCCGGCTGCGTGAAAATGTAGAATGGCAGCAGGAATATCTCGGTATCCCAGAAAACGTGACCTTTGTATCCTTCCCCAGACATGGATTTGGCGCCGATATTCGCGCGCGGGTCGTTTTCGTTAGCTGCAATAAGCAAATGATATATGTTGAAGCGCATCGCCCGCGTTGCTTCAGGATCACCGGTCACCACACAATCACAGGAATCCCATTTTTTGCGCCAGGCTGCGGCACTTTCGCTTAGACATGCGGAGAACCCTTTGGCATGCGCGGTCTCAAGGGAGGCTTCGCACTTGGCCGCCAATTCCGCGCCGTTCAGATCTCGCGATGTATAAATCGACACAAGCTTTTCGAAGGTCAGGCTTTGCCCGTTGAGCGCCTCGACAGAAACGGTTTGCGAAACCCGCTCATAATCACGGTTTGCGCCTTTGAACTCGCTGAAGGAAGGACAATCCAAGGCAGACGCCATGCCAATCGAAATGCCAGTGTCCAGAGTTAGAGCTTCGATATAGGACGCATAGCTGCTTGCATGTGACTGAGTGACCTTCAGGTGTCGGCTTTTGGCCCATTTTTCCCATTTTACCTCGGGGTGGAAGACCGGATTTCCCTGATAAGCTGGCAGGCGGTCCAGATTGTACCGTTGGGCATCAAGGGCGCTTTCGACAGTGATCTCGGACGAGTGATTTTCGGGAGTGACGATCAGGCGAATGCCACAGATGTGCTGATCGGCAAAACTGGCAAAGCGGATGCTGGTGATGCGAGTGCGACGGCCTTTGCTATCTTCAAACACCGTATCTCGGTGGAGAAATCCGGTCTGCAGATCCAACACGCGCTTGTGCTCGACCACTTTACACGTTTGGACATCCAGAATTTCACCTTCGACACGGACCCGAAACGGCAGCCAGGTAGGCACATTGACCTGATCGATCACCGTCGAGTCATGGTGATCGTAAACACCGGCCAGATAGGTGCCAGACAGCTCTCCTTTGTGACCCTCTTCCAGCGACCCGCGTGTGCCCTGATAGCCGTTGCCGACCGTAAAAATGGTCTCCCTAAAGTTCGCTTCATCCAGATTGAATTGGGTTTCTTCGATCAGCCAGTCGCTACTGCTCAGCATTGTCTGCATGTCAGGGCTCCATTCGGGTGATATTTCGGATAATTCAGTCGCCGTAGGTTTCGGCAATCTGACGTTCGGTTTCTTCCAGTGATCCGTAGACATCCAGCTCGCTGCTCGAGCAGCGCTGCGCTCCTGCACAGTTTCCGAACTGGCAGGCTTTGACGAAATCGCCAGTCTTGAGGTAGCCAAAAGCCAAGCCACCAGCAAAGCTGTCACCGCAGCCCGTGGTGTCGACCACATCCTCGACAAGCACCCGCTTGACCAGATGTTCCCGCATCCGACCGGTTGCATCTTTGTGGTAGACGGCGCAGCCGTGTTGATCCAGCGTGACGTAGAGCGCCTTGACGCCCAGATCCAGGCAGTGTTGGGCGAACTTGGGTAACTGGTCCATCGTGAGTTCGCTTATGTCCTGCAACTCGTCAGAACCGTATTCTCCCTTGAACCAACTGCATTGAGCCTCTTCCAAATTCATCTTCAGAAGGTCGATATGCGGAAGCC
Organism: Ruegeria sp. N10; assembly: GCF_056531545.1. NCBI lineage: Bacteria > Pseudomonadati > Pseudomonadota > Alphaproteobacteria > Rhodobacterales > Roseobacteraceae > Ruegeria > Ruegeria sp. N10. Next base: position 138,686 of record NZ_JBQFLY010000004.1, on the reverse strand, counting down.
AGCGATCTCTATCGATCCAGAATTTATGATACCGTTTACCATGTGCTGAACACCCGCTGGTGGGACCATGCGCATCAAATACAACCAGACCATCGCTGTTGGCCTTGATGTATCGGATCGTTTCCAACGGAACCTCGAAATCCGTGATCGGAACGAAAACGAAAGCCTCGCAATCCATCAGGTCTTCGATGTCGTCGGGTAGGATCGGGTTCATGAAACCCGTTTGCTTTTCGTTGCGATGGTTCTGATCGACGTAAACCAGATCGATCACCGCGCCCTGATCTGCATCGCCTGTGATATGACTGACATCCAGATGCGGAAACTCAGACAGCAAGGAGCGAACATTGTCGACGTCAGACCTGCGCACATGGCTGACAACGTTGATCCGCGAACCCGGGCCGGCCAGTGAGGACATACAGACCGCCGTGTAAATCGCGCAGCCAAATTTATTGAATTTCTCACCCTGATAGCTGGTGATATTGTCCCTTGGGATTGGGCCAAGGACTGCGACATTGATCTTGTCAGACATTTCGGTCCCTTGCTTGTATTCGCTGTTTTGCCGACGGGCGTATACGTGATTATAGCAGCTTCAGTTCTGATAGATCTGTTCGCTGGTATAGAACCCGCCGTCGATCACCGTGCTGTCGATCGTATCTTTTGACACTGCGAAGACAGGAGTGATGACCGTCGGGATCTCCGCGAAACCATTGTCGATCAGTGTATATTCACCGATCAGTTCGCTGATTTCGGCATCCGGAGACTGCGCTATTTTCACGGCAATATCCGCCGCCTCATAGGCCAAAGGTTTGATTTGCTTCCAGATTTCCAGCGCTTGCACATCATTGGCGACCATCTGGACATTCCGCAGATCAGCGTCTGAACCAGCAACAAAGACCTTATCCGCCGATGCCAGATCCTCATCCGACAATGCGGCCAGAACCCCAAAGGCAAGCCCGCTGTTATTGGCGATGAACGCGTCGATGTCGTTGTCATATTCGACCAAAAGGTTTTCGGCAGTGTCTCTGGCCATATCCGGAGACCAGGCCACGTGGCTACGATCCGCAACAAGTTCGAGCCCAGGATGATCGGCAATTACTTTCAACACACCACTGCTGAGCGCTTCGGCATTGGCATCACCGGGCTGACCGCGGATCAGGGCGACGCGGCCCACCACTTCACCATGGGTGTCGTTCAGCCACTCGACCATTGCTTCGGCCTGCAACTGCCCAACGGCCCAACTGTCCTGCATGACCATGACGTCAAGCGGCCCTTCCTGCAGCATCGAGTCATATCCGACCACTTTGACGCCCTGTTCGTGGGCCAGATCAACCAGTGCTCCGGCGGTTGCGGTGTTGACAGGTTGCAGAACCAGAACGTCCACCCCCAATTCTAGCATTTCCTCAACCTGCTGCAACTGGCGCAACGGATCATTGCCGCTGCTGTCAAAGATCACATCGACACCTTGGGCTTCCGCGCGTGCGATGAACAGGGATTTGTCTGTTTGGTACCTGTCTTCCTGCATGGTCTTGAGCAGGAACCCGATCTTGGCGTTGTCCTGCGCTGCCGCGATCATTGGCAGCAATGCGGATAGAAGGCCGACCAAACCCAAAGCTTTGAGGCCATATGTGCGTAAGGTTGCTAAAATGGACTGGACCATCGCTTACCTCCCAACTGTCATTCAAGTTTTCGGGGATTTTGGCGGTGCCCCCGGTGCATGTGACCGGGGGCAGGCCTGAAGCTTTATTTTTTCTGCATTACATCGAACCAGACGGCGAGAATGATGATCAAACCCTTGATGATCAGCTGATAGAACGTGACCACACCGAGCAGGCTCATGCCGTTGTTCAGGACACCGATCAGTAGGGCACCGATGATGGTTCCACTCACCTTGCCAGAGCCGCCTGCCAGGCTAGTGCCGCCGATAACGACCGCGGCGATCGCGTCAAGCTCGAACATCGTTCCAAGATTGGGCGAGGCACCGTTCAGACGCGAGGCCAGGATAATTCCAGCTAGGGCCGACAGGACTGAAATGACCGTATAGACAATCATCTTGGTGCGGACGACGTTGATGCCAGACAGGCGAGCCGCATCTTCGTTTCCGCCAAGCGCATAGAGCCGGCGACCAAAGCGGGTGCTGTTCAGCGTATAGATCCCGGCAAACGCAATGACTGCAAAGATCGCAACAGGAACGGGGATCCCTTTGTAGCTGGTGAACACGTGGAAGGCCAAAGCAAACCCGCCGATCATTACGGCCCCGTTGACCAACAGTTCCTGCATATTCACTTCGACGCCATGCGCCTTGCTTTGCTGAACATCCCGGAAGATCGAATAAACAGCAAGCGCAGCACACACGATTAACACGATACTGGACATCATCGGCGGGATATAAGCTCCACCTATCAATGGGAACACATTACTCGTTACCGGGACAGAACTGCCGTTGGTCAGGGTTAGTGCCAGACCACGTGCGATGGTCAGCATTCCAAGGGTTATGATGAATGGGGGTATGTTGAACTTGGCTATCCAGAACCCGTTCCACAGTCCTATTCCAACACCCACGATCAAAAGGGTTGCAGGTACCGCCAATATGGTCGGCACGCCCCATTGCATCATGAGCGTACAGACGACCGCTGATAACCCGACGACAGAGCCAACGGATAGGTCAATACCCGCAATCAGAATGACCATCGTCATGCCTACGGCAATGATCCCGATGATGGTAACCTGACGGGATAGGTTGCTAAGGTTCCTCGCGGTGAAAAACGCGTCGTCGGCAAAGCTGAGCCCAACGACAAGCACGATCAACGCAATTAGCGTCGCGTTGTCCTTGATAAAGTTTATCAGGTGGTTTTCTCTGGCGCCATTGACGCCAACACCTGCAACGTTGCTGTCAGCACTCATTTGCTTCCTCCCTTATGCGCTGCCGGTGGCATACGCCATGATTGCTTCTTTCTTCGCGTCGTCCCGTTCAAAGTTCGACACGATCTCGCCTTCGCACATCACCAGAATCCGGTCGCACATGCCCAAGACCTCAGGCAGTTCCGAAGAAATCATGATGACGGTGACACCTTGTAGGACCAGTTCGTTCAGCAGCTTGTAAATCTCGACCTTGGCACCGATATCGATCCCACGTGTGGGTTCATCCAGAATGAACACATCCGGGCGCGAGTTCAGCCACTTACCCAGGATGACTTTCTGCTGGTTGCCGCCGCTCAGCGTACCGATGACCGTGTCAATCGACGGTGTTTTAACGCCCAACTGGTCGACATATTCCTTAACGATTTTGCGCTCCTGCTGGGTGTTGATAATGCCCAGAACCTTTGAACTGATCGTCTCAAGCGAGGAAATCGTCGTGTTGAAGGAAATGGATTTGTCCAAAAACAGCCCCAAAGCCTTACGATCTTCGGTCAGCAGCGCGATGCCGGCATCAATGGCGTCCTTCGGCGATTTGATGTCCAGCTTTTGCCCGTTCAGCTTCACTTCACCGGTGGTCTGGTCCGGATAAGCACCGAATACACCGCCAACCAGTTCGGTCCGGCCAGCGCCCATTAGCCCGGAGATGCCCAATATCTCGCCTTTGCGGGCAACGAAGCTGGCGTTCTTGACCAGATAGCTGCCAGGCAGGTCGGGGTTTGTGACGGACAGATCGTTGACCTCCAAAGTCACCTCACCCGGTATGAAATCGACCTTGGGGAACATATCCTTGATGTCGCGCCCGACCATTCTGGCGATTATCTGATCAAGCGTGATATCCGCGATCGGAGTGACTTCACCGATCGTCTGGCCATCGCGCAGAACCGCGATCCGGTCGGCGATCTGCTCGATCTCTTCCATTTTGTGCGAAATGTAGCACATACAGACGCCGTCGGCTTTCAGCTTGCGGATGATACGGAAGAGATCCTTGACCTCCTTATCGGTCAGTGCCGACGTCGGTTCGTCCAGCACCAGTATCTCGGCCTTGAGCGACAGGGCTTTGGCAATCTCAACCATCTGCTGCTTGCCCACAGTGATGTTTTGCACCAGATCTGTCGGGCGAATGTCGTTGATACCCAGTTCGGTCAGCAGTTTCTGAGTTTCGGCAAATGTCTGGTTCCAGTTGATCCTGCCCTTGGCATCGGTGAACTGGCGATCCAGAAAGATGTTTTCGGCAACCGACAAACCGGGGATCAGGTTGAGTTCCTGATAGATGATGCCAATGCCTGCTGCCTCGGCCTCTTTCGTATTCGCGAACCGGACTCTTTCACCGCGCAAAAAGATATCGCCCTCGTAAGTTGGATAGGGCCAAACCCCGCTAAGCACTTTCATGAGCGTGGATTTGCCCGCTCCGTTTTCTCCCATCAACGCCAAGAGTTCGCCCGAGCGGGCTTCGAAATTGACATTGTTCAGGGCGCGAACACCGGGAAAATCCTTGATGATACCCTGCATTTTCAGGACGACTTCAGACATGCTTTTTCCCATCACATTCAGAAAGTTATTTCGGACATTCCTCACCCTGACCGGCAGTTTCGCCGTGACGGGTTAAGGAAGGAGGGCACCATGAAGCCGCGCGCGGGGAGTACACGCATAGGGAGCCAGATGGCGAAACGCCCTCCTTCAGGAAAAGGTCCCGAGGATCAGTTCCCGTAGACTTCTTCCTTGGAGTAGAAGCCGCCAGCGATGATCGTGTCATCGATGTTGTCCTGTGTCACAAGCGTGATCGGGGTCACGATTGTTGGCACATCGGTGAAGCCGTTGTTGATAACCTTGTCCACCTCAACCAGATCAGCAGGAGCAGTGTCCGGCGCTTTAGCCAACGCCACTGCAACTTCTGCCGCGGTTTCCGCAAGTGGATCGATCTGTTTCCAAATTTCTACAGCCTGCTTGCCTTGCGCCACGTATTGGATGTTTGCCAGGTCGGCATCGGATCCGGCTACAAATACTTTGTCTGATGACGCCAGCCCCTGTGCTTCCAGTGCCGCGATAACACCACGGGCCATGCCGCTGTTGTTGGCGATAAACGCGTCGATGCTGTTGCTGTTCGAGGTCAGCGTGTTCTCAGCAGTCGCCATGGCCTTTTCCGAGGACCAACCTTCATGCGCCTGATTTGTTACCAGTTCCAACCCCGGGTTGGCTTCGACAATCTCCAACACACCGCTGCTCATGGCAATCGCGTTGGAGTCGCCCGGTTGACCTTGAATCAGGGCAATCTTGCCGGACACCTCTCCGTTTTTCTCCTGCAGCCATTCTACCATGGCTTCGCCTTGCAAGCGGCCCACGGCCCAGCTGTCTTGCATCACCATCGCATCCAGCGGCCCATCCACGAGCATCGAGTCGTACCCGACAACGCGCACACCTTCGCTGTTTGCCATGCTGACCATGCTACCAGCAGTGCCGGTATTCACGGGCTGCAACACGATGACATCTGCTCCCTTGGCGAGCATGTTCTCAAACTTCGCGAGCTGCGTCAGCTCGTCATTGTTCGCTGAATCAAAGATAACTTCGGCGCCCAATGCCTCAGCTTTCGCAGTAAACGCGGCGCGGTCGCGCTTGTAGCGCTCTTCCTGCATGGTTTTCAGCAGAAAGCCAATTTTGACATCGCCTGCATACGCTGTCCCGGCAGTTAGTGCGACAGCGGCGACAGACAGCAAGGCGGCTCTACGGGTAATGGTCTGCAAAAGGGACATATTTCCTCCAGTGTATGTTCCTTGGCTGCCGGTCCAATTGGGTCGGCAACGCTAAATGCTTCGCAAATTGTGCTGGGTGCCGGCTAACCGGTAAGAACAAGCATCAATCCCAAAGCGATAACGCTAACATAGCGGTGAAGATTGAGAGGAGAATTTGTATATTTAGAAAGCATAAATATTCACAATACCATTGAGACTCCTGCGCCCAAAGGAATTTTACATATTTAACAACACTATAATAGATTGCCACTCACTAATTGAATACATTGAATCCTCTTGGACAGGCCGCGACAGAGCTGTGCCATAATCGCAAAGCGGGTTGCAAAGCCGCGAATTCGGCAATCAAACAACCTGATGACATAGCCAGGCCGACACCGTATGGTGGTTTCTCTGTTTGCGTGCTCAAGCGGACCAATAAGTTAATTCACGCAGACGTCGTCGAATGACCGCTAAGCAAGACTGGGAATGGCTTTTCGCGAGAGCAGCGAAGGTCCGGTTTGTCTAAGATTTTTTGATGCGGGCCAGTGCGTTAGGTTTGTGCTGGGTGGCGTGGCCCGCGTTGACAAATCTGACAAGTTGGAAGCCGCGGGACGCTGGCGCGAAGGACAAAAGGCGGCCGTTCAGATCACGAACGCCAATGACGGTATATTCCCGCTTCTCGTTAGTCGGTCGTGGTTGCAGCGAAAGGGCGGTTCAAAGTTCGCGCCTCAGACTGGCATTGAATGACCGCTCTGACGACATCGGCTGCATCGCAGCGATGAGCGTGCCGCACCTGCAATAGAATGCTGCATTAGCAAACACCTGAAATGGCAATGGCAGCAAAGTCCCGCTAAGCGGACTAACCCTCTCCCCCACACCAACACATCCTGTATCCCCGGCATATCCTCGATCCTTGCCGCGATCGCATGGGTTACCAAATGCGCCCTCTGCATCCGGCCCTGCAACGCCCCCGGCGGAGAATCCTTGGCGTGGGGCGACCTGTCAGCGAAACTGGAATTCAGGTTCCGCGGGGAAAGACATGGATATGCCCGTCCAATGCCCATTGCGCAGCCTTGCAACGTTCCGCCCGTCAACGCGCATCCGGGTTGTCAGGACAAATGTGGCCTGCCCTTTGTTCGCTCCGGCTTTCTGGGCTGCGCCGTCAGAACGCTCTGCCCTTTCGAAAAGCATCCCATCGGGTTTTGCCGACCGACGGGACCGAAAGCTCGGGATCAAATGCGGCTTTCGATCCGCTTTCTCCGCCGAGCGCGACGCCTCCATCCGCTTGAGTTGCTGCAACTCCGACCGAAGCCTTTTTGCAGTCTCAACCTGCCTGCGTTCAAAGGAATAAGCGCTCAACGCCTCATCGATCATTCGGGCGGTATGAACATATCCCGCTGAACGCGTGAGTTCCGAGAGCTCAGCCAGACGGTCGGAAATCCGGCTTTCGTCCAGAGAGACGGTATTTTGGAGCGATCCTTGGTGTGTTGCGTTGGGCATCCGAACTGACTCTGAAAAGACGTTGAGTGATGCGCAATCCGGCCCGAGCTTTGACACAAGCCGATGCGCAAAGATGCGTGTCACTACGCGCCCGGTGCCAAAGAGTCGACCATCCCGCGTTCAAGTGGCGGAAAAGCGCCTTAGTCGCGCATTTGGGACAAAGAAAACATATCGCCCGCTCTCCAGGCGCGGGTTTGCGGCACTGCGACGGACAATTTCGGATTGATCCGCACAGCAGGCCTAACCCTGCCCCTGCACCAGCAGGTCCAGCATGCCCGAGATATCCTCGATCTCTTCCGCGATCACATGGGTCACCGAATGCGCCCGCTGCATCCGGCCCGTCACCTTCAGCAACCGCCCCGAGATCACCGCACGGCGGAAGCGTTCGTAGATTTTGCGCCAGACCACCACGTTGACGATCCCGGTCTCATCCTCAAGCGTCAGAAAGATCACGCCTTTAGCTGTCCCCGGCCGCTGCCGCAGGATCACCAGCCCGGCCACGGCCACACGCGCCCCTTCGGGCGGAGCCTCCAGCTGGGCGGAGGGCAGACAGGACGGCGGTCGCGGCCAGTCCCGGTTTGAAATCGCGCGGTGAAAAGGGGCAGTAAACATAAGAACAAAAATAGAACAAAATACAGGAAAGTCCAGACACGGCGCAAGGAGTCGCAAATGAGGCTGGAAACACCTAACTCCCTTCACTAAGGAAGGTTTCGAACATCGCAAAAGGAAGACGCACGCAATGGCAAAGATCACCTATGTCGAGCATGGCGGTACCGAGCACACTGTCGAGGTCGCCAACGGACTGACTGTCATGGAAGGGGCCCGAGACAACAATATTCCCGGCATCGAGGCCGATTGCGGCGGTGCCTGCGCCTGCTCGACCTGCCATGTCTATGTCCACCCCGACTGGGTCGAGAAGATCCCGGCCAAGGACGACATGGAAGAGGATATGCTGGATTTCGCCTATGAGCCCGACCCGGCCCGCTCGCGCCTGACCTGCCAGATCAAGGTGACCGACGCGCTGGACGGTCTGATTGTCCAGATGCCCGAAAAGCAGATCTGATGCTGTCCAAAGCGCCGCGTCAACCCGCCCGCCTGTGGCAATGTCGGGTGCGCAGCGCTTTGCTCCCTTTTGGCATGTGGTGCGCGCTGCCAATCGCAGTCCCGGCGGACACCATCACCGACGCTCGCTTCACGGAACCAACCACGCGATACGCGCATGGTGTTTTGGGCGACAACATCGAATACGGCGCGCTGGAACTTGTGGTCAATGACACAGTCGTAACGGTTCGCCTGCCACAGGACCGTGTATTCGAAGACCTCGCGCCGCGTCTGGCAGACATCGACAGGGACGGCGCGGTTGAAGCAATTGTCGTTGAAACGCAGGACACAACAGGCGCTCAGCTTGCGATCTACAACGCCGCTGGCGAAAAAATCGCGGCCACACCTCATATCGGCGCACGTTTCCGCTGGCTCGCCCCGGTCGGTGCTGCTGATCTGGACGGTGACGGCAATATCGAAATCGCCTATATCGACCGCCCCCACCTGGCCAAAACCCTGCGCATCTGGCGCTTCAAAGATGGCGGCCTGACCGAAATCGCCGCTCTGCCCGGCCTGACCAACCACAAGATCGGTGAGGATTTCATTTCCGGCGGCCTGAGGAGCTGTGGTGAACTCCCTGAGATGATCCTTGCCAGCGCCGACTGGTCGCAGATCATCCGTGTTTTTTATCAGGATGGCTGGCATCTGACGGACCTGGGCCCGCTCAAACACCGCGACAGTCTCACATCAGCCCTGAATTGCTGATCCGCTTCTTCATCTGGCCAATAATATCCTGGGGGTGAGCGGTTGAAAGGAAATCGTCCAGTGGACGATTTCGACCGCGAACGCGCGCAGCGCCGGGAGGCCGCAAGGCCGAGGGGGCAAAGCCCCCTGCCCGATCATCCCTCCAAAGCGCGCCAGCCGATATCGCTGCGATAGAACCCTTCGGGCCAATCCACGGCATCAACCATCTGATACGCCCGGTCGCGCGCCTCTTGCAGCGTTTTTCCGCGCGCGGTCACGTTCAGAACGCGCCCGCCGACAGCCTGCACCTGCCCCGCAGCCTCGCTAGTGCCGGCATGAAACACCATATTGCTGCTGTCCTCGGGCAAGCCGTCCAATCCTTTGATGACCGTGCCCTTCTCGTAGGTTCCCGGATAACCTTTGGCCGCCATCACGACCGTCATCGCGTGATCATCAGCCCAGTTGACCCGCATCTCGCCCAGCCGCCCTTCGGCGGTGGCATGCAACAGGTCCATCGCCTGCGCGCCCAGACGCATCATCAGGACCTGACATTCCGGGTCCCCGAAACGGACGTTGTATTCCACAAGGCGCGGCTGGCCGTCCTTGATCATCAGCCCCGCATAGAGAATTCCCTGAAACGGTGTGCCCCGGCGCTTCATTTCGGCAATGGTGGGCCGCACGATTTCTTCCATCGCGCGCGCTTCAACTTCCGCGCTCAGAACCGGCGCCGGAGAATAGGCACCCATCCCCCCGGTGTTCAGGCCGGTATCCCCTTCGCCCACCCGCTTGTGGTCTTGTGCCGTACCGATGGACAGGATGTCTTGGCCATCGCACAGAACAAACAAAGACGCTTCTTCGCCGTCCATAAACTCTTCGATCACGACCTCGGCCCCCGCGCCACCAAAGGCACCTCCGAACATGTCGTCAATGGCGTCAAGCGCCGTGTCTTCGTCCATGGCCACGATCACGCCCTTGCCGGCGGCCAGACCATCGGCCTTGACCACGATGGGCGCGCCCTGTTCGCGGATATAAGCCTTGGCGGGTTCGGGCGCGGTGAACCGCGCATAAGCGGCGGTGGGGGCATGTGCCGCGTCGCAGATTTCCTTGGTAAAGCTTTTCGAGGCTTCCAGCCGGGCCGCTTCGGCAGACGGTCCGAAAACCAGCACCCCGGCTTCGCGCAGGCGATCCGCCACTCCTGCTGCCAAGGGAGCCTCGGGGCCGACAATCACGAAATCAATCGCGTTTTCTTCGGCAAAGCTGACGACGGCCCCGCCGTTTTCGATATCCAGAGCGGCACAATCCGCGATCTGAGCGATCCCGGCATTGCCCGGCGCCACAATCAGACGGTCGCATTTGGGGTTTTGCATCACCGCCCAGGCCAGACTGTGTTCGCGCCCGCCGCTGCCGAGAATAAGGATGTTCATGGGGTCGTCTCCGATCTGCTTGGCCTCGCCTGCGCGGCGTTCTAAGCTGGGTGAGCATTTGAAACAAGGCGCTGAAATGTCCGACCTGCTTGATGACCCGATTCCGGGCCAAAACACCCCTGAATACACGGTTTCCGAGGTATCGGGCGAGGTAAAACGCACACTGGAAGGCGCGTTCGGGCGAATCCGCGTGCGCGGCGAAGTTGGCCGCGTGTTCAAGGCCCGATCCGGGCACCTGTACTACGACATCAAGGACGACCGGAACGTTTTGGCCTGCACGACATGGAAAGGTCAGGTTTCCAGCCTCTCGGTCGTGCCAGAGGAAGGGCTGGAGGTTGTCGCCACCGGTCGCCTGACCGCTTTTGGCGCGCAATCCAAATACAACCTGAATGTCGATGAAGTTGCCGTTGCCGGTCAGGGCGCGCTTATGGCCTTGCTGGAAAAGCGCAAGAAGCAGCTTGAGGCCGAAGGTCTGTTTGCGCCCGAGCGTAAGAAGCCCCTGCCGTATCTGCCGCAGATCATCGGCGTTGTGACATCGCCTTCGGGCGCGGTGATCCGTGACATTCTGCACCGGCTTCGGGACAGATTCCCGCGCAAGGTGCTGATCTGGCCCGTGGCCGTGCAGGGCGCAAACTGCGCCCCCGAGGTTTCCCGTGCCATCGAAGGGTTCAACCAGTTGACACCCGGTGGCGCGCTGCCCCGTCCTGACCTGATCATCGTGGCCCGTGGCGGTGGGTCGATCGAAGATCTTTGGGGCTTCAACGAAGAGAGTGTCGCGCGCGCCGCCGCCGCATCGGACATACCGCTGATTTCGGCCGTTGGGCATGAAACCGACACGACCCTGATCGATTTCGTTTCGGACCGCCGTGCGCCTACACCCACAGCTGCGGCAGAGCTGGCCGTGCCGGTCGGCATCGAACTGCTCGCCTGGACCGGCGAGCAAGGCGCCCGCCTGTCGCGCGCGGCAACGGACGCGGTGCAGCGCCGTTCGCAAAGGCTGCGCGATTTGTCCCGCGCCCTGCCGCGCCCGGACAGCCTGTTGAACTCCCCCCGGCAACGCCTTGATTTGATTGCGGATCGCTTGACCCCGGCTTTGACACGAGGAGTGCAAAACCGTCGCCTGCAAGTGGTGGAACTGTCGGCCCATCTGCGCCCGTCAACTCTGCGCACTCTGGTCTCGGCCCGGCAGGAATCATTGCGCAACCTGTCTTCGCGCCTGTCCCTGCGCCCGTTTCAACGCGAGATCGGCCAGCACGCGCAAAACCTTGCCCGGCTTGCTGATCGGATGAACGCGGCGCAGACCACGCGGCTGGATCGTCTGAAACATCAGCTTGAGGCCACTGACCGCCTGCGCGAAACGCTCAGCTACAGGGCGACGCTGGAACGCGGATATGCCGTGGTCCGCGCAGATGGGAATGTCATCACGACCAAAGCCGAGGCCGCAAAACATACAGCGCTGGACATCGAATTCGCCGATGGCATCCTTGGCACTGGGACAGCCGCAAAGCAGCCCAACCGGAAATCCAAACCGGATGCACCAGATCAGGGATCGTTGTTCTAAACCATGCTGACAATCTGGGGCCGCAAAACGTCATCGAATGTTCAGGCCCTGATGTGGTGCGTCGGAGAGCTGGATCTGCGCTTTCATCGCCACGATGCAGGGCACAGGTTCGGCGGGCTGGACACCGATGCCTTTCGCAAGCTGAACCCGAACGGCACCATCCCAGTACTACAGGATGACAATCACCCACCGCTGTGGGAGACCGGCGCAATCCTGCGCTATCTGGCGAATGCCTATGGCGGGAATGCCTTCTGGCCACGCGACCCGGTCCAGCAGGCCGAAGTCGACAAATGGGCGGAATGGGCCAAGATCAACGTTGCGATGGGTTTCACAGTGCCCGTGTTCTGGCAGGTTGTGCGGACGGCCCCGGCGCAGCAGGACCAACACGCGATTGAACAGGCTGTTGCCGCGCTGGATAGAAAACTGGCACTTGCCGATACCCGACTGTCAGAAAACACCTACCTGTGCGGGCCCGATCTGACGCTGGCCGATATTCAGCTGGGACATATCCTTTATCGCTATTACGACATCGGCATATCCCGCGCGGTCCTGCCCAACCTGCGGCGCTATTACGATAAGCTGACAGAAAGACCTGCATATCAGGAGCATGTCATGCTCAGCTATGATGAGCTTCGGGTGACCTAGTCAAACCCCGACGTCGGGGCCATAACACACCATTTCTTCCCCGATATCTTCCGCCTCGTACAGCTCGGTCGCCTGCGGGTCGCCTTCAAACTGCGCGACAAGGCCACCGCCGGATCGTGTAAAGACCCAGCATTGCGGATCAAACCGGTCTTCATAGATGAAACAAATCTGTTCTTCCTGCTGATACCATACACCTTCCTTGCAATCGCCATCCAGAAAAGACCAGATCACGCGGCGGTTGGGCAAATAGCGTTCGACCCCGTAAACCTGCCCTTCGAACCCGTAAAACAGGGTCTTGCCCTGCGTATAGGTGTCGAATTCGGGGCCGGACAAAGGGGTCTGGGCCGCAGCGGGCGGCGTGACAAAGCAGGCGAGAATCATCAGCGCTCGGAACATATGCCCATTGTGTCAGATGCGATCCGGGGACGCCATTCACCCTTTGGCCAGGGGTTGGGGAAACACGCTTAACTCCACGTAAGCGCTTGATTATTTGCCCCACTCGGGATGATGGTATTCGAAAACCGCGGTGAGGTGACATGACAACCTTTCTCTTCTGGATCGCCCTTGGCTGCGCATTGGGATACCTGCCCCTGACGGCCCGACCAGCCAGTTCCTTGCGCACTGTGCTGAAAACCACCTCGGTCGCCGCGCTGGCAGTCATTGCGGTTCTGCAGGGCAGCCCATGGATGCTCGCCGTTGCACTTGCCCTGTGCGCAACCGGGGACGCGCTGTTGTCGCGTGAAACGGATGCCACGTTCATGGCCGGCATTGCTGCTTTTGCCGCCGGGCATCTGGCCTATATCGCCCTGTTCCTGTCGCATCCTGCCAGCTCCGCCAGCCTGATCTGGGATGCCCCCGCGATCGTGTGGTCTCTGGTCATTCTGGGCATTGTCATGGCCACCCTGCTTGCCCCCCGCGCCGGAGACCTGAAAGGCCCTGTTCTGGCCTATATCCCGATCATCCTTGGCATGGGGATCACCGTGCTGGCGCTGCCCCAGACAGGTGCCTTGCGATGGGCATTCCCGGCTGCAATCGCCTTCATCGCGTCTGATCTGATCCTTGCTACGGAAAAGTTCCTGCTGCCTGCGAACCATCCCGCCCACAAGCTGACTCCCTATCTGATCTGGCCGCTCTATTGGGGGGCGCAATTTGGTTTCGTCTTCGCTTTTGCGTGACCCTTTGCAACTGCCGCAAATCCGCATTAGGTGAAAGGAACACCTGCGGAGACCAAATATGGCGTTTTTCTCAAAGCTAAAGGACAAACTGTTCAAATCCTCATCCCGCCTCGAACAGGGGCTGGACGCCATCGTCGAGGATGGTGGCGAGGAAATCGCCGCACCCGACCCAGTCCTCCCCGAACCTGAGCCCGAGCCGCAACCGGTCCCGGAAATTCCGGCCCCTGAACCGGCTCCGCAACCGGCTGAACAACCTGCCCCCGCCCCGGCAGACCCCAAGCCCATTGCCCCACCGCCGGAAATTCCCGAATCCAAAGGCATCCTGAACCGCCTGTTCAGCCGCGGCGGCGCCGCCACTGAAATGCGCCGCACGCTGGATGACGACATGCTCGAGCAGCTCGAAGAGCTGCTGATCGCTTCTGACATGGGCGTCGACACCGCCCTCCGTGTCACCTCGAACATGGCCGAGGGGCGCTTTGGGCGCAAACTCTCGACCCGGGAAATCAAACAGCTTTTGGCGCAGGAAGTGTCCCGTGTGATGGAGCCCGTGGCCAAGCCACTGCCGATTTACCCCAAACGCCCGCAAGTGGTGCTAGTCGTCGGCGTCAACGGCTCGGGCAAGACCACGACCATCGGCAAACTGGCCAGCCAGTTCAAGCAGGCTGGCAAAAAAGTCGTCATCGCCGCCGGTGATACCTTTCGTGCTGCGGCCGTCGAACAGCTGCAAGTCTGGGGCGACCGCGCCGGGGTTCCGGTTCTGGCCGCGCCCGAGGGCTCGGACCCCGCCAGCCTCGCCTTTGACGCGCTGACCCGTGCTCAGGCCGAAGGCGCGGATCTGCTGATGATCGACACCGCCGGACGCCTGCAAAACCGCACCGACCTGATGGAGGAGTTGGCCAAGATCGTCCGCGTCATCCGCAAGGTTGACGAGACCGCACCGCACAACACCTTGCTGGTCCTCGATGCTACCACAGGCCAGAACGCGCTGAGCCAGGTGGAGACCTTTCGCAAGCTGGCCGATGTCTCGGGCCTGATCATGACCAAGCTGGACGGAACCGCCAAGGGCGGCGTGCTGGTCGCTCTGGCCGACAAGTTCGGCCTGCCGATCCATGCAATCGGGGTGGGAGAGCAGATTGATGACCTTGCCCCCTTCGACCCCGAAGACTTCGCCGCCGCCCTGACCGGGCTCGACAAGGGCTGATCCGCCACTTCATCTGGCCCTGAATATCCTCGGGGGTGTGGGGGCAGACAGCCCCCACCCCTTTCCGCCCGGCAAAAGGTTTGCGTATTTGAGCGACTGGCTGATCTCACTTGAAGGCACCGAAGCCGGTCACCAGCTGGCGCTGGCACTGGCGTTGATGGCTGCCTTCCTGCACGCCGCGTTCGGGGCGCTGCAGAAAGGCCGCCATGATCCATGGCTGTCCCGCGGCGCCATTGACGCCAGCTATGGCCTGATGGCCGCCCCGTTTGCCTTTTTCGTGGTGCCTTGGCCTGAACCACATATGTGGCCGATCTTCGCCCTCGTCTGGCTGATCCACATTGCCTACAAGACGCTGCAGGCCGCGGCGTACACCAAGGGGTCCTACACGGTCGTCTATCCCGTCGTGCGCGGGACAGGCCCGCTGTTTACGGTCATTGGTGCCTATCTCCTGTTCGGTGAAACATTCTCGACCGTGCAGTGGCTGGGCGTCGCAACCCTGCTGGCCGGGATATTTGGCCTGGCCGCCTATAATTTCCGGTTTCTCGAAACCAACCGGGACACACTGGGGATTGCGCTGGTCCTGGCGATCATTACGGGCCTGTTTGTAGCGCTTTACACCACCTATGACGCCTATGGCATACGTGCCACCGCCGACCCGTTCACATTTCTGGCCTGGTTCTTCATGATCGACGGCGCGGCGATGCCGGTCTACGCCTTCCTCAGATGGCGCGCGATGACACATCGCCCTGCACCCGGTCCGCTGATGCTGCGGGGCCTGGCCGGGGGCATCATCGCGCCTTTGTCCTTTGGGTCGATCATGCTGGCCACACGGCTGGACAAAGTCGGTGAAGCTGCCGTGCTGCGCGAAACCTCAACCGTCTTTGCGGCGCTGATCGGCTGGCTTGTCCTGAAGGAGACCGTTGGCCCAAGACGCATTGCATTGATGGCATTGATTGCACTCGGCGCCGTAATAGTTGAAATGGGCGGGTAAGCAGCAGGACGTACCGATGACAGGCAAAAAAGATATCAACCCATTTCTGAAACAGGTGCTGGAACTTGGCCCGCCGCTGGCCTTCTTCTTCATCTACCTGCGCTTGCGTGATGACAGCTTTCTGATCGGTGGCACCGAGTATTCCGGCTTTATCATCGCCACGATTATCTTCGTCCCTTTGATGCTGGGGGCAATGGGTATCCTGTGGTACCTGACCGGCCAGCTTAGCCGGATGCAGATTTTCACGGCCTTCATGGTCATTTTCTTTGGTGGCCTGACCGCATGGTTCAATGACGAGCGGTTTTTCAAGATGAAAACCACGCTTGTCTATGGCCTGTTCGCCCTGATCCTTGGCATCGGGTTGCTGCAAAAGAAATCTTATCTGGCCTACGTACTGGATGAATTGCTGCCGATGAAGCACGAAGGGTGGATGATTCTGACGCGCCGCCTTTGCGCCTGTTTCGCCGTTCTGGCCGCCGCAAACGAGTTTGTCTGGCGCACCATGTCGACCGACCTTTGGGTCAAAATCGAAACCTTCGGATTTCCCATCGCGCTGATGGCCTTCCTGATGCTGCAATTCAGCATCCTGCAACGCTATATGGACGACCCGGAACAGAAATAGCTGTCCTGACGTCGCAATACCTGCAAAACAAACAAAATTCTTGGCTTAGCCGCCGAGCTATGGGAAGTTGTGCCACCACCCACACTCACACCTTACCCAAGATCGGTGTATACATGACGGCCTTTCCCACCAGCGGCTTCCTTTCGGAGGCCTCCGACGGGCTTAGAGAGATGCTTTCGGCGCAGGCGACCGACATCTCGCTGGCTCAAGGCGAAACCCTATTCGAACAGGGCGATGAAGGCGATTCGCTCTACGCCATTCTGGAAGGCACGCTTGAAGTGTCCTTTCTGGCGATGAGCGGGCGAAAGCTGACGCTGACCCTGATGCGCCCTGGCGAAGTCTTTGGCGAAATTGCACTGTTTGACAACGGCCCGCGCACGGCGACTATTGCGGCGGCCGAGCCATCGCGCGTTTTGCGCGTACGTCGCAATGACGTCATGAACCAGATCAGAAAACAGCCTGATCTTGCCGTGGATCTGATCCGGTTGGCCGGGGTGCGCATGCGATGGATGGGGTTGCAGCTGAACGAGCAGGTCTTTTTGCCCATGCCCATTCGATTGGCCCGAAAGCTTTTGCATCTGTCGGAATTGCAGGACGACCCAACGCAGCGCATCACCTTGTCGCAGAGCGAACTGGCCGAATTTGTCGGGGCCACACGCGAGGCCGTTTCCAAGACGATCTCGATCTGGAAACGCGACAATATTGTCGAATCCTCGCGCGGCGGATTGCTGATTCAGGATTTCGACGCTTTGCGGGAACTGGCCGATTCCGAACTTATCTGACCCAGTGTGATCTGGTTCACATACGAAGAGGTCGGCGTTGACCTAAGGTGAAGTTGTTACCGTAGGAGGTCAGAGAATCATCCCCGATATCTGTCCACTGATCTCTCCCTGTATCTGAGCCATACGCAATTACCGCGTATGGCTCATTTTCTTTCTGCATGCCTCTTCAGGTGTTCAGGCAATGAAAAAGGCCAGGCGCTTGTCCCGGCCTTTTCTAATCACTCTTCCAGGCTTAGCGCCACAAATCGCGGCTCGCCCCCCCTGCGGACCAAAAGCAGCAGGGATTTCCGCCCAGCCTCTCGCGATTGGTCCATTCGGGCCTCCAGATCCGCGATGGTTTCCACCTTTTGCTGACCCGCTTCCGTAATCAGGTCACCCGCGCGCAACCCTTTCGCGTAGGCTTCAGACGCTTCGTCGACATTCGAAATCACCAGACCTTCGGCATCTGCATCCAATCCCATATCCGCGCGCAGCGTATCTGTGAGCGGGGAGATGGTCAGCCCGAGAATATCGGCGTTTTCTTCGACCGGAGCATCTTGCGTTTCTTCTTCGTCATCTTCTTTGCTTTCTGCGTCTTCGCGGCGTCCCAGCGTGACCAGAATTGTCTGCGTGCCGCCATCGCGATGCACAATGACCCGGACAGCTTTGCCGACTTCTGTTTCGCCAACCTGACGGACCAGACCACGGGTGTCTTCGACCTCGACACCGTCAAAGCTGATGATCACGTCGCCTGCTTTCAGACCGGCCTCCTGGGCGGGGCCTTCCGGAACATCGCTGATCAGCGCGCCGCCGGGCTTTTCCAGCCCCATGGCCTCGGCCATGTCCTCGGTCACGTCCTGAATGCGGACACCCAGCCAGCCGCGCCGGGTTTCACCAAACTCGCGCAGCTGATCGACAACCTTCACTACCACGTTCGACGCCATCGAAAAGCCGATGCCGATCGAGCCACCGTTGGGCGACAGGATGGCGGTGTTCACGCCGATCACTTCGCCGTCCATGTTGAACAACGGACCGCCCGAGTTGCCCCGGTTGATCGCCGCATCCGTCTGGATGTAGTCGTCATAAGATCCGCTGAGCGCCCGGTTGCGGGCGGATACGATACCAGCGGATACAGAAAAGCCCTGACCAAGCGGGTTGCCCATGGCAATAACCCAATCACCCACACGCGCCACGTCGCTGTCGCCGAATTGCACGTATTTCAAGGGGCCGGACGCTTCGACCTTGAGCAGCGCGATATCGGTTTTCTCATCGGTTCCGATGACCTTGGCCACCAGTTCTTTTTTGGGCTGCCCGTCGCCGGGGAAGAATTCTATGAGGATTTCATCAGCTTCCGCAATGACGTGATTGTTGGTGACAATAAAGCCATCCTCTGAGATCACAAAACCCGACCCAAGGGCGTTGCTGCGTCGGGGCGGGCCGTTGTCATTGCCGCCGTTGCGATCCTGAAACTCGCGAAAGAAATCCTCGAACGGAGACCCCTCGGGCACGATGCCCTGCGGACCTGTCTGACCTTCGATCAGGGTGCTTGTGGTGATGTTCACCACGGCCGGGCTGATCTTTTCCGCCAAGGGCGCAAGGCTTTCGCTTCTGGCCTGAGCGGAAACCGACTGCGCCAGCACAAGCAGTGTACCGGCAAAGGCCAGCCACATTAGCCGCATCCAAACACTCACGTCGTCCCATCGGACGGATAAACTGCTCGCTTTCGCCTGCACTTGAGCTCTCCTTGTCGACAATCTTGCCAAGGCCTGTATCGGCCTTTCTTAGTTTCCAATGTAGTCAGTTTAACCCGGTGAGCAACTCGGGATCGCAGCGAAATCACCCGCACGTGAAACCGCCCCGTCAAAAGCCCAGTTGATATGCCCCCCAGAGCAGGATCAAACCACTGACAACACAAAGCAACCCGGCCAGACGCCGGGCCTGTACGGGCATGGCGCGCAGCGCCTCCAGCATCCGTTCGATAAGCGAAGGGGCCAGCGCATAGGCCAGCCCCTCGACAATCAGAACCAGCCCGAAGGCCAGAAGGATCATGCCCATTATTCAGAGACCGGAGCCGCCGGAACACTCCGCCCTGTGGGTGAACCCAGGTAATTGAAAAATTCGGAATCCGGGCTCAACACCAGCGAGCTGTTACCGCCTTGCAGCGCATTCTGATAGGCCGTCAACGAGCGGTAAAATTCAAAGAACTCCGGATCGGCGCTATAAGCTTCGGCAAAGATCGCGTTGCGTTCGGCGTCGGCTTCACCGCGGGTGATCTCAGCCTCACGGCGCGCATCCGACACCAGTTCAACCACAGTCCGGTCAGCCTGCGCGCGCACACGTTGCGCCGCCTCGTTACCACGTGCGCGTTCATCTGTCGCTTCACGTTCCCGCTCGGCCTTCATCCTGTCAAATGTGGCCTCAAGGTTGGCCTGCGGCAAGTCGGTCGCTTTCAAGCGCACGTCGATTACGGTGACGCCTAACGCCTGCGCTTCGGCAATCGCGCTATTTCGAATGCGCAGCATCAAGGCTGCACGGTCCGAGCTGAGGATGTCACGCGAGGAAACCGAACCCAGTACTTCGCGGGTTTCAGCACGCAGAATGCGGTCCAGACGATCCTCGGCCACCGGGATACCACCGACGCCAACGGCCTGACGGAACTGTTCCAGATCAGAAATTCGATAACGCGCAAACGCATCAACCACCAGACGACGATCATCCAGCGGAGTAACTTCCAGCGGGTGGACATCGATGGACAGGATGCGGTTGTCATAGCGCACTACTTCTTGAATCACCGGTATCTTGAACGCCAGACCTGGCTCCTCCTTCACCGCGACAACGCGGCCAAATTGTAAAACCAGAGCACGTTCGCGCTCGTCCACGATGAAAATCGAGGAAAGAACACCGACTACCGCGATGAAAACGATCGGCAAAATAAATGTCGTCTTACGCATCAGTTGCTCTCCCCAGAAGGACTACGGCGCAGCTCATTCAGTGGCAGGTAGGGCACGACGCCCTGCCCTTGTCCACTCGAGCTCGGGTCTAGAATGATCTTGTCGACGTCACCCAAAATCTGTTCCATCCGCTCCAAGTACAGACGCTTGCGAGTCACGTCCGGTGCCTTGGAGTATTCTTCCAAAACCGCGCTAAAGCGGCTGGCCTCACCCTGAGCACTATTGATTTGTTGGGCGCGGTACCCTTCAGCCTCTTCCAGAATCTGTGCGGCTTCACCACGTGCCTCGGCCAGCACACGGTTGGCATAGGCGTCTGCCACGTTCTGCAACCGGTCACGTTCTTGCGCGGCAGCCTGGACATCGCGGAAGGAGGCGATCACGTCCTGTGGCGGGTCGGCTTTGTCAAAGTTGACGCGAATGATGTTCACACCCGAATCGTAGCTGTCCATTGTATCCTGAATCAGCACCTGCAAACGATCGGCGATTACGCCGCGATCACGGTTAAGGATCGGTGCAAGCTCGCTTTGCGCAATGATCTCACGCATCGCGGATTCGGACACGGCTCGGATCGTCTGGCGCGGATCACGCAGATTAAACAGGTACTTGGCCGGGTCGTTGATGTTCCAGACAACCTGATAATCTATGTCGACCACATTCTCGTCGCCGGTCAGCATCAGGCCATCGTCGCTACCACGCGCGCCACCCATGTCTTCGTTCTGTTCGCGGGTCACCGGAATAACCTCGGCGGTTACAAACGGCCATGGCGCAAAGTTCAGGCCCGGATTGCCGACGGCCGAGAATTCACCCAGAAACAGTTCGACAGACTGTTCTTCGGGTTTGACAGTATAAAAGCTCGCAAGCCCCCAGACTACTGCAGCTGCAACAAGGCCAATCGCAACTGTGCCCTTGGTAAAGGCCGGACCGCCACCGCCCTGACCACCGCTACCGCCACGGCCACCGCCGCCACGGCCGCCCATGAGGACGCGCAGCTGTTCCTGGCCTTTTTTCATCAGTTCATCGATCTCGGGAATATGCGGGCCATCGCTTTCGGGAGGCTTGCGCCCGTTCCCGTTGTTACCCTGATTTCCTCCGCCACCGGATGAGCCTCCGCCCCCCCAGGGGCCGCCGCTGTTGCCCGCCATATGTATCTTTTCCTTCGTTTTGGACCGTGTGATCACGGGTTCCCTTGTAACCTGTGTGCGCGCGCTTGCAAATCAAGCCGTGCGCACAGGTTGCCGCATTGTCACCAGTTCTTCGGCCATGACCGGGTGAACTGCAACCGTGCGGTCAAAATCTTCCTTGGTCGCGCCCATCTTTACGGCGATTCCCGCCAGCTGGATCATCTCGCCGGCACCGGGGGCGACAATATGGCAACCCAGCACCTTGCGCGTGGCCTGAGAGACGATGAGTTTCATCAGTACCCGCTGCGTGCCGCCAGCAAAAGATTTCTGCATCGGCTTGAAAGATGTGGCATAGACCTCGATCGGTTCCTGTTCTGCTGCCTCTTCTTCGCTGAGGCCGACAGTTCCCATCTCGGGCTGAGTGAAGATCGCAGTCGGGATCAATTCGTGATCTACCGGTGTCGGATTGCCTTTGAACACGGTTTCCACAAAGGCCATCCCCTCGCGGATCGCGACCGGGGTCAGGTTCATCCGATCGGTCACATCGCCAATGGCAAAGATCGAGGGAACGGCGGTCTGGCTGTATTCATCCACGATGATCTCGCCCTTACGACCGCGTTCAACGCCCAAAGCCTCCAACCCAAGGTTATCGGCATTCGGCGCACGGCCCGTGGCATACATCACCACATCAAAACTCTGCTCGGAGCCGTTGGTGGCCTTGACCCAGATCTTGTCGCCTTGCTTTTTCATCTCAAGCACATTGGTGCCCAGATGCAGGTCGATGCCGTTCTGGCACATTTCTTCGCTGATCAGTCCACGCGCCTCGTCATCAAAACCCCGAAGGATCTGTGCGCCGCGATAAAATTGAGTCGTCCTGACCCCCAGCCCGTTCATGATCCCGGCAAATTCACAGGCGATATAACCGCCCCCTACGATCAGGATGCTTTCTGGCAGCTTACCCAGATGGAATATCTCGTTCGACGTAATCGCCAGTTCCGAGCCCGGAAAATCCGGAACAACCGGGCGACCGCCAGTGGCGATCAGAATGTGTTTGGCGGTTTTGCGGGTTCCATCGGTCAGCTCGACCGTGTGGGCATCCACAAGGCGCGCACGCTGGTCAAAGCTTTCGACGCCGTTGTTCTTCAGGATATTGCGATATATCCCTTCCAACCGATCAAGCTCGGCCACCAGCTTGCCGTGGAAAGTGTTCCAGATGAACGCGCCGGGCTGAATGTCCCAGCCATAGGCCTGCGCATCCCCGACCATGCCCGAGTATTCGCTGGCAAAGACCATCAGCTTCTTTGGCACGCAGCCCCGGATCACACAGGTGCCGCCATACCGGTCTTCTTCGGCCAGCGCGACCTTGGCGCCGGTTTCACCCGCCGCAACACGCGCCGCGCGGACCCCGCCCGAACCTCCACCGATGACAAAAAGATCATAGTCAAAGCTCATGCCGGGTTCCTTCGTTCAACTTGCAAAATTCTCTGGATATCTGGGCGTAAAAAACCCTGTGCCAACCCCCGGCGTGGAAAATTCGAACTTTCATAGCCACTTGCCGGAGGGACCTGCACGATACTCAGTCCGAAAAATCGGAAAACAGGTTATCGCGCGATCCGCTGAGCAGCTGATCCATTGCGACCGTACCCGCGTTGATATCCCGCAGCTCGACCCGGCCATCGCCATGGCCGATCACGACCTTGTCGCAGATGTCGATGAACAGGCCATTTTCCACAACACCGGGCACCTGGTTCAGGATCAGCGCCATCTGGCGCGGGTTGCCGATGCGCTTGAGGTGCAGGTCAAGGATGTGGTTGCCCTCATCCGTCACAAACGGGGCCTCGCCATTCATGCGCAGCGCCGAGGATGTCCCAAGCACATCCATCGTATCCAGAGCTTCCTCGATCAATGTGCGTGTTGTCTGCCAGCCAAAGGGAATGACCTCGACAGGCAGCGGAAAGGCCCCCAGAGTTTCAACTTCTTTGCCTGCATCGGCGATGACGATCATCTGGTCGCTGGCCGTGGCCACAATCTTTTCCTGCAGATGCGCACCGCCACCACCCTTGATCAGGTTCAGGTCCTGATCGAACTCATCCGCGCCGTCGATGGTCATGTCCAGCCAACCGGCCTGATCCAGTGAAATGACGTCGATACCAACCTCGCGGGCAAGCTGCGCCGTGCGGGTCGAGGTTGGAACACCCTTGATCCGCAGTCCGTCTTCGCGCACCCGTTCACCCAGACGGCGCACCAGCCAGGCGGCTGTCGATCCTGTGCCAAGGCCCACGCGCATCCCGTCTTCAACCATGTCGGCGGCACGGTACGCGGCAACATATTTCGCGGTGTCGATTGGCGACAGATCTCTGGTCATGGCAGCTTTCCCAGTTTATTCTGACGGAGTTATAGGGAATGCGTCAGACGACTGCGACCCCATTTTGCGATCCGACAGGTGTTAAGATGTCTCAGGACTACGCGTTTCCTGTCGGAAAAGTCGCAATCATGTCTTACACCCACATCTTTGCGCTGTAAGTTGCGCGCATGTTGACCCCGTACCGCCTGCATTATGCCCCTGACAACGCCTCGCTGGTGATCCGGCTGGCGCTGGACGAGATGGGCGTGGCTTATGAAACCGTGCTGGTGGACCGCCGCCAGAACGAGCAGGACAGCGACGCGTATCGGTCGCTTAATCCCAACGGGCTGATCCCGGTTCTGGAAACGCCGCAGGGCCCGATCTTTGAAACTGCGGCGATCCTGCTTTGGCTGACAGAGCGCCATGGTCAACTGGCCCCGGCGGTGGATGATCCTGAACGCGCCGGATTTCTGAAATGGCTGTTCTTCGCGTCCAACACGTTGCATGCGGATCTGCGCATCCTGTTCTACGCTGAAAAATACATAGACGCCTCACAGGCCGACACGCTGCGCGCGGGCATCCGACCCCGGTTGCTGCAGCACCTGCGGTTGCTGGATGCGCTGGCGCAACGCGGGCCTGAGTGGTTTCGCGCAGGTGTCCCATCGGTTCTGACCTATTATGTCGCCTGCATGATGCGCTGGATGGCCCTGTACCCTGTAAGTACTGACCGCAGCTGGTATCAACTGGCCGACACGCCGCATATGCAGAAAGTGCTTCTGCACCTTGAGACATGCCCCGCCACCCGTTCGGCAATCGCTGCGGAAGGTTTGGGCGTTACACCCTTCACATCCCCTACTTACGCTAATCCCCCGGAAGGCTCGGCTATCTGATATGTTCCTATCTGTCTTCGATATGTTCAAAGTGGGCATTGGCCCGTCTTCATCTCACACAATGGGCCCGATGGTGGCTGCGGCGCGCTTTCTGGACATGATGCGCGCGTCCCCCTTTGAATTTACGGGTCTGAAAGGTTCACTGCACGGCTCGCTGGCCTTCACCGGCGTCGGCCACGCGACCGATCGGGCGACCATTCTGGGTCTGGCGGGCTTTGTTCCCGACACCTATGACAACGAAAAGGCCGAGGCCGCGCTGGCCGATATCGCACGCACGCACACCGTCACGCCCGAAGGCCTGCCGACGCTTCATTTCGATCCCAAGGCGGATCTGATCTTTGACTACGACAACAATTTGCCCGGGCACGCTAACGGGATGATCCTGATGGCCACCGACGCACAGGGCGATGTGATCCTGCGGCAGGTGTATTATTCGATCGGCGGCGGCTTTGTCCTGACCGAGGAAGAACTGGCCGAGGGGAAAGACACCGATGAAGGCGACCCGGTCCCGTTCCCGTTCAAATCCGCCGCAGAAATGCTTGAGATGGCCAAATCCAGTGGCAAGACCATAGCCGGGATGAAGCGCGCAAACGAGATCGCGCGGGGCTGCGCCGACAGTTTCGCGAAAGGATCGGCCCGTTTGTGGGACGTCATGAACGCCTGTATCGAACGTGGCTTGACCACTGACGGCATCCTTCCGGGCGGCCTGAAAGTGCGCCGCCGCGCGAAAGGCATCTATGATGCGCTGATGGCCGAGCGCGGCATGAACCTGACCGCGCCGCACACGATCAACGACTGGATGAGCGTCTATGCCATGGCGGTCAACGAGGAAAACGCGGCGGGCGGGCAAGTTGTCACTGCGCCCACCAACGGGGCCGCAGGTGTTCTGCCCGCTGTTCTGCGCTATTATCTGGATCACGTACCGGGCGCGTCCGAAAGCCATATCGAGGATTTCCTGCTGACCGCAGCGGCCATTGGCGGGTTGGTGAAGTACAACGCCTCAATCTCGGGTGCCGAAGCGGGATGTCAGGCCGAAGTTGGCAGCGCCGCTGCCATGGCGGCAGCCGGGCTTTGCGCGGTGATGGGCGGAACCCCCGAACAGGTGGAAAATGCCGCCGAGATTGCGCTGGAGCATCATCTGGGCATGACCTGCGACCCCGTTGCCGGGCTGGTTCAGGTTCCTTGTATCGAACGAAACGGGTTAGGCGCTATCAAAGCAGTTTCAGCCGCCTCGCTGGCCTTGCGCGGGGACGGTCAGCATTTCGTGCCGCTGGACGCGGTGATCGAGACGATGCGCCAAACCGGCCATGACATGCATGAGAAATACAAGGAAACCTCGCTGGGTGGTCTGGCTGTGAACGTACCGAACTGCTGAAACAGAAAGCGAGGGGCGACATGCGTGGGCATTGTCTGTGCGGCAAGATCCGGTTCGAGGTCGACCCTCCGGTACTTTCATGCGTCACCTGCCATTGCGACAGTTGCCGCCGCCAATGCGCAGCGCCGATGACAACGTATTTCGGAGTTCGCGATGGTCATTGGCGGTGGATCGGTGAAGAGCCCAAGCGCTTTAACTCCTCTCCTGGTGTCGAGCGCAGCTTCTGCCCGCATTGCGGCACGCCGATGTCCTTCCGGTCAACCGCCATGTCGGATGTGGTGCACCTATATGTCGCGACGCTGGACGCTCCTGACACGCTGGAACCAACGTTGCATGTCGCGCATGAAGAAAAGCTGAAATGGCTGAAATTGGAGGATGGTCTGCCCACCTGCAACGGGCCGGATTACACCAAGGTTCAGCCCCTGCCCGACCGCTGACAACAGCGCTTCCCTCTGCGTCGCGAAACAGTTAGCGTCGCGCTCATGACTCAGGACAGACCCGTCTTTGGCATCTTCTTGATGCTTGGTTTTTGCGTGCTCGCGCCCTTGGGGGATGCGATGGCGAAGCTGTTGGGCGAGACCACACCGCTGGGTCTGCTGGTCATGGTCCGTTTCGCGGTGCAAGCGGTGATCCTGATCCCTCTGGTTGCGGTGACGGGGCGGCCCTGGCGGATGCGCGGACGCATCCTGCGGCTGACCCTGCTACGGACCCTGCTGCATATCATCGGCATTTCGGCCATGTTCAGCGCGCTGCAATTCCTGCCTTTGGCGGATGCCGTTGCAATTGCCTTCGTCATGCCATTCATCATGCTGCTGCTGGGCAAATATGTTCTGGAGGAAGAGGTCGGTTCCCGCCGTCTTGCCGCCTGCATCGTCGGGTTCATTGGCACGTTGCTGGTTATTCAACCCAGCTTTGCAGAGGTGGGCGCACCTGCGTTGCTGCCACTGATCGTTGCCGTGGTTTTTGCCTTGTTCATGCTGGTCACCCGGCAAGTCGCGAAAGAGACCGACCCGGTGTCGTTGCAAGCCGTGTCCGGCGTATTTGCGACAGTCCTTCTGGCTCCGATCCTTCTGATTGGCACGCAAATGAACATTCAAGAGCTCTCGATGACCCTGCCGTCCAGCGACCTGAACTGGCTGCTGATTGCGATCGGGGTGTTGGGTACGGTCGCCCATCTGCTGATGACTTGGTCGCTGCGCTATGCGCCCTCTGCTACACTGGCCCCGATGCAATATCTGGAAATCCCGGTTGCAACCCTGATCGGATGGGTGATCTTCAGCGACCTGCCCGACGGATTGGCTGCAGTTGGCATCGTCATTACCATTGCCGCAGGCCTGTACGTCATTCTGCGCGAGCGGGCCAGCGCCCGGTCTGCCCCGACAGAAACACCTGCATAAGCGGATCGAGTGCAGCGCGCGGGATCATCACCAGCAAGCCCGGCCCATCCATCTTCAGCTCGACAGGTGCCAGTGCGCGGTTGGACGTTCCCACCTGCCCGTCCGGCCGAAAGGCCAGATCGTCAATCGGCCATTCCAGCCCGGTACTACGCCCCGTCACTGACTGCATCGGAAACAGCGAGACCACATCGCCGGGCGCAACCGGCAGCTTGATCTCTGGCGGTGCGTGAAAAACCAACTCACGTTCGCCCAGCAATATGCAGGCCTGATCCTGCCGTCGGACCAGAACATTCAGAACGGCCAGTTGATGATCAAGCCGCCCGCCAAGAAACCCTGCCCCCAGAACCAGCGGAGCGTGCAGATTGCGCAGAGCCTTGTCGAAATCGGTACTGTCCTGTTCGCGGATGGCAAACAGGCGATCCGCGGGAATTTTTGCTTGCGTCGCTTGGCTCAGCGAATCGAAGTCACCAATCACCGCATCGGGAATCCGGCCTGATTCTGTCAAAACGTCCGCTCCGCCATCGGCGGCAACGACCGAATTGACGCGATTCAGCACCAGATTCAGGTCTCCATATCCGATAAATCCCCCTCCGAACAACCCAATTGGATCGGCAGAGCGTACAATTGGCTTGATTTTCCTAAGATTGGCCATTTTTCCCGGATTTGGACACATTAAGACCACAAAATGATAGGTTCATGCATAAAGTTCAGAGCCTTCGTGTGCTCCCGATTCCGGGTAAGTGGGCTCTCGTAGTTTGTAAAGGACGTGCGTCTGATGGTACAGAATAACAAGGTATTAACCGTTTCATATGGAACCTTCTCCTGCACTTTGGAAGGATTTGATGATTCCTTTGAAACGATGAAAGCCATCGCCGAGTATTTCCGCGATCTCGCAGCGGATGACCGTTACTTCGGCTCGGAACCCCCGCAACCGGATGCCGAAATGCTGACCCGCATCGCCCGGCGCGATGCATCACAGCGCGTCGAAGCCCGTCAGAACGAATCCGGCCTGTTGCTGCGCGCCACTCAGACCACCGAAACTCCTGTCGCTGCTGAAGAACCGGCCCCGCACACGGCCGCTATCAAGGCTGCCGATACTCCCACTCATGTTCAGCCGCAACCGGCCCCCGCGCAGACCGGGTTCGCCGAAGCGGAACCTGTCGCGGACACCCCGCCACCGGCTGCTGACAGCATCGCGGCGAAACTGCAACGCATTCGCGCGGTCGTCTCTCATTCCGACGTGCCCGCTGCCGAGTATTCCGAAGACGAAGAGTCGCCGCTGCTGGCCAATACCGCCCCCCCGGTAGATGCTGTGGCCGCTGCGTTTGAGGCCGGTGCGCTCAGCGCAGAAGACTTTGCCGAACCCACAGAGCCTGAATCCCAGGAAACCGAAGAGCCCGCGGCACCTGCGATTGATGAGTTGCAGGATCAGGAAGCTGAAGAACCGCAAGCGGCTGAGACAGCAGAAGCGCTGATCCCCGAAGGTGCTGAAACTCAGATCGAAGAAACCGTTGACTTGCAGGCGCCCCTGACCCCCCAGCCCCTGCATATCGACGAAATCGAAGACGCGCCGGTGGCGGATCAGTCCGCTGCCGAGCCTTTGTTCGCTGATCTTGAAGACGTTGCCGAAGACGATTTCGACGAAGAAGATGCCCCCAACATCCTCAACGTTGAAGACGTAGCAATTGAATCCGACGATGAACCGGTCGAGGAAGACCTGACGCAGGGTGTATTGACGGCAGAAGACGAAATGCACCTGTTGACCGAAATTTCCGAGATCGAACAGCACCTGTCCGGTCGTTCGAGCCAAAAACTGGCTGACGATGCGGATCCCGATCAGGATATGTCGCGCCTGATGGCAAAGACCGGCGAGCATATGGATGACCCCAGCAGCAGCGATGCGCGCGAAACCTATTCGCACCTGCGCACCGCCGTCGCAGCCACCGAAGCCGACCGCGACGGTCAGGCGCGCTCGAAAGAGGCGGCCGACCGGGAATACCGCGGCGATCTGGCATCCGTGGTCAGCCCACGGCGACCCGAAATCAAGGTAACCAGCATGCGTCCGGCACCGGAAGCTCCGGCGCCACTCAAGCTGGTGGCCGAGCAGCGCGTGGATGAACACGGAACATCCGCAAGTCCGGTCTTGCCACGTCGCGTCACTACAGACCAGGAAGCAACCGGATCAGAGGAAGGCGGTTTTGCACAGTTTGCACAGGAACAGGGTGCGCAATCGCTGCCTGATCTTCTGGAAGCGGCTGCCGCCTATCTGTCCTTCATCGAAGGTCAGGAGCAGTTTTCGCGCCCGCAGCTGATGAACAAGGTGCGTTCGCTGAAACAGGACGAGTTCAATCGCGAAGAAAGCCTGCGTTCTTTTGGGCAGTTGCTGCGCGATGGTAAAATCGAGAAAGCTGGAGGCGGGCGTTTCGCGGCGTCCAACCTGATCGGTTTTCGCCCCGACGACGAGCGTGCCGTAGGCTGATCACACTGGAAGGTTCACAAGCAAGGCCGGGGTTTGCCCCCGGCCTTTTTGCTTTTGCAATTGGACCATACGCCAGCCTTGAATGGCAAAGCCCGCGCGTTTCGACTGTTACCAGACGGTCGTCACCAAAGCGCCGAGGACCACGCGTTTTCCCGCACGGCACTCAGCAGGCCGGGTCATTTACACGTACCTCACGAGCGCTAGGACTGATCGGGGTCTTCTTTACCGACGCCGCGAAACACGAACTTGAACGGCAGGGCCCAAAGGATGCCCAGCACGATATAAACCAGCAGTTCGATCCAGATCGGAGGACGCCCCAGCAAGTTCACGATCGTCACCACGGCGATGATGTACAGCGGAAGGCCAAGCACAAGGATCACCAGCGACCAGCGCCGGCGTGCCTTGTAACTCAACCCTGTCTTCTGTTTCTCGCGCATCAGTCAGCAAAGGGGTCCGTCACCAGAATGGTGTCGTCCCGCTCCGGGCTTGTGGACAAAAGCGCAACCGGGCACTCGATCAGTTCTTCGACCCGACGCACATATTTGATCGCATTTGCAGGTAAATCCGCCCAGCTGCGCGCGCCTTCGGTCGATTCGCTCCACCCCGGCATTTCTTCATAAATCGGGTTACAGCGGGCTTGCTGATCAGCAGCGGTCGGAAGGTAATCCAAACGTTCGCCATCCAGCTCATACCCGGTACAGATCTTAAGTGTCTCAAACCCGTCCAGAACATCCAGCTTGGTCAGCGAAATACCGTTCACGCCGCTGGTTGCGCAGGTCTGGCGCACCAGACAGGCGTCGAACCATCCGCAGCGGCGCTTGCGGCCTGTTGTCGTGCCGAATTCGTGCCCGCGTTCACCCAGACGCTGACCGTCTGCGTCTTCCAACTCGGTCGGGAACGGCCCTTCTCCAACACGGGTGGTATAGGCCTTAACAATGCCAAGCACGAAATTGATCGAGCCTGGGCCGATACCAACACCGGTTGCCGCCTGCCCCGCAATCACGTTTGACGACGTCACAAAGGGATAGGTGCCGAAATCGATATCCAGCAGCGCGCCCTGCGCCCCTTCAAACAGGATGCGTTTCCCGGCCTTGCGCTTTTCGTTCAGCACTTTCCAGACGGGGGCTGCAAACGGCAGAATTTGTTGCGCGATCTCTTTGAGTTGAGCAATCAGCGCGTCGCGGTCAACCGGCTCGATACCCAGACCCTTGCGCAACGGATCGTGATGTTGCAATGCGCGGTCCACGCGGGCCTCCAGCGTGGCTTCGTCCGCCAGATCGGCAACGCGAACAGAACGCCGCCCAACCTTGTCTTCATATGCCGGGCCAATTCCACGACCGGTTGTTCCGATCTTGGTGCCTTTGCTCGCAGCTTCCTCGCGCGCACGGTCCAGCTCGCCATGAATGGGCAGAATCAATGGCGTGTTTTCAGCGATCATCAGCGTCTCAGGAGTGATCTCAACACCCTGCGCCCGGATGGTTGCGATCTCATTGACCAGATGCCAGGGGTCCAGAACCACGCCGTTACCAATAACGCTCAACTTGCCGCCGCGTACCACGCCCGAAGGAAGCGCGTGCAGCTTATAAACCTCACCGTCGATCACCAGCGTATGACCGGCATTGTGACCGCCCTGGAAACGCGCGATTACGTCCGCCCTTTCGCTGAGCCAGTCGACAATCTTGCCTTTTCCTTCGTCGCCCCATTGGGCGCCGACAACAACCACGTTGGCCATATCCGGTCCTTTTCGTGCTGAGTGATCAAACCCGGCTCATATAGCGGGGCAAAAACGGCAGGGAAACCGATATTTCGCCGCAGAGGAAAATCGCGCTCGCGCGCGATGCCTCCGGCGGGGATATTTGTAGCCAGATGAAGAGTGGATCCCCTGCTTCACCTGGCTGTAAATATCCCGGGGGAGGCGCCCGGAACGGGCGGCGGGGGCAGAGCCCCCTAACCCTGTCGCCGTAAGTGGACAGGTTGCCCATGCGGAGTGGTCAGGTAAGCCTCTTCCCAGGCCTTATGCAGATCAAGCACATCTTTCGGCCTTGCAGCGCCCTGTTCGGCCAGCAATGCCTCAAGCGTTTCCAGCCATGCGTGGAAGTAATCGTCACCGCCATCCAATTCCCCGGCAAGCCCATTGTGTTTCAATGTCGCTGAAAAACGCGCCGCCCAATCCGCCCATTCGAACCGTCCGGCCTCGTTCAGCGCGACGGTGACGGCAAAGACCTGAGCGTGCCAGGGTTCAGCAAAAACCGGCTCGGGGGCTCCGTATGAGATACAGTCGTTCATGCCGGTTCCAGGTAGCTTTGCCAGAGGTCCAGCACCACCTGGTCGGCGGGATGTTCGGTGGCGGCCCAGAGTTCTGATGCCGCAAAAGCCACTGCATAAATCGGCTCTGGCGCCTCACCCAACCCATGCGCATTGGAATCGGGCAGAACATGGGTTCCGTGCAGGCGCAGGATTCGGCCCCTGGCACCGGATGCATAGACAGGCAGGCGCGTGTGACCTCCATCCACGAGGCGATTTGCTGTCGGCCGGACCGTGACAACCTCTTGCCCCACAGAATACAGCGCCGCGACATTGGAAGGCCTGTCCGCAGGCCCGCCTTTGGCCAGCGCAGCGGACACCGCTTCGGCCTTGAGCGCTCTGTCTGCCAAGGGGTGCGGATTGTCGCCGCTCACGCCACGCAGATCATCCAATGTCAGAACACCCTTTTCGACCAGCAGATCGGCCAGACCGGATATCCATTTCTCATAATACGAAAACCGGGTGTAATCCTTCGGAGACAAGCGTTCGCGCGCGTGGCGCGAAACGTCGATGTTCCACTGCCCCAGAAACCCGGATGCAAGTGTCACCGCAAGAGCGCGGGCGTGCCAGTCTTCGGCAAAAACAGGCGCGTCCTCTGCCTCGGGGTGTATCGGACCATCACCGAAACGGCCTCCCATATCGTGAACGCGGGTCATGATGGCACCTTGGGAAGGCCCGTGCCGATCATGCTGTCGCGCGTCACAAGCGCAGCAAGCTCATCTTCGCTCATTCCGTCTGTGCCTTCAGGGCGCATGGGCAAGACGAGATAGCGAATCTCGGCCGTCGAATCCCAAACCCGTACAGAGGTGTCTTGGGGCAAGGTGACGCCGAATTCGGCCAACACCTTGCGCGGTTCTCGCACTGCGCGGGCTCGGTAGGCGTCGGATTTGTACCATCCGGGCGGGATACCCAGCAGCGGCCAAGGGTAACAGCTGCACAGGGTGCAGACGACCATATTGTGCCGGTCCGGTGTATTCTCGACCACCACCATATGTTCGCCCTGGCGGCCATAGTAGCCAAGGTCCGCTACGACCGGAGTGGCGTCTTCAAGCAGGGCAGCTTTGAAGGCAGGGTCGCTCCAGGCTTTGGCAACGACGCGCGCGCCGTTTTGCGGCCCGATCCTGTTCTGATAAGTGTCGATGATCTCATCCAGAGCCGCCGGATCGATCAGCCCTTTGCGGGTCAGAATCGTCTCGAGCGCTTTGACGCGCAATGCGGGTTCAGGTGGCAACAGGGCATGCGGGTGGTCGTGATCGTCATGTGGCATGGCCGCAGCCTGCGTCACAAATCAACACACTGTCCAGTCCCTTTGACGTGATGGGATACATCAAAGAAGTTGATGCCAACTCCTGACTTGCCCCCGCTGGCAAACTTGCATAAGTACCACGCGATACACGCCACGCTGTACAGGACCACCATGGAAAACGTCGTTCTCATTATCCATCTTCTTCTGGCTCTGGGCCTGATCGCCGTTGTCCTGATGCAGCGGTCCGAAGGCGGTGGCCTGGGTATGGGTGGTGGCGGTGCCATGGCCGGTCGCGCAGCAGCGACGGCATTGGGCAAGCTGACGTGGATTCTGGCGGCCTGTTTCATCGTCACCTCGATCACGCTGACCATTCTTGCGGCTCAGAAATCTTCGGGCAGCTCGGTAATCGACCGTCTGGGCGTTCCGGCACCGGCTTCGACCGAGGAAAGCGCACCGGCGATTCCGTCGGTTGATGATCTTTTGCCGCCGGCACAGGACGACAACGCGCCTCTGATCCCGCAGGCGGATTGATCCACAAAACCTAGAAACATGAAAGAGGACTGCAACAGCATCTTGCGGTTCTCTTGCGCTTTTGGCGCGAATCCTTTATACGTGAAGTCCCGTGATGCAGCGGTTTTTCGGAACCGCCGGGCAGCTGATTTTGACGTCTCACGGGAGCAGCCGAAAAACTATGGCACGTTTTATTTTCATCACCGGTGGTGTGGTTTCGTCCTTGGGCAAAGGGCTGGCTTCGGCAGCTTTGGGCGCTTTGTTGCAGGCCCGCGGTTATTCGGTGCGTCTGCGCAAGCTGGACCCCTATCTGAACGTCGATCCCGGCACGATGTCGCCCTTTGAGCATGGCGAAGTGTTTGTCACCGATGATGGCGCCGAGACCGATCTGGACCTTGGCCATTACGAACGGTTCACCGGTGTCGCAGCGCGCAAGACCGACTCGGTCAGTTCCGGGCGGATCTATTCAAACGTGCTCGAGAAAGAACGCCGCGGCGATTACCTTGGCAAGACCATTCAGGTGATCCCGCACGTCACCAACGAGATCAAGGATTTCATCGCCATCGGCGAGGATGAGGTTGATTTCATGCTGTGTGAGATTGGCGGTACCGTGGGTGACATCGAAGGCCTGCCCTTCTTTGAAGCCATCCGACAGTTCAGTCAGGACAAACCGCGCGGCCAGTGTATCTTTATGCATCTGACGTTGCTGCCCTACATCAAAGCGTCGGGTGAGTTGAAAACCAAGCCGACCCAGCACTCGGTGAAAGAACTGCGCTCGATCGGTCTGGCCCCCGATATTCTGGTCTGCCGGTCCGAAGGGCCGATCCCGACCAAGGAACGGGAAAAGCTGGCCCTGTTCTGTAACGTGCGTCCGGACAGCGTGATCGCCGCGCAGGACCTGTCCACCATTTACGACGCGCCGCTGGCCTATCACCGCGAGGGGCTGGATCAGGCCGTTCTGGACGCCTTCCAGATCAGCCCTGCCCCCAAACCTGATCTGGCCAAATGGGAAGATGTCAGCGACCGCATCCACAACGCCGAAGGCGAAGTGAAAGTGGCCATTGTCGGCAAATACACGCAGCTTGAAGACGCCTATAAGTCGATTGCCGAGGCGCTGACCCATGGCGGTATGGCCAACCGTGTGAAGGTCAAGATCGAGTGGGTGGATGCCGAAGTTTTCGACACCGAAGACGCAGCTCCGTATCTGGAAGGCTTCCACGCCATCCTCGTCCCCGGTGGATTTGGCGAGCGTGGCACCGAAGGCAAGATCAAGGCGGCGCAATATGCGCGCGAGCACAAAGTCCCCTATCTGGGCATTTGTCTTGGCATGCAGATGGCGGTGATCGAGGCAGCGCGAAACGTTGCGGGTATTACCGAAGCCGGGTCCGAGGAGTTCGACCATGAGGCCGGGAAGAAACGGTTTGAACCGGTGGTCTATCACCTCAAGGAGTGGGTACAGGGCAACCACAAAGTCGAGCGCAAGGTCGGCGACGACAAGGGCGGCACAATGCGCCTTGGGGCCTACAACGCAGTATTGGCGGACGGATCCAAAGTCGCCGAGGTCTATGGCGGCACTCAGATCGAGGAACGGCACCGCCACCGCTATGAAGTGGACATCAAGTATCGCGACAAGCTTGAAAAAGCGGGCCTGAAGTTTTCGGGCATGTCGCCGGACGGTCGTCTGCCCGAAATCGTGGAATGGGCGGATCACCCGTGGTTCATTGGCGTTCAGTACCACCCAGAACTGAAGTCCAAGCCGTTTGACCCGCATCCGCTGTTTCGCGATTTTGTGCGGGCCGCGAAAGACACCTCGCGCCTGGTCTGATCCCTGACTGTGTCGGACCGTCACCCCACGTTGTTTCGTGGGGATTGACCTCTTAACTGTGTGCAGCGGCAGGCTTTCTGCTTTTGCATTTCACGATTTCAGGAGATTTCCGATGAGCAACGCAACAACGATCAGCAACCTTCAGCAAGCGCTTCATATGGAGCTTACTGCCGCGCACCAATACCAGTTGCACGCGCACGTTTTGGACGACTGGGGCCTTGATATTCTGGCTGAGAAAATGCGGGGCGAGATGCAGGAAGAACTGGTGCATTCTGACGCCTTTATCGAACGTATCCTGTTTCTGGGTGGAACCCCCGAGCTTGCGTTTCAGAAAAGCCCAGCCGCAGCGGGCACGCTGGAAGAAATGTTCGCCTCTGATCTCCAAGACGAGAGTGAGGCCGTCGATTTCTACACCAATGCAGCGCAACAGGCGGCCGAAGTCGGTGATGTTGGTTCGCGTACATTGTTCGAACGTATCCTGATGGAAGAAGAAGGTCATAAAGCCTGGCTGGAGACACAGCTGAGCCTGCTGCAACGTCTTGGCGAATCTGCGTTTAGCGCGAAATTCGTCTCTGGCGCTGCGGGCGAAGCCTGAGGCCTTGGTTTCAAACCAGTGGATGTCACAGGTACTTTGCACAGCTGACGCAATCTGTGCCTGTGCCGTCACCTCAAAGTGACCTGTCTGGGTGCAAAAACTCTGGCCGGGTCATTTTCACAGCGTTAGCTGTAGGATACGCGACAACAGGAGAGTTCCGATGACCAGCCAGTCCCAGAAAGCCGTGACCTTTACCAGCCTTCACAAGAAAGGCGATCCTGTCATTCTGTTCAATATCTGGGACGCTGGCAGCGCTGGCGCTGTTCGGGACGCTGGTGCCCAGGCTATCGCGACCGGCAGTGCCCCTGTTGCAATGGCGCAGGGCTATGGCGACGGGCAGAACATTCCACTTGAGGCCGCGTTGGACAATGCACGCCGCATCGTTGCAGCGGTTGATCTGCCTGTAACACTGGATTTCGAGGGGGCTTATGCCGAAGACCCGCAAGGGATCGCGCAAAACGTTCAGCGCGCGCTGGACTGCGGTGTTGTTGGTTTCAACTTTGAAGACCAGATCATAGGTGGAGACGGCCTCTTTGACATCGCCACTCAGGCCAAACGTGTTGAAGCGATGTGCGACGCCTGCGCGCGCGCAGGCATTCCCGCCTATGTCAATGCGCGCACAGATATCTTCCTGAAGGCCGCTACGGACACTCATGACGACACGATGCTGGATGAGGCTATTGCCCGTGCCAATGCCTATGCTGATGCAGGTGCCAGCGGATTCTTTGCACCCGGGCTAAAGAACGAAGCCCTGATCGCCCGGCTTTGCGAATCCACGGCCTTACCGGTCAATATCATCGCCCTGCCCGGCACGCCGGATACGCCCACCCTGGCAAAACTGGGGGTCGCGCGGATCAGCTACGGTCCGGTTCCCTATCGCCAAATGCTGGCCTGGTTGCAAACCGCAGCCAAAGAGGCCCTGACCTGGTAATCACAGGTCTTTGTTTCCTCAGCACAAATTGCAACCCATGGATATTGGGCTATGATTGATTGTTGGCCGGTGTGTACCAGATGCCGCACAGCTCTGATTCAGCCTGGGACACACGCAATACCATAGAGCGACCAGCATTTCGTGCTTGGCCGATCACGACCTGTCGTCTAGGTGTTTGTTATGTTGAAAAGGTTCTTTAAGGCGCTCAGACCGCCTCATCATGAACAGTTGCCGGACCCGGATGCAGAACTTGCTCTGGGTGCTCTGATGGTGCGCGTCGCGCAGGCAGATCGCGATTACAAGCTGGAAGAGATCAGTCTGATCGACAAGATACTGGCCCGTCTGTACCAGCATAACGCGATTGAGGCAGCCAAGGTGCGTGCCACCTGTGAAAAACTCCATGCTGCGGCACCGGAAACTGATACGTTCGGCAAACTGATCCGGGAAACCACGGATCTGAAAGAGCGGCTGGCAGCCCTTGACGCGTTGTGGGAAATCGTTCTGGCGGATGGCAGTTCGGACGAGGGCGAGATAAAGATCGTCGAAGAAGCCCGCATTGCCATGGGCCTGAGCTACAATGACAGTCAGGCAGCGCGCGAGCGCGTCCAAAGCCGCTTGGATGTGAGTTAAGCGCCCGCTATATCTTACCCATGTTCAGTGACTTTCTTTCCAGGCTCACACAGCCCAAGCCCGACCCGCTTGTCGAAGATGATGCCCGCCTGGCCCTGACGGCCCTGCTGGTGCGTCTGGCACGATCTGACAACGATTATTCTGCCTCAGAAATGTCGCGCATCGACCGCATATCGGCAGAACGATACGGTTTGTCCCCATTCGAAAGCGCGGCTTTGCGCGCCCGTGCCGAAGATCTGGAGGCTGAAGCCCCCGACACGGTCCGTTTTACCCGCGCCATCAAGGAAGCAGTCGCTTATGAAAACCGGCTGGCGGTGGTTCAGGCGCTGTGGTCAGTGGCCCTGGCTGATGGCCACCGCACGGGTGAGGAGGACTCGCTGCTGCGTCTGGTTGTCAGCCTGCTGGGGGTCAGCGACGTGGATTCGGCTTTGGCCCGGCAAAAGGCCGCCAAATCTTGATAGCCATGCTTGGCATGTACGACATGCCCGAGGTTCAGGCCGCCAATGGTCGGTTCTGGGGGTTGATTCGCACGAATCTGGGTTACGGGCCAGAACAGCTGACCCGAGACGCCGATGTTTGGCAGGTTTGGCTTGATCCCGATCTGGTGCTGGCACAGACCTGTGGAATGCCCTATCGCACACGCTTGCATGGTCGTGTTCAACTGGTGGGCACCCCGGATTACGGCCTGCCCGGTTGCCCTGCCGGGCATTATTGCTCGGTCTTTGTGGCGCGGCGCGACGACGACCGCACGCTGGCGGGAATGACTGACGGTATCTTCGCATATAACGAAGCATTGTCCCAATCCGGCTGGGCGGCACCCATCACGCATTTATCCCGGGAGAACCTGTATCCCGCGTCGTTGTTGGAGACAGGCGGTCACGCGCTGTCAGCGCAGGCGGTCTCGGAGGGGAAGGCAGATTTCGCGGCGCTGGATGCGTTAACCTGGATGATGTTGCAAGAACATACCGATCTGGGCGAAAGCCTGCGCGAACTGGCAAAAACCGCTTCTACACCGACCCTGCCCTATATTACCGGACCCGACCAAAACGCGGATCTGGTCGCAGACGCAGTTCGGGCAGCAATAGAAAACCTTGCCGAACACGACCGCAAAACGCTGCACATTCAGGGGCTGATCGACATCCCGGCGGAGGAGTACCTGTCCGTACCGACCCCGCCACCGCCATGCGCCCAGCGGATAATCTGATGGCCAAATTGTCGGGTGCATTTGGTCAATTTGACAGTTTCCGACCCTGAATTTGCGAATTGCGCATTGCATTGAGCAAATTTTTCGGCCCTAGTACCGCACCAACACCACAAACTACTGGACTGCCCGTGACAGAAACCGCTCCCGTCATCGAAATCAAAAACCTTCACAAAAGCTTCGGCAATCTGGAAGTGTTGAAGGGGGTGGACATCACAGCGCATGGCGGCGACGTGGTCTCGTTGATCGGGTCATCGGGGTCAGGAAAATCAACTTTGCTGCGCTGCTGCAATCTGTTGGAAGACAGCCAGCAGGGCGAAATCCTGTTCAAAGGCGAACCTGTCAAATGGTCGGGCGATAGCCATGGGCGCCGCCCCGCGGACCCCAAGCAGGTCCTGCGCATCCGCACCAACCTGTCGATGGTGTTTCAGCAGTTCAATCTGTGGGCGCATATGACCATCCTGCAAAATGTCATGGAAGCCCCCGTGACCGTTCTGGGCCGCGACAAGGCCGAAGTGGAAGACAGCGCGCGCAAATACCTTGAGAAAGTTGGCATTGGCGACAAATGCGACGCCTATCCGGCGCAATTGTCCGGCGGTCAGCAACAGCGCGCCGCTATCGCGCGGGGGCTGTGCATGGAACCACAGGCGCTGTTGTTCGACGAACCGACCTCGGCGCTGGATCCCGAACTGGAACAGGAAGTGATCAAGGTGATCAAGGATCTGGCAGCCGAAGGGCGCACCATGATCATCGTGACTCATGACATGAAAATGGCGGCAGATATCTCGAGCCACGTGGTATTTCTTCATCAGGGCCTGATCGAGGAAGAAGGTTTGCCCGAAGATATCTTTACGTCACCCGAATCCGAGCGGCTTCGGGGCTTTCTCTCCGCCACTCAGGCGGCTTAACTTCAAGAACAGAACCAAAACTGGGGAGTAACCAATGAAAAACCTGATTCTGTCCACTGCGGCCCTGGCGCTGACTGCTGGTATCGCCATGGCCGACACGATCCGCATGGGCACCGAGGGCGCCTACCCTCCGTACAACTTCATCAACGATGCAGGTGAAATCGACGGGTTCGAGCGTGAAGTCGGCGACGAGCTGTGCAAACGCGCCAACCTGGAGTGTGAATGGGTCAAGAACGACTGGGATTCGATCATTCCGAACCTGGTCTCGGGCAACTACGACACCATTATCGCCGGTATGTCGATCACAGCCGAACGTGATGAGGTCATCGACTTTACCCAAGACTATTACCCGCCGACCGCTTCGGCCTATGTTGCGACCTCTGACTCGGCAGACGTAACCGGCGGTGTCGTTGCGGCGCAAACCGCCACGATCCAGGCGGGTCACGTTGCCGAATCCGGCGCAACGCTGGTTGAGTTCGCGACCCCAGAAGAAACCATCGCAGCCGTCCGTAACGGCGAAGCCGATGCCGTTCTGGCCGACCGCGACTATCTGGTGCCGCTGGTCGAGGAATCGGGCGGTGAGCTGGTCTTTGTCGGCGATCCGGTTCCGCTGGGCGGCGGCGTCGGCATGGGCCTGCGTGAAAGCGACGGTGAACTGCGCGGCAAGTTCGACGAAGCCATCACTTCGATGAAAGCCGACGGCACGCTGAACGAGATGCTGATCAAGTGGTTCGGTGAAGGCACCGCCACATACGGTACTGACGGTTCGGTCGTCACCAACTAAGACCTGACCAATCCCGGTCCGGTGCCTCGGCACCGGGCCGATTCCGGCCTAGCCGGAACAGACGTTGGAAAGACGCCATATGTTCTCGTACTGCGCTGATCCTGACACGCTGGGCACGTTCCGCTGGTTTTCATGCTACCTGACCAATGGCGTACACTGGTCGTTCTACCTGTCTTTCATCAAGGTTTTGGCCCTGCTGGCTGTGACCGCGCCCGTCGCACTTGGCTTCGGGTTTGCAGGTGCCATGGCGGCGCGCTCGCATTTCCCCCCGCTCAGCTGGCTGGGCAAAGGGTATATCGCGATTGTGCGCGGCGTGCCCGACATTGCGTTTTTCCTGTTTTTCGTCATCGCACTGGATCAGGCGTTCGAGTGGACACGGCATAAGATATTGTGCCCGGACTGGACCGACCCAATCCGCCAGGGCAATGATTTCCTTGTTTGTCAGGCTGCCAAGCTGCCACTCGGGACCGCGCCTGAATGGGTGCATGAAACCTATGGGTTTTTCCTGGCGGTCATCACGTTCTCTATCGTTTTTGGCGCCTTTGCGGCCAATGTCCTGTTCGGGGGGATGCGCGCCGTACCACATGCGCAACTGGAAACGGCCGAAGCTTATGGTATGAACCGCCGCCAGACCTTCTGGCGCATCCTGGTGCCTCAGATGTGGGTCTACGCGCTGCCCGGCCTGTCCAATCTGTGGATGGTGCTGATCAAGGCGACGCCCCTGCTCTTCCTGCTGGGTGTTGAAGATATCGTGTATTGGGCGCGCGAACTGGGCGGCACCAAAACCTCGAAATTTACGCAATACCCGCATGGCGACTGGCGCATGTGGTATTTCCTGTTCCTGCTGATCTTCTACCTTGGCATGACCCGTTTCTCGGAACTTGGGCTTGAAAAACTGATGCGGCGATTGTCCCACGGACAGGCCACTTCGGGCGGAGAGCTTCTGCGCAAGGAGACCACGGCATGATGATCCGCATTCAAGACCGCAACCGGGTGCCGCACGCGATTGCACAGCAATCTCCTTCGCGCACGCAATCTCCTTTCCAAGGAGCCCGAGCATGAGCTGCATCCAGACCATTCAGGATTACGGCCTGCGTTCGCTTGGCATTGGGGAGCGCCTGCTGCCCAAGACCGATTTCACCCTGTGCGAACAGTTCACCCTGATCGGATCGGGCATGATCTGGAACATCTATTTCGGCGTCATGGCGCTGGCGACCGGGTTCTTTCTGGCCACTGCACTGGCCGTCGGCAAAGCCTCGACCAACAAATGGCTGCGCAAACCTGCCGAATGGTTCATCTTCCTGTTCCGGGGCTCGCCGCTCTTTATCCAGTTCTTCTTTGCCTATTTCTTCTTTCTGTCGCTGAAGAAAACCTATCCAATGTTTGACGCCTTCACCTCGGCTTGGCTCGGCGCACTGATCGTGCTGTTCCTGAACACCGCAGCCTATTCAGGTGAGATTTTTTATGGTGCTCTGCGCTCGATCCCCAAGGGAGATATCGAAGCGGCAGATGCCTATGGTATGTCCGGCTGGTCGCGGTTTCGGCGGATCGTCTGGCCAACCATGCTGCGGCTGGCCTGGCCTGCCTACACGAACGAAGCCATCTTTCTGTTCCACGCCACCACGCTGGTCTTCTTCTCGGCCTTTCCGGCCTGGCAGCAGCGCGGCGACGCGCTCTATTACGCCAGCTATTTCGCGGACAAGACGTTCAACCCGTTTATCCCCTATCCAATTCTGGCGTTCTATTTCATCTTGCTGACATTGGTGATTGTCGGGGGTTTTGGCCTCATCAACAAACGCCTGAACCGCCACCTGCCCACTGCGAAGCGGGTGAAAATGCGGTTCAAACTGAACCTGGCGCGCTAAAGATCAGCGCGCCGGACTTTCCGGCGTTCGAGCCTACACTATGTTTGTAATGCGCTTGGCGGTGCGAACACGGACAGTCGATTTTGGGGGAATGGTACCGCCTCCCTGGCTTGAACAGGGGACCTCTGGATCCACAATCCAGCGCTCTAACCAACTGAGCTAAGGCGGCACTTCGTGAGGGGCGATGTACCGAACGCGCCGGGGGAATGCAAGAGGATTAAAGCCGAATTCTCCAGCTTTGTTCGACAAGATCGACCCCAAAGGAATGCACCGGTTTGCTGTCGATCAGTTCCCAGCCAAACGCCCTGTAAAGCGCGCAGGCAGCCGTATGGCTTTCATGGGTCCACAGAACCATTTCCCGATATCCAGCCTCGCGTGCGAAGTCTGTACAGGTCTGTAACAGCCGTTTCCCCAACCCAAGTCCGCGCGCCTCGGGGACAAGCAGGAAGAGGCGCAGTTTGGCGGTCGTCTGGTCCACGCGCACGCAGAAGATGCTACCCAATCTTTGTCCAGCCCGTTCAGCAATCCAGCCTTTTTCAAAGGACGGGTCGTTGTCTGCAATGAAC
The DNA here is from genome assembly GCF_056531545.1 of Ruegeria sp. N10. Taxonomy (NCBI): domain Bacteria; kingdom Pseudomonadati; phylum Pseudomonadota; class Alphaproteobacteria; order Rhodobacterales; family Roseobacteraceae; genus Ruegeria; species Ruegeria sp. N10. Next base: position 95,457 of record NZ_JBQFLY010000004.1, on the reverse strand, counting down.
TCCTCAAGGATGCGCGCAACCAATGGGGCAAAGCTGTCATCAAATCCTTCGTCGCGCGCATAGAGCAACCCGTGCTGTTCAACCAGCCACGCGGCATCATCGGGGCGAAACGTTCTGAGAACCACTTTATCCATGTCTTATCTGACCGCAAAGGTGACTTGATTCTCAACCCCGTGCGCGTTAGCACGAACGCTCAGGCTCGGAGGCACAGATGGGCATCAATACCGAACGCGATATACAGGCCAACCTGCAAATCGGCCCGACCGATCAGGGGATGGTACGCTTGTTCATCGAAGCCGACGGCATCGAGATTCCGATGGATTTCGATCCCGAGGAAGCCGAAGAAATCGCAGACGAGATCCGCGCCGCGATACAGGCCGCCCTCGCCGTCAAAGGCTGAGCTTTTTACAAGCGCGGATCGCGCAGTGCATGCAGTCGGCGTGCTGCATCTGTTGCAAATTTCTGGATCATCTTTTTGCGCCGCGCTGGAGCAAGCTTGTCCTCGGGCGCCATGCGCACGATCTCGGCATCATAGGCATCAGCAATGATCAAGCCCGTTTCGTCAGGTAACAGATCGGTCGGAAACTCGGTATCCACGGCCCAGAAGAATCGGTCGCACCATTCCAGATAGCCCTGCCATTTGGCATCCGATTGATAATCGGCACGGCTGGATTTGCATTCGATCACCCAAATCTCACCTTTGGGACCCAGCCCCATCACATCGACACGCAGACCACGTGCCGGAACGAATTCTTCAACAGAAACAAAACCATGCGCGGCAAGGTGGCGTGCGACGCCACGCGCCAGTTTCTGTCCGGGCTGCAGATCTAAAGTCATGTCAGAAATGTGAACAATTAGGGAACAAAAGTAAAGTGCTGCGTCGTACTTGACATGATACCTTTGGGTGTCGCATTAATATGATACCAAATGGTATCTCTTCCGGGTTTGCTTATGGATAACCGAACTCAAAACGCGTTTCGTGCGCTGGCCGATCCCACACGTAGGGACATTGTGCAATTGCTCTCGTCTCAAGACATGACCATCGGGCAGTTGACAGACCGGTTCGACATGACCCGGGCCGCGGTCAAAAAACATCTGACCGTGCTATCCGACGGCGGCTTGATCACCGTTGAAACCCGCGGCCGCGAACGCATTAACCGTCTTGAACCACAGGGGATGGCCCCCGTTCTGGACTGGCTCAGATATTTTGACCAGTTCTGGGACGATCGCCTCAACTCTCTCAAGGAAGCTGTTGAAAGGAAATCGAAATGACCGATGCAGTTCTGAATAAATCGATCTTTCTGAGGGCCGAGCCGGAAACGGTTTGGGCTTATCTTACAGACCCGGATCGTCTGGCGGAATGGTTCCACAAACCTCAAAATACTCTGTCTGCCGGTCAAAAGCTGGAGATGTTTGGCACAACAAGCGGCGACCTGTTGATCTGGGGTGAGGTTCGCGTTGCCAACCCTCCCAAATATCTGGAATACACGTTCACCGTAAAACCGATGGGCGACGCGGTGAGCGTAGTCAAGTGGACCCTGAAACCCGTCGCAGGCGGGACGCGCCTTGACCTTCGGCATGAAGGCCTGCCGCAGGGGGCCGATGCCTTTGGCCTGATCCTGGCGCTGGACAAGGGTTGGGACGAGCACTTTGGCAAGATGCGCACGGCATTGCACGAAACTGTTGATGCCTGACCCCTTGTGCGAACCCGTCATACGCCCTACTTAAGCGCGTGGCGGGTTCTGCCCTTCTTGTGAAAGGTAGCATTCTGGTGGCCTTAAGCAATTCCGAGGGGGCTGGCTCTGTTCAGGTCCTGGCCTGATTACCTGGCGCCCACCTGTATATACAGGTCCTCGGGAATCAAACCACACGGTTGTTTGGTGGTCCCGCCACATTTTCCACGGAAGTTCAGCGCCCTGCGCGGGCTTCCTGCTTTGCAACCGCCGGTTCAAAGCTGTGTACAACAGGTGTCCCCCGGCGCGGGCCTTGCGGCTTTTCTGCCATGCTCATGATCTTGTAGGCGAACTGAACACCGGCAAAGACAATGCCGTTCATGAACCAGATCATCACCAAAGCGATAAAGCCGATTTCCGAACTGGTTATCAGATGGCGGAGATTTGCGACATTCAGAGCCAACAGAACGCCGACAAACACAGCCGAAATGACAAAGCCCCAGGCAACTTGCGTGATATAAAGGCGGATCAGTTTGGGCATGGCGAACCTCTTTGCGCTATGACATTCAGGTTAGCGCATATTTGGTTCTCGTAAAGGCGTCAGAATGCCTCGGGCTGTGCCTCGCGCGCCATGTGATCCAGCACGGCATTGACGAATTTCGGCTCTTTGCCTTCCGGAAAAAACGCACGCGCCACATCGACGAATTCGGTGATGACAACCTTTGGCGGCGTGTCGCTTTGGGTCAGCTCGGCACCTGCGGCACGGAACACCGCACGAAGGGTCGGATCGATGCGCGCAATCGGCCATTTGGCCACCAACGCACGGTCAGTCATCTGGTCGATGGCCGCCTGATAGTTAACCGCGTTGTCAACCAGGGACCTGAAAACCGAGATATCGCCATCCAACATCTCCTCGCCCTCATAGACGGCGCCAAACCGGTGATCCAGAAACTCGTTCACGACAGCTTCGGTCGTTTGCCCGGACTGTTCCATCTGGAACAGCGCCTGCACGGCATAAAGCCGGGCGGCGGATTTCATCAGGCGTTTCTGGTTGGCCGGTTTCGGCGCGTCTGTCTTGGTCATGCTGTCGAGGGTCCGTTGCTGTCGCCCGCCACAAGGATGGACTCGGACGGCGGCTTGAAACCAACGCCCTTTTTGGAAGAGCCCCACTTACGGCTGAGCGCGATCAGATGCAAGGCCGCAGCAGCAGCCCCACCCCCTTTGTTCATCTTTTTAGGGTTCGCGCGGACTTCGGCCTGCGCGTCGTTTTCCACAGTCAGAATGCCATTGCCGATGCACAAGCCCTGTAGGCCCATCAATTGGATGGCCCGGCTGGAGTCGTTGCAAACGGTTTCGTAATGCGTTGTCTCACCGCGAATGACGCAGCCCAGCGCGACGTAGCCGTCAAAGTTGCATTGACGGTCGGCCATAGCGATGGCGGTTGGGATTTCCAGCGCGCCGGGTACCTCGACCACTTCGCAGGTTCCACCCGCGGCTTCGATTTCGGCCTTCGCGCCCTCGATCAAGTTATCGGCAATCGCACGATAAAACGGCGCCGCCACGATCAGCAGCTTGACCGGCTTGTCAAATGTCGGTGTCGGCAGAACGCCATGTTCGTCTTGAGCAGCCATGATCAGTCTTCCTTCAGAATCGAACGGGTGCCGACGATGGACAGGCCAAACGCGTCAAGCCCCAGATATACGGTTTGCGGCGAGTCGGTCAGCAGAACCAGTTCCTGAATTCCCATCTTGGACAGGATCTGCGCCCCCAGGCCGGTTTGTTTGATGGTACGCGGCCCCTCGTCACCCGTAGCGTATAGCGAGTTGCGCGGTTGACGGAACAGGCAGACCACGCCCCGTCCTTCTTCAGCAATCTTTTCCATGGCGCGCGGCAGTTCGCGCGAGGATTTCGGACCAAGACCCAGAATATCGGGGGCCTCGTGCAGAGCATGGGTGCGGGTCAACACCGGTTCGGGTGTGGTGATGTCGCCCTTGATCATGACCACATGTTCGATGCCGTGGGTCTGATCGGTGAACAGCCGCATCTCCCACTCGCCGCCATATTCTGACGTCACCATCTGACGCGAGGTTTCGACCACCAGATTGTCATTGCGCGACCGGTAGGCGATCAGGTCACTGATCGTGCCGATCTTCATGTTGTGCTCTTGCGCAAACTCAACCAGATCGGGCAGACGCGCCATGGTGCCGTCGGGTTTCATGATCTCGCAGATCACGCCCGAGGGGTTCAGACCGGCCAGACGCGAGATATCAACGGCAGCCTCGGTATGACCGGCACGCACCAACACCCCACCCCGCTTGGCGCGCAAGGGGAAGACGTGGCCAGGCGTTGCGATATGGGCCATCGTGTTCTGCTCGTTGATCGCAGTTGCCACGGTCAGCGCACGGTCGGCGGCAGAGATCCCGGTACTGACCCCTTCGCGCGCTTCGATGGACACGGTGAATGCGGTTTCGTGCCGGGACGAGTTGTTCACTGCCATCATCGGCAACCCAAGCGCTTCGACACGTTCTGCTGTCATCGGCAGACAGATCAGGCCACGGCCATGGGTGGCCATAAAGTTAATGGCCTCGGCATCAGCGAACTCGGCAGCAATCACCAGATCGCCCTCGTTTTCGCGATCTTCGTGGTCGACCAGAATATACATCCGGCCCGCACGCGCCTCTTCAATAATGTCTTCGATCGGGCTGATCGCGTCGCGCAGCCGGGCCTCGACCGGGCCGGGTGTCTCAAAGCTCATTGGGCAGCCTTTCGCATGGCATGTTTGAACGGCGGAATAGACCACTGAGGGCACAAAGACCAGTCCACAAACGGCGCAGGTCTGCTCCGACGCGACGTATCGTATCAGGACATCTCGGCCAGACGCGACACATAACGGGCCAGCGTATCGATCTCAAGATTGACCCGGTCACCGACCTGCACGTCACCCCAGGTGGTGACCTCTTTGGTGTGCGGGATGAAGTTGATGCCGAAATCGCAATCTGTCACGTCATTGACCGTCAGGGATGTGCCATTCAGTGCCACCGACCCTTTGGGCGCGATGAACCGTGCAAGATCCTTTGGCGCACGCAGGGTGACGCGGGTGCTGTCGCCGTCTTCCTTGATCGCGATCACCTCGGCTACGCCATCCACATGGCCCGAGACGATATGACCGCCCAGTTCGTCACCAACCTTCAGGGCACGTTCCAGATTGACACGCTTGCCGACAGTCCATGTGTCGAGATTGGTTTTCGAGACGGTTTCCGCGCTGATCTGGACGTCATACCAATCGTCGCCCAGCGCGATCACGGTCAGGCACACACCGTCACTGGCAATCGAGGCCCCGATATCGATGCCCGCAGTGTCATAGGCGGTCTTGATCCGCGCGCGCAGGTCACCCTGCTGCTCCAGCTCGGCGACGGTGCCCATGTCGGTGACGATCCCTGTAAACATTCCGTTAACCCTCAGTTCCTAACCTGTGCCTGACTATCACCGTCGAGGTAAGGCCAACGGGCCGCGCGGGCAAGCCCTGCCTTGCCGTACACCGACCAAACGGGCATAGTTTTGGCAACAACAACAATACGAGCAGTTCGGATGCAGCACCCGCCTTTAAGGTCTCATGATCGGGTCTTCCTGTTCCTTCAGGGCCCGCACGGACCTTTTTTCCCGGCCTTGGGGCGTATGTTGCGCGCGACGGGGGCTCGGGTCTGGCGGGTTGGATTCAATGCAGGCGATCAGGCGTTCTGGTTTGACAAAGCAAGTTACATCCCGTTTCAGGACAAACCGGAAAACTGGCCCGCAACACTGTCCTCTTTAATCGCTGAAAAAGCTGTTACGGACATTGTACTATATGGCGACACCAGACCCATACATGCGCGTGCGGTCGAAATCGCACGGTCTTGCGGAGTTACCGTACATGTATTCGAGGAGGGGTATCTGCGCCCCTGGTGGGTGACCTATGAGCGGGACGGGTCAAATGGAAATTCCCGGCTGATGACGCTGGACGTTCAGCAGATGCGTCAGGCCATGGCCCTGTCCGACCGAAAGGCGCCGCCGCCCCCGTCGCATTGGGGAGACATGCGGCATCATATCTTCTATGGCGCCCTTTATCATTGGTTCGTGATGACTCTGAACAGCCGCTACCGAAACTTTCAACCGCACAGGGAATTACCTGTCTCGCAAGAATTCAGATTGTACCTCAAGCGCCTGTTTTTGATGCCTTTTCATCGTCTTCAGCGAAGTGTGGCGACGGTGCGGGTCAGATGGGGCGGATACCCCTACCACCTCGTTCTGTTGCAGCTTGGGCATGACAGCTCGGTGAAGGCTCATTCCAGCTTTTCGGGCATGTGTGAATTTCTTGAGCTGGCAATCGAAGGATTTGCGCAAGGCGCGCCGACCCATCACAGGCTGGTGGTAAAGGAACACCCCCTGGAAAACCATCGCGAACCGTTGCGACGCCGGGCTCGCGAGATTGCCAGAAAACACGGCATCGACGACCGGGTTCATTATGTGCCGGGCGGCAAGCTGGCCAGATTGCTGGATGAGGCGAATTCGGCCGTCACCGTGAATTCCACCGCCGGACAGCAGGTCCTGTGGCGGGGCATTCCATTGCGCATTTTCGGGCGTTCGGTTTATGACAAACCCGATTTCGTCTCGCAGCAGCCGATCGCGGCGTTTTTTGCCGATCCTTGCCGCCCCGATTCCGAAGCCTATCGCTGTTATCGGCAATTTCTTCTGGAAACCAGTCAGGTACCCGGCGGGTTCTATTCAAGACGAGGGCGCCGTCAGCTGCTGCGCCGCGCCGTGGATATGCTTTTGGACACCAACGATCCCTACCAATCGGTTCTGAATACGAACGAGGCGCGAACGACACAGTTGAAAGTCGTCGAATGAAACGGGTGGTGTGTGACTGGAAGTTAAGCAACTTACCAGCTAATCTGCACGCAACTACAAAAGACTGAGGATATCGGGCGGTGAAAGTCTCTCCTAGGCGATGGATTCGGGGCGTGTCCTTTGTGGCTGCAATTGGCCTGCTGGCCGCGTGCCAGCTGCCAAAATCCGGACCGAACAAATCCGAAATTCTGGCCGGTTCAGTTCAAAAAGGGGGCAACGCATTTGTCGTTGAAGTTGATGACAACGTCACACGCGCGACATCCGCTATTCCTCAGTATGGTTTTTCTTCCTCCTTTAGCAGTGCCCAGACATTGACCGCGGATACCGTCCGCCCTGGCGACGTGCTGGGGCTGACCATCTGGGAAAACGTCGACGATGGCCTTCTGTCCGGCGAAACCGGTCTTGCGACCGCGTTGAATGAGGTTCAGGTCGACAGCGACGGATTTATCTTTGTTCCCTATGCAGGCCGGATTCGGGCTGCGGGAAACACGCCGGAACAGCTGCGCGTTCTGATCACCAACAAGCTTCAGGAACAAACGCCGGACCCGCAGGTCGAAGTGCGGCGCGTCGCTGGTGACGGGTCCACCGTCTCGCTGACGGGCACGGTCGCCGCACCGGGCATTTATCCGATTGAACGGCCAACCCGGTCGCTGCTTGGTATGTTGTCCCAGGCGGGCGGAGTCTCGGTCGCGTCTGACATCGCGCTGGTGACCCTGATCCGGGGCGATCAGAAGGGTACCGTTTGGTACGAGGACCTGTTTCGCAACCCCAAGCTAGACGTCGCCCTGCGCGGTGGCGACCGCATTCTGGTGGAAGAGGACAGCAGATCGTATATCGCCCTTGGCGCAACCGGGGGCCAGTCGCGCGTGGCATTTGAAAGTCAGGACCTGTCGGCACTGGAAGCCTTGGCACAGGTCGGTGGTCTGCTGACGCTATCCTCAGATCCAACCGGTATCTTTATCCTGCGCAAGGAACGTCAGGATGTCGCCCGCAGTATCACCGGACGCGCCGACCTCAAAGGGGATCAGCGCATGATCTACCTGCTGAACCTGACAGCCCCCAACGGCCTGTTCATTGCACGCGATTTCGTGATCCGGGACGATGATACGATCTACGTGACCGAAGCGCCCTATGCACAATGGAGCAAATCGATCTCACTTATCGCAGGCGGTCTGACACCCGTTGCAAACGTTGCCACCCTAACCGGCAATTGATGCATGAGGCCCGATCCCGACACGTCAGCCGGGAGCGGGCAAAATCGGCTGTTCGTCTATAACGGCGGCTTTCTGACCCAGAAACGTCTGAGACGAATCCTGTCGCTTTCGGGTTACGACATTCGTCTGGGATATCCCAAAGACGGCGATTGCGTAGGCGTCTGGGGTAACAGCCCGACAGCACATCGCGGCCTTAAGATCGCCGAAAAACACGCTGCCCCGGTTCTGCGGGTCGAGGACGCCTTTCTCAGATCTCTGCACCCGGGCCGGAATGGCGAGCCCCCTTTGGGGCTGTTACTGGATCGTTCCGGCCTGCATTTCGATGCCGCTGCGCCATCTGAACTTGAAACAGTGCTGGCCACGCACCCGCTGGATGACACGGCCCTGCTGAACCGTGCCCGCGCCGCGATCACGCGGATCAGGGAGCTTAACCTCAGCAAGTACTCCGCCTTCGATCTCGATCTTGACCCACCCGATCCGGGTTATGTTCTGGTGATTGATCAGACGGCCGGCGATGCGTCGGTAACAGCAAGCAGAGCGGACCGCGCCCGGTTTCTTGAAATGCTTGTCTTGGCGCAGGAGGAAAACCCCGGCGCGCGTATCCTGATCAAGACGCATCCTGAAACACTGGCTGGTCACCGTCAGGGGCATTTTACTAATCAGGACCTGTCAGACGGGATATCGCAGTTCAGCGACCCGATCAGCCCATGGCCGTTGCTTGAAGGGGCTGTCGCAGTCTACACCGTGTCCTCGCAACTGGGGTTTGAGGCAATTCTGGCTGGCCACAAACCGCGTGTTTTCGGCCAACCTTTCTATGCAGGATGGGGCCTGACGCAGGATGACCGCCCCGTTCCGCGTCGTCAGCGCAGCCTGACACGGGCACAATTGTTCGCGGCCGCCATGCTGCTTTACCCGACTTGGTACGATCCCTATCGCGATCAGCTGTGCGAGCTGGAAACGGTGCTGGACACGTTAGAGGCACAGACCCGCGTTTGGCGACAGGACAAGAACGGCTGGACGGCATCCGGGATGCGCTTGTGGAAACGCAGGCATCTGCAACAGTTCTTCGGACAACATGGAAAGCTGCGCTTTACGGCATCTCAACCCGGCACACCGGACCACCCCCACATGGTCTGGGCCAGCCAGGCAAGAAACACCGAAGGGGCGGTTCGGGTCGAAGACGGGTTCTTGCGTTCACGCGGACTTGGGGCGGCACTGGTCCCGCCACTGTCGCTGGTGACGGACGAATTCGGTATCTATTACGACCCGACAAAACCCAGCCAGTTGGAAGAGTTGATCACTTTGCGTGAAACGTTGAGGCCGGATCAGGACCTGCGCGCAGAGCGTCTTATCGAGAACCTCTTGGCCGCAGGCTTGAGCAAATACAATACCGGCAATCCCGCCAGCCCCCTGCCCGAAGGCCATCGTATTCTTGTGCCCGGACAGGTCGAGGACGATGCCTCAATCCTGTTGGGTACCAGCGCGGTTCGCAACAATCTGGACCTGCTGAAAGCTGCGCGCGACGCCAATCCCGAAGCGATCCTGATTTACAAACCCCACCCCGATGTCGAAGCGGGTTTGCGCGAAGGCAGGATCGATGCCGAGGCAATTGCCGACATCGTTGCAACCCAAACAGACCCCGCATCATTGTTGCTGCACGTGCAGGAAGTATGGACCATGACGTCGCTTCTGGGGTTCGAAGCTTTGCTGCGCGGCGTGAAGGTTACAACTCTGGGCGCGCCTTTTTATGCGGGTTGGGGGCTGACCACGGATCTGGGGGCTGTTCCTGCCCGGCGTGGTGCGCGACCGACGTTGATGGGCCTCGTCCATGCCACCCTGATTGATTATCCTCGCTATTTCGACCCGGTCACGGGGCAACCCTGCCCCGTCGAGGTTGCCGTTGAACGTCTGGCGCAGGGCACTTGTGCCCCGACCGGTCCCTTCAATCGTGTTCTGTCAAAACTTCAGGGCGTGTTTGCGACACATGCGCACTTGTGGCGCTAAACCTAGTCAGACGCCCTGCGCCAACGGTGCAGGATATCCCCACCCACCCTATTGGTTTCCATCAGCTCGAATCTTGGCGCCGCGTCCAGCGTCGTTAACCCCAATGTTCCAACTGCCGCCAGCCCCTCGGCTCCGATGGTCAATCCGGCAGCAAATCCGACCAGTTCATCCACCAGATCCTCGGCCAGCAGTGACGCCGCCAGCGCCGCCCCCCCTTCGCAGAAGACGCTGGTCAGACCGGCTTGCCCCAATTGATGGAGCAGATCGACCGCGTCAATCTGATGATCTTTCAACGCGCATGGGATCAGCCTTGCGCCCAGTCCTTCCCAGGCTTTCGCGCGCTCGGCGTCCGGGTGATGCGCATGGCAGAGCCAGACAGGTGTCTTTGATGCTGTGCGGGCCAAATGTCCCATCAGGGATATGTCCATATGGCGCGAAACGACAACGCGCACCGGTTGATGTTCAACGCCAAGATCCCGAACAGTCAGTGACGGATCGTCGGCCCGCGCGGTACCCGCTCCGACCATCACCGCATCGTGACGCGCACGCATGGCATGGACAACACGACGCGCCTGTGGCCCGGTAATCCATTGGCTGTGTCCGGTCGAGGTTGCGATCCGCCCATCAAAACTGCTGGCCAGCTTGAGGGTCACGAAAGGTCGGCCTTGTTCCGTCTTCAGGAAGAAGCCTTCCAGATCACGTTCCGCCTGCTCTGCGAGGACACCGGTTACGACCTTAATTCCGGCCTCGCGCAACTTGGCAAAGCCCTGCCCTGCGACGCGCGGATCACTGTCTTCCACGGCGGCCACGACACGGGCGACACCCGCAGCAATCAAAGCCTCGGCACAGGGGGGTGTCTTGCCGTGATGGGCGCAGGGTTCCAAAGTTACATAGGCGGTCGCACCGTGCGCGGCCTGCCCGGCTTGCGCCAAAGCCTCGGTCTCGGCATGGGGGCGACCGCCCGGCTGGGTCCAACCGCGCCCGACAATCCGGCCTTTGCGCACGATAACACAACCCACTGCAGGGTTTGGCCAGCACATCCCCTGACCGCGCCGCCCCAGTGACAGGGCCAGCGCCATGAAACGCTTATCTGTTTCGCTCACTCGTCCGTCGGTGGCTGCGGCGGGCGCAGTTCGTGGACAAACTCCTCAAAATCATCGGCCGCCTGGAAATTCTTGTACACACTCGCAAAGCGAACATAAGCGACGGTATCGATCCGCGCCAGAGCTTCCATGACGATCTCGCCGATCTTGTGGGACGGGATATCCGTATCGCCCATGCTTTCCAGCCGACGTACGATACCCGATATCATCTGATCGATCCGTTCAGGATCAACTGGCCGTTTCTGCATCGAGATACGGATCGAACGTTCGAGTTTGTCGCGGTCGAAGTCCTCGCGCTTCCCATTGGTCTTTATGACAACCAAATCACGCAGTTGCACACGTTCATAGGTCGTGAACCGCCCGCCACAGGCCGGGCAGAACCGGCGTCGGCGGATTGCCACGTGATCCTCTGCCGGACGTGAATCTTTTACCTGAGTATCGATATTTCCGCAAAACGGGCAGCGCATCCGCCGTCTCCTCGTCCCTTGTTCCGCCTCTTTTTGTAAGCGCTGCGACTTACTTATCCACAACTATAGGGCAGCAACTAGGATTTGGGTAGTCGGAAATTTCAACCGCTAGATAAAGGGTCAGGCCAGGTGCGCTGCAATCCGTCTCTGGTGTGGTGCCGTGCGGTGTTCAAACAGATATATCCCCTGCCATGTTCCAAAGCATGGGCGACCCTGCACCACAGGTATCGACAAGGATACAGGCAACAGCGCAGCCTTTATATGCGCGGGCATGTCATCGGGGCCTTCATAAGTATGCCTTAGATACGACATTGACGGGTGATTGGATGGCGGCACCAGCCTTTCGAAGAACGCCCGAAGGTCGGTTTGAACTTCGGGATCCGCGTTTTCCTGAATAAGCAACGAACAGGAGGTGTGGCGAACGAAAAGCGTCAGTAAGCCATCCGTCGCCACCTGCCCCAGCCAATGCGTCAACTCGGCCGTGAACTCGTAAAGACCTGAACCTTGGGTCTGAATTACAAATTCAGTCTGCATTCACGGTGTCTCGCCGTTTTGTCAGTCGTTAAAGAACGGTCGATAGTTACACCTGGCATTCGCGCCTTGTACAGATATGCTGTACCCCGGCTGAAAACCAACCGAAACAAAGCTGCTTGGCTGCGCACCGACATTCTGTGGCGGCTTGATCGAAAACTGAACCGCTGTTTTACGCCCTGTGGTGACGCTTGGCCCATACCCGCGCAACACGTAGATCGGATCGCGCCAGCCCGCGCCCAAAGTACGCCGTGCATAATCCGCTGCCGCGCACCAGTATCCTTCGGTACGCTGGTCGCCGCGCGGAATAACCTCGAAGTCAGTGGCGTTTATCGGCTCGGTCCGGTACCCGTGCGGCGCTGCGTCAGCAGCCATGGGAATGCTGAACGCCAGGGCGGCAATCGCGGCAAATGTCCGTGTATGTTTCATTGTCATTACTTCCCTGATTGTGTGTGTCAAAAAGGTTAGGCCATTAGCTTCGTCGGCACAGGGTCGCTCACGTTCTGTTTAATCTGTCTCGTGCGATACGTGAACCGGCGTGAGCCATCCCTGATACCTGATCAACATTCCCAGTCCCGGCGCGTCCGCAGACACATCAAACCGAAAGCGCCCCGCTTTGTCCTGCCATTCGCGCGTTCTTGATCGCGGCAAGGTAAAAGCTGGCATCGGAATGCCAAACACGGTCAGGCGGAGGATTTTGATGTGCATTCCGTTTTCTCGCCAAATGGGCTTTAACCAGATTGAGATCGAGCCGAAAGATTCCCGAACACACTCTCTTTTCGTATCATATTTCAGAGTTGATCGGGTTTTGTGGCCCGCGAAATTCCGGTCCCATGACCAGAATTCGCCATTTGCACCAATTTGCAGGGAAACGGGGACGTCTTTGCCGCTTCGCGGAAATCCGGCCAGACGAGTTGCAAGGGCAACCCATAGCCCTTTGCCACGTTCGATGTCGCAGCGTCCCACAAAGCAGCCCTCGCTCATGTGCAAAACTCGAACCGCCTTTGGCAACCTTTCGATCGATCCTATCGCCTTAAGAAAGGGATCGCCCATCGCTAGTACCCGTATTCGGCAAAACGAGCCCTGATATCGGGACCGGGAACCAGACATGTCTTGGAACGACCAAAGAACGCGTATCTGTTTCGTGCGATCAAGCGATAGGCCGGATCCTTGATGGGCCGAGGCAGAAACCGGCATATTGATAAAAGCGACCACGGAGCGCGCAACTGTCGCATCGCCTCAGAAAATGCATCCAGATGCTGAAAAACAGCGCCATCCACGACCACCAGATTGGTTTGAAAATCCTGTGTGGGAAGGCCGAGATCTCGATACAGTTTTTGCCCAAGCGGGGACTGCGCCGTGGCAAATTGGAAAACATGGCGCCGGTCACGTTTCAGCATAAACTGGAAAAACCCCGAACACAGCACGCATTCGCCGTCAAACACAATCAGGTTTTGGTCATAAACCCCTGTATTCTCAAAAACATCTTGCAAGGTTTTTCACCGGTATTTTTGACTTAAAGCCAGCCTGACAAAACCACCTGAGCGAAGCAATGCGACATGTACGAAAGGTATGGGGGCGTGCCGGGGAGCCTTGACCAGAGGCTGGTGATTTCCCCGAGGCTCTGACCTCATCCCCATAAAGGTCTGGACCCGGCAACATTGCTGAATTGGTTCGTTGCACATGGCGACGCTTGTCCATACCGGTCAATAAATTTCGAGAATTTGCCACCGATGGCTTGTTTCTGTGTGAAATCGACTTGTCAGCACCGTCGATCATGAAAGAGAATTCTGTAATAGTCCGCTTATGTATTTGAAAATTTGAGGTACTGCTTCGCGATGGATGTCGATATCGGCCGACTTCATCTGTTTGTTCAGGCACTGGACCGCTATTCCGGAAATGGCGATATGTCCTGTAATGTCCTGAAGATGGCAGGGCTGCGCCCTCAGGATATCGCGCCGCCGGTCTCAACCTACAGCGTACAAAGCGAGGCTTTGTTTATCCGTTATGCATGTGACGCCACCCACGACGTCACGTTTGCGGCTCGCACGGGTCTTGAGGTTACGTCAGCCTCGACCGTGACCGCCTATATCAGCAAGTATTCCCGCGATCTGAAACAGGTGATGGAGAACCTCTCGCGCTTTCACGGCATCATCGACCCTGCCATCGCGCTTAACCTGCGCGTCGCGGGTAACTTTGCGACCTTGGAAGCCGAGTGGAAAGACCCCGGATTTGCGCGGTATCACAGACGCACCGAATTCCTGATATTTGCTGCCCTGGCCAGAATGCGGAACCTGACGCAAGTCAATCTCTATCCGATAGAAATTCGGTTTCAGCACAGGGTCGGCGACCACGCCCGAAGATTTGAGAAGCTTGCCGGTTTTCCTGTGACCTTTGGGGCTGAGAACCTCGAGATTATCCTGCCACTTTCCGCGCTGGACCTGCCTGTGCCGACATATGACCCCCAACTCAGAGAGCACTTGCTGGGATATGCAGATCGCCTGCTTTCTGAGAGAGGTGCGCCCAAACATCTGACCCGCTCCAAGGTCGAAGGGCTGGTTACCCGTTCCCTGCCCGGCACAATCCCGCAGGCCGAAAGCGTCGCGGCTGATCTGGGGATGAGCCTTAGAACCTTCAGCAGGCGCCTCAGGGATGAAGGCACCAGCTATCGCGATGTTGTCGACGATCTGCGGTGCGACCTGGCGCAGACCTTTATCAAGAATGAAATGCCCTTGTCCGAAATCGCCTATTCGCTGGGCTATGCGGATCAGGCCGCATTTTCGACCGCTTTCAAACGTTGGACAGGCCAGCCGCCCAGCGCGTTCAAGACACGATTGGCACACCCGATACGGACATGAGACCGGGGGTCATCAGCTTGAAAAACCTCGCCCCGGCCCGTCCCATGAGTGGACAGAACGGATATAGAAGGACAGGAGGTCCGGGCCTTGTGCGTTCCCGCCAATGTGATGGGAGAACAGGCCATCGTGAAGAGCGCCTTGATTGAAAAAAGGCGCCTCGGGTGAGGCGCCTTGGAAATTATTGATCCAGGAAGGACCGAAGTTTTCGGGATCGGCTGGGATGCTTCAGCTTCCGCAGCGCCTTCGCTTCGATCTGGCGGATACGTTCGCGGGTCACGCTGAACTGCTGACCCACCTCTTCCAGCGTGTGGTCGGTGTTCATACCGATGCCGAAACGCATCCGCAGCACACGTTCTTCGCGCGGGGTGAGCGAGGCCAAAACCCGTGTGGTGGTTTCCTTGAGGTTTTCCTGAATGGCGCTGTCCAGAGGCAGCACGGCATTCTTGTCCTCGATGAAATCACCCAGCTGGCTGTCTTCTTCGTCACCAATCGGCGTTTCCAGCGAAATCGGCTCTTTGGCGATTTTCATCACCTTGCGAACCTTCTCAAGCGGCATTTGCAGCTTTTCGGCCAGTTCCTCGGGTGTCGGTTCGCGGCCGATCTCGTGCAGCATCTGGCGGCCGGTCCGGACCAGCTTGTTGATCGTTTCGATCATGTGAACCGGAATGCGGATCGTGCGCGCCTGATCCGCGATTGAACGCGTGATCGCCTGACGAATCCACCACGTTGCATAGGTCGAGAACTTATAGCCGCGGCGGTATTCGAACTTGTCTACCGCCTTCATCAGGCCGATATTACCTTCCTGAATAAGATCAAGGAATTGCAGGCCGCGGTTCGTGTACTTCTTGGCGATCGAGATCACCAGACGCAGATTGGCTTCGACCATTTCCTTCTTGGCCTGCCGCGCCTCTTTTTCGCCCTTCTGGACCTGCTGAACGATGCGGCGGAATTCGCTGATGTCCAGACCCACATACTGGCCGACCTGAGCCATGTCGTTGCGCAGCTCTTCGACCTTCGCGGTCGAGCGTTCGATGAACATCTGCCAACCCCGACCCGGCTTTTCCGCCATCTCGGCCAGCCAGTTCGGGTCAAGTTCGCGGCCGCGGTATTCGTCGATGAACTCGCGACGGTTGATCCGCGCCTGATCGGCCAGCTTCACCATCGAGCTGTCCAGCGCCATAACGCGACGGTTGATACCGTAAAGCTGATCGATCAAAGCTTCGATCCGGTTGTTGTGCAGGTGAAGACCATTCACCAGTTGCACAATCTCGGCCCGCAACTTCTGATAAGTCGCTTCGTCCTCTTCGCTGAACGTGCCATCCTCGTTCAGGGTGGCCGAAATACGGCTGTCCTGCATTTCAGACAGCATCGCGAAATCGGTAGAGATCCGTTCCAGAGTGGTCAGAACCTGATCCTTCAATGCCGCTTCCATCGCGGCCAGCGACATATTGACCTGATCGTCTTCGTCATCATCGTCGTCGCTGGTGATCGGGTTGCCATCCGCATCCAGTTCCGGCCCGGCCTCTCTTGCAGGTTTTGCAGCCTGCACGGCAGACGCATCAACGACTGGCGCGTCGCCGTCTTCGTCCAACTGGTTGCCGAACGTGGTTTCCAGATCGATGACATCCCTCAGCAGAATGTCCTCGGACAGCAATTCGTCGTGCCAGATGGTGATCGCCTGGAAGGTCAGCGGGCTTTCGCACAGACCAGCGATCATGGTGTTGCGCCCTGCTTCGATCCGCTTGGCGATGGCAATCTCGCCCTCACGGCTCAGCAGTTCAACCGAACCCATCTCGCGCAGATACATGCGAACGGGGTCGTCGGTGCGGTCCAGCTTTTCGGTGGCAGCCCCGGCCAACGCAACCTCGCGGTTGCTTTCGGTGGTCGTCAGTTCGGTCGAGCCCTTGTTCTCTTCTTCTTCAGCCTCTTCATCTTCGATGATGTTGATGCCCATCTCGGACAGCATAGACATAACGTCTTCGATCTGTTCCGAGCTGACCTGATCGGGCGGCAAAACCTGATTGAGCTGATCGTAGGTGATGTAACCTTTCTCGCGGGCCTCGGCGATCATCTTCTTGACGTTGGCCTGGCTCATGTCCAGCGAGATTTCCTGGTCCTGCTCGTCGGATTTGCGATCTTCGGTCGTGTCTTTGGCGGCCATTCAATGCTCCTGCAGGGATGGGTGATTCGTTTGATCCGAATCATTAGCGCGTAGAAGTGATTCGGCCACCCGTTTACCCGTTTTTCTTTTCCAGTGCCTTACGAAAACACCATTTTACCGGCGTTTCCGCTCGAATTTGATGCCGGACATAATCGCCTCGAACGCGTCTTTCTCGTCGCGGTTGATTCGCGCCCCGTTGTCGGCGATGTCGAATATGGCCCTGTCTTCATTCTGGCTTCGGCTTGTCCGGTTGCGTTCTTCTGCCGCTTGCGCCAGCCGATATGTCAGTGCCTCGTCGGCCAGATCGGACATCTCCTCGGCGGCTTCGGCAATCTCAGCATCCAACCCCCGGAGCGCTTTGATTTTCGCGAGTTCTTCGGCCAGTGTCATCTCGGCCTTCTCAACGTCGCCTGGTTTGAACACACAGGGGATTACGGCGACATGGCGAAGGGTCAGCAGGTTTTCAAGGGCCTCTGGCCCTATAGTTTCGGCAATATGGTCCTTCAGATTGTCCGGGTCATCGATCGCGTGGCGCAGGATTGCAGTTCGCAATGCGGCGTGATCGGGATCGCGGCATTCCATCTCTTCCAGTTGCTGTTCGAACTGCACGACGACTTGGGGGTTAAGCGCGGCAATCGCCAGAATGGCCGCTTCGCGCAGTTGAATCTCGGCATTCTCGGACGAGGCCAGAAACGAGGACCGCGCGCCGGGCGTGGCAGGCTGTTTTGGCGGCACCCATTTGCCGCGCGGTTGCCATTGCCGGGATTGCTGCTGCCGTTGCGGGCGGAACAATTGCCAGCGCAGGTCCTTGATCTCTTGCCCATAATGCGCCCGTATTGATGGGTCGCGGATCAGCTTGATTTTCTCGCGCAGGGACTTGTCCAAAGCCGCCTTACGTTCAGGACTGTCGAACACCTTGCCGTCGGTCTCGCGCCGCCAAAGCAACTTGACCATCGGAATGGCACCATCCAGCACGGCCTTCACAGCGCCTGCCCCTTCGGCGCGCAGCAGGTCGTCGGGGTCTCTGCCTTCTGGCATCAGGGCAAACCGCAGCGACTTTCCAGCTTCGAGCAGCGGCAAAGCCAGATCAACCGCCCGCATCGCAGCGCGCAGACCTGCTGTGTCGCCGTCCAGCGCAATGATCGGCTCGTCCGAGATCCGCCACAGCAGTTGCAATTGATGTTCGGTGATGGCCGTTCCCAAAGGGGCAACCGACGCGCCAAAACCTGCTTCGGCCAGCGCGATCACGTCCATATAACCTTCGGCCACGATCAGCGGCTGACCCTTACCTGCCGCCTGTCGTGCCGGGCCTTGATTGTAAAGACTGCGTCCTTTGTCGAACAGCTCGGTCTCGGGTGAGTTCAGGTATTTCGCGTTGTCATTCGGGTCCATCGCACGGCCGCCAAACGCGATACAACGCCCGCGCTGGTCGCGGATCGGGTACATGATGCGGTTGCGGAAGGTGTCGTAGGGCTTTTTGCCTTTGTTTGAAGGCTTGGCCAGCCCGGCCCCAAGGATCATATCCTCGGCCACGTTCTTGCCGCGAAGATGGTCCCACAGTGCCTGCCAATCGTCCGGAGCAAATCCAATCTCCCACCGGTCCAGCGCTTGCGCGTTCAACCCGCGGCGCGCGAGGTAGTCTCGTGCGGCGGCTCCTGCCCCGGTCTTGAGTTGCAGGCGGAAGAACTGCACCGCCTGTTCCATCACATCAGCCAGCTGTGTGCGGTGGTCCTGTTTTTCCTGCGCCTTCGGGTCGCGCGCAGGCATCGGCATCCCGGCTTCGCGGGCCAGAATCTCGACTGCTTCTATGAACGAGACGTTCTCGGTCTCTTTCACAAAACTGATCGCGTCCCCTTTGGCATGACAGCCGAAGCAGTAGTAAAACCCCTTCTGATCATCGACATGGAATGAGGCCGTCTTTTCGTGATGAAACGGGCAAGGCGCCCACATGTCCCCTTTGCCCTGATTGGACTTGCGTTGATCCCACATGACCTTGCGCCCGACAACCTGAGACAGGCTGAGCCGCGTGCGCAATTCGTCCAGAAATCCGGGGGGCAATGACATGAGTCAAACCTGACAGAAACAGGAACGCGCGCCAAGGGGATGGCGCGCGGTTGTCCACAGGGAAATGTCCGGGCTGTGGATTATTGCTGCAAACACAGCTCAAGCCAAGCGGCGCCCAGATCCTTTTTGCGCACGTCCCGCATCTTTTGCTCATAAACCCAAGGCGTGATTAGCGGGATTGCAGCATTGTAGTTTTCGGGCCATGTCGGGCCGCTATCCGCCACGGCTTGCGCCACATCGCGTTCTTTTACGCGGTCCAGCCGCGCCTTTTGGATCGCTGCCACCACATCTGCTTGATACTTGCAGCTTTGCTCCTTGGTTTCCTGAGCGGCCAAAGGGGTGGCCAACAGAGCCGCAACAAAAGCGATACGCAACATGGAATTCTCCGGAGATTCGTTTCTTTGACGTAGATTGCCCGTCAACCTAACGGGCTGTCATGGACATTCAAGCCGCAGCCGATGCAGGCGGGGCGAATTGATCACCCCGCCTGTCTGATTCAGAGACCTTTGGCGCGGTAGCTTTTCGCAACACGGTCAATCGCCACGATATAAGCCGCCGTGCGCAGGTCCTCGACATCATCACGGCTGTGCCAAACCTCACGCATCGACTGATAAGCAATGCGCATTGTGTCATCGAGACCCGAGCGCACCAGCTCAAGCTCATCCGCGCCTTTGAGGTACTTGGCCTTAAAGTCCGGCGACATCGACCATGCATCGCCCAGGTACCGGTCCAGCCTTTCCAGCTCGCTGACGATCAGTTCATGACGCGATTCTTCCTGTCGACGCTGCATCCGGCCAAAGCGGATATGGCTAAGGTTCTTGACCCATTCAAAATAAGACACCGTCACACCGCCCGCATTTGCATACATGTCGGGGATGATCACTGTGCCTTTCTTGCGCAGGACTTCATCCGCGCCAGCGGTAACCGGACCATTGGCAGCTTCGATAATCAGCGGCGCCTTGATCCGATCGGCGTTCGACAGGTTAATAACACCCTCCAAAGCCGCCGGGATCAGAATGTCGCATTCGGCCTCCATCACTGCTGCACTTTCAGCGGAATGGGTCGCATCGGGATAGTCTTTTACGCCGCCGTGTTTGACAATCCACTGCCGCACGGCTTCGACGTCAATGCCGTCGGGATTAAATAGTGCACCGTCCCATTCGATGATTCCGGTGATGCGCGCGCCATCTTCCTCGCTCAGGAACTTGGCTGCGTGATAACCTACATTGCCAAGCCCCTGCACGATAATGCGCTTACCATCCAGTTTGCCCGACAAACCTGCTTTTTGAATGTCTTCAGGGTGGCGGAAAAACTCGCGCAGCGCATATTGGATGCCACGTCCGGTCGCCTCGACCCGCCCGGCAATGCCGCCCGCATTCAAGGGCTTGCCGGTGACACAGGCGCGCGCGTTGATATCCGTTGTGTTCATCCGCGCGTATTGGTCGGCGATCCAGGCCATCTCACGTTCACCGGTGCCCATATCGGGCGCGGGCACGTTTTGCGAAGGGTTTATCAGGTCTCGCTTTGCAAGCTCATACGCAAATCGCCGCGTGATCTGTTCCAGCTCATGCTCTTCATATTCTCGTGGATCAATGCAAAGCCCCCCCTTGGAGCCACCAAACGGCGTTTCGACAAGCGCGCACTTATACGTCATCAGCGCAGCCAGGGCTTCGACTTCGTCCTGATTCACTGCGGTGGCATATCGAATACCGCCCTTGACCGGCTCCATATGTTCCGAGTGGACAGATCTGTAGCCGGTGAAGGTATGAATTTCACCACGCAACCGAACGCCAAATCGAACTGTGTAGGTTGCGTTGCAGACACGGATCTTTTGCTCCAACCCCGGCGGCAGCTCCATAAGGGCGGCTGCCCTGTTGAACATCAGGTCAACACTTTCACGAAAGCTGGGTTCTTTGATGCCGGTCATAAAATCCTCCGTAGCGGTACATGACGATACGTCACGACGTTTTGTCGCACCACTGGCGGCATGCTGCAATCAAACAATGCACTTTTTTTAATCATTTTATGAACGCATGCTTAGTTGCCCCAGGGTGAGTCGCTCAGATCGGCCAACTCCTTAACGAATTGTTTTCATTTCATCGACAGATCACCTGAAACGGTCCGAATTATACCCCTCGGGCGCGTAAAAAGGCCAAAACCAAGCCTTTTTCGCCCAATTCACGCCACGTTTGAAAATTAACTTTGTCCCAAATCTCTTTTTCTTTGACGCACGAATTCGACGTGTGAAGCGGAGTAACCAGAATGCTTAATTCCTTGCTTTGTAACGACGGCTCGAAACCGAAGCGCAAAACGTTCAAGTTAGAGCAGTTCGCTCGGAACGAAGATGGCGTCTTCACCATTTTCGTATTGTTTATGGTGGTCCTGATGCTGGCGATTACCGGCATGTCCATGGATGTCATGAAGTATGAGCGCGACCGTGCCAGCCTGCAATCCACACTGGACCGTGCTGTGCTAGCAGCCGCAGACCTCGACCAGGACCTTCCCGCCAAGACGGTTGTCGATTCCTATATGGACAAGGCCGGGCTGGGCAATCTGAACGCCGTTACGACAGTTGTTGAAGGTTTTGGCTCCAAGAAAGTGTCTGCAACTGCTGAGGCTGTTCTAACAACGCGTTACCTGCGGTATGGCGGCGTTCCTAAACTGAACCTGAAATCAAGTAGTACGGCCGAAGAATCCATTGGCGCTGTCGAAATCTCGCTGGTTCTCGACATCTCCGGTTCCATGTCTTATCCGTCCGCCACGCCATCTAAGACCAAAATCGCAGTTCTCAAAGAAGCTGCATCGGAATTTGTAAGGCTCATGCTAGACAAACCGAACGAAACGCAGATTTCAATCTCGATTGTTCCTTACGCAACGCAGGTAAGCGCAGGAGCATCAATCCTGGACAAGTTCACGAATGTCACGCAGGAACACAGTTATTCGCACTGCGTAAACTTCATTCCAGAGCAGTACAGCGATTCTGATCTGGAACGGGATGACAGGCTGGAACGTACCGCCCATTTCGATCCTTTCACCTATTCTGAAGGGTCAATCGACCTGCCTGTTTGTCCGGTCCGCGCAGGGAGTGCAATCACCCCTGTCACCGACAATATGAACAAATTGCTTGCCCAGATTGCGTCCCTCACCCCCGGTGGGAACACGTCGATTGATATTGGGATGAAGTGGGGCACTGCCCTACTGGACCCGAGCATGCGCGGAATTGTTCGCGACCTGTCACTGGAACAGGATCCATCCTATGCAGGTACAACAATTGTGCCATCAAAATTCTCGGTCCGTCCCTCGGACTATGGCACCGACGTTCTGAAGATCGCCATTGTTATGACCGATGGTCAGAACACCGATCAATACATGCTTAACCCATCGCTGCGCGAAGGTATGTCAGACGTCTGGTACAACCCGGAAGCTGATGAATACACCGTGTACCATTCTCAGGGTCGTCCGAATTTTTTCTGGCCTCAACACGTAGACGAGAATGGAATTCGAGGTGTTTGGGCGGATCATCCCTTCGGAAACCCGGAACCTGAGACTTCTGAAAACGAAGAACGCGGTACTGCGGTTCGGTTGACATATCCCGAACTGTTTAACCGAGCGTCCTTGCGTTGGAACGCACGGTACAACTATTACTGGCAGTCCAGCGGTTGGGCAGAATGGTATTCCAAGGCCTACGCGAAAGTCGAAACGTCGGCCAAGAACCAGCGCACCAAACACATTTGTGATGCGGCCAAAGATCAGGGTATCATCGTTTACGGTATCGCATTCGAAGCGCCCAGAAGCGGATACAGGACCCTCAAAGACTGTGCCAGCTCTGACAGCCACGTCTATGACGTAAGTGGCCTGAACCTTGAGAAAGCCTTTGAATCCATCGCATCGTCGATCCGCAAGCTGAGGCTAACCCAATGATCAGCAAAAAACTCTTGAAGCTCCGTCTATTTCGGCACTCTGAGGCCGGAAATGCGACAATTGAGTTTGTCATGCTCATTCCGTTTTTCCTGGCGCTTCTTGTGGCCGGTGCCGAGCTGTCGATCATCACAATGAAACATGCTGCACTGGAGCGTGGGGTCGATCTGGTCGTACGGGATATTCGACTGGGTACCGGCACTGACTGGCAACACGACAAGATCAGGGATCAGATTTGCGATGTTTCCGGCATCAAGGATTGCAGCGGTAATTTGCGGCTGCAAATGATCAAACAGAATGCGTTTGAAGGAATCAATCTTCCAGAAAAAGTTGAATGCACTGATACTTCTGAAGAGGCCGATCCATTGCAGGTGTTCAAGTTTGACAATGGCTTATCCAATGAATTGATGATCCTGCGGGCCTGTCTGCGTATCGATCCGGTTCTTGAGGCTTCCGCCATTGCAAAGCTGGTCCCGGATGAAACCGGTCACTATGTGGTGACCGCGACGACAGCATTCGTACAGGAGCCACTGTAAGATCATGTCTGCACTCAGAAAATTGAAGAACTGTGCCAAAGCCTTCAAGAATGATGAAAACGGCATTCTGACCGTAGAAGCCCTCATGATTTTCCCGTTGATGCTTTGGACAATCACGTTCACCTTCACGGCTTTTGAAGGATTTCGTCAAAGTGCGTCAAACCTCAAGGCAGCCTACACAATCAGCGACCTGATATCGCGTGAAACGGATGCCGTAACCGATGTGTATATCGACTCGCTGCACGATTTGGCGGGCAAGATGATCAATAACCGGTCAGACGTGAAAATGCGTGTGTCGCTGATCGTTTACGACGAGGACGATGAACGCCACTATGTTCGCTGGTCGACCGTTCGCGGCTTTGACAATGAATGGGACGACAACAGCATCGATGAAATCAAGGATCGCCTGCCGCCAATGCCCAATCAGGACACGGTTATTCTGGTCGAAACGTCGAATGAATACATCCCCACGTTTAGACCGGGTTGGGACTTTGCGACAGGTATCACTTTTGAGAACTTCATCTTCACCCGTCCCCGCTTTACCAACGAAGTTGCGTGTAACTTATCCAGGACCCCGTTTGTCTGCACAAATAGCGGATAGAATTTCGGACATGAACTTGGCTTCGGCGGCAGATGTCATGCCGCCAACGCCAACCCGGTGACCTACCCGCCACCACAATCCCGGAGCCCAGCGGTTCGCCGCTTTGTTTCGCGTACGGACCAGAAAGCCGTTTGACGGTTTGAACGCGAATACACCCCGATCCACCGTTTCAATATCGGCCACTTCCGCGATGACCTGACCCGATCCCGTTCGCAACTCGGTCCGGGTCAGTTCGATACAGTCTTCTGTGGCGCGCCAGACCCGAAGCGCCAGCCAAAGCGATGCACCGCCAACGACAAACAGAAACACCTGCCAAACCGGTTCGGGCGGCGATGCCAGCGCGACATAAGTAACCAGCATTCCAACCGTTGTCAGCATCCCTACCCCGGTCCATCGTCTGGGGGATGAGGCCTGAATCGTTGCCAACACGTCGTCCTGCATGGATGTCTCCTGTCTGATCCGCTTCGATCTAGCCATTTTGCGCCGGAAACAACAGGGGTTTGGCTGCAAAACAATTTCGCACAGGTCCGGTTATTTTGTGCAAATTGACTGCTGTGGCGCAGAGATTACATGCTGCCCGGATGAAACGGAGGCAAACATGTCCCTTAGACCGACGTTGGAAACACGCAAAGCCATCCCCACAATGGAAGGGGCTGGTGTGAAACTTCACCGCGCATTCGGGTTTCAGGACCCGTCCGAACTGGATCCCTTTCTGCTGTTTGATGATTTCAGAAATGAACGCCCGCAGGATTATCAGGCCGGTTTTCCCTGGCACCCGCACCGGGGGATCGAAACGATCACTTACGTCCTGACCGGCACGGTCGAACATTCGGATTCGCTGGGCAACACCGGCACGCTTGGCGCCGGTGATGTGCAATGGATGACCGCCGGATCCGGTATCCTGCATCAGGAAATGCCAAGCGGCAACATCTCAGGCCAGATGCACGGCTTCCAGTTGTGGGGCAACCTGCCTTCGGACCAGAAGATGACCGCCCCGCGCTATCAGGACGTCCAAAGCAAGGATATCCCCGAAATCACCGATGACGATGGCACGACAGTGCGGGTGATCGTAGGTGATTTCTGGGGTAAGACTGGACCCGTAGACGGGATAGCTGCTGACCCGCAATATCTGGATATCTCTGTCCCGGCGGGTGTGAAGAAAACTCTCCGGATCGATACGTATCGCCGTGCTTTCGCCTATGTGTTTCAGGGTCAGGCCGCCTTTGCCGATGCCTCGCAGCCGACAGGTGTGCTGTTGGAAAAGGAAATCGCCGGGCAAGAGGTCAATATCCGCGACATGTCAGGGGATCGCACGCTTGTCCGTTTTGGCACGGGCGATGAAATCACCGTTCAGGCTGGCCCCCAAGGTGTGCGGTTCCTGCTGATCTCTGGGGCTCCAATCAATGAACCCGTCGCGTGGCATGGCCCCATCGTGATGAACACGCGGGCCGAACTGGAACAGGCATTTCGCGAGCTGCGCAATGGCACGTTCATTCGCCCCGCGCACTAACAGCGTGACGGTTTGACCCTGTCAGGCCGTCACAGCCTTGTGCACCATGTTCCAATAGATCTCTTCGACTTCGTCCAGTGACAGGCGACCACCCGAACGGTACCAGGTCATCACGCCGTTCAGCATGGCTATCACGGCCAGCGTTGCAATCTTCGTGTCCGAAATTGCGAATTGTCCGGCCTGCTGCCCTGAGTCAAGGATGCTTTCCAGCACGTTTTCGTATTGGCGCCGCAAGTCTTCGATTTCAGCAAAGTTTTCGGGCGAAAGATTGCGCAACTCCATATAGGCGATGAAAACTTCGTCGGGGCGTTGCAAATGGAAGCGGATGTGAAAGCCGATAAACTGGCGCAAGGCGTCTTCAGCGTCGTCGCAACGGCCCATTGCATCAAGCGCCTCAAGCAGGTCCTGCATGTGTTCGCGCATCAACCGGTGCAAAAGGCTCTGTTTGTCAGGCGTATAGTTATAAAGCGCGCCTGCCTGCACGCCGACCTCTTTTGCGATCTGCCGCATCGAGACAGCGGCATACCCATAGCGCGCAAACAGGTGCAGCGCGGCCTTGCGGATACGTGGGCCGGTTATGTCGGAATGTGAGCCTTGAGTGCGTGCCATGGGTCTACAGTATATGAACAGATGTTCATATAGAACCCCGCTTGAACGATGTCGTCAAAACGTGCATCACGATGGGGCAACAAAGACCGAAAAGCCTGCGACATGAAACTGCTGCCTGTTTTGCCCCTTATTCTATTTTGCGCCGCCTGTGCGGACATTCCCGAGTTGGAAGGCAGCGAACCGGCTGCAGTCAGATCCGCCCCCTACCCGCGCCTTATTCCGTTGCAGGAAACCTTAGGGCCACCGGTGGACCCGATCCATCAGGCGGCAGCCGTCGAAGACGAACTGACACAACGCAGCAATACCTTGGCCCAAAAGGCGCAGGCGCTACAAAACGCGCAAACCAACTGACGCGTCATAAATCACCCCCACTATCCCCCGGTGACGGATTGCACCCTTGGCCTGAACCCGCTAAGGCAGCGCTGATTGGACAAGCATCCGACACCAGAAGAATTCGAGCGGAAGAGGACCCACGACATGACACAGGCACTGCGGCTGGGAATTGCGGGCTTGGGAACGGTCGGCGTGGGTGTCGTCAAGATCGTCCGCCGCCATGCAGAATTGTTGCAGGCCCGCACAGGCCGTTCGATTGAAATCGTGGCTGTATCCGCGCGCGACCCGAACAAGGACCGTGGCGTGAATCTGTCGGATTATGCCTGGGAAACCGATCCGGTTGCACTGGCAAAACGCGACGACATAGACGTTTATGTCGAATTGATGGGTGGCGAGAACGGTCCTGCCAAAGCCTCGGTCGAAGCAGCGTTGGCCAGTGGCAAGGATGTGGTCACCGCCAACAAGGCGCTGCTGGCCATCCACGGGCAGGAACTGGCCGAAAAGGCCGAGGCCGCTGGTCGAGTGATCCGGTTTGAGGCCGCTGTCGCCGGTGGTATCCCTGTGATCAAGTCCCTGACCGAAGGTCTGGCGGGCAACGAAATCACCCGCGTGATGGGTGTGATGAACGGAACGTGCAACTACATCCTGACTCGGATGCAATCGCAGCGTCAGGGCTACAATGCCCTTTTCGATGAATGCGCCGAATTGGGATACCTTGAGGCCGACCCCAATCTGGATGTCGGAGGTATCGACGCTGCGCACAAGCTGGCTCTGCTATCCTCGATTGCGTTTGGGACCAAGCCGAATTTCGACGGGATCGAGATTGAGGGTATTCAGCAGATCAGCCTGGACGACATTGATCAGGCCGAAGACATGGGCTTTCGCATTAAATTGCTTGGCGTGGCGCAGCGCACCGCGCGCGGGCTGGAGCAACGCATGCAGCCTTGCCTGGTACCCAGCGACTCGCCACTGGGCCAGCTGGAAGGCGGCACCAATATGGTCGTGATCGAAGGCGACGCGGTTGAGCAGGTTGTTCTGCGCGGCCCCGGCGCAGGCGAAGGTCCGACAGCCAGCGCTGTGATGGGCGATGTCTGCGATCTGGCGCGCGGATTGCAAATCCCGACCTTTGGCCGCCCAGCCACAACGCTTGAAACCGCAGTTCCCGCCGTCACCGGTCGACCTGCGCCGTACTATCTGCGGCTGGGCCTGCTGGATAAACCTGGTGCATTGGCCAAGGTTGCGGCCATTCTGGGCAATGCCGGGGTGTCAATTGACCGGATGCGCCAATATGCACATGCCGAAAGCACAGCGCCTGTGCTGATCGTCACCCATAAGACCACCCGAACGGCGCTGGACGTCGCGTTGGAGGGTTTCCGCGAAACCGATGTGGTTGCAGGCGACCCAGTTGCATTGCGGATTGAAGCGGTTTGACCTTGCGGCCTGCATGAAACGCAAGCTATGCCGGAAGACACGGCTATACTGACCAGAGGATACAGAAACATGAGTGCTGCCAAGACCGATTTCAATGACCGCCTGCTTTCTCTGGGGCTGGCCAGGGTGGCGGAACAGGCTGCACTGGCCTCGGCTTCGCTGGTAGGCCGGGGCGATGAGAAAGCCGCGGATCAGGCCGCTGTGAACGCAATGCGCGAACAGCTGAACCTACTGGATATCGCAGGTGTCGTTGTCATCGGTGAAGGCGAGCGCGATGAGGCGCCGATGCTGTATATCGGCGAAGAGGTTGGCACCGGCAATGGCCCCGGTGTGGATATTGCATTGGATCCGCTGGAAGGCACCACGCTGACTGCCAAGGACATGCCGAACGCACTGACCGTCATCGCCATGGGCCCGCGTGGCTCGATGCTGCACGCGCCGGATGTGTACATGGACAAACTGGCGGTTGGCCCGGGGCTGCCTGAAGGTGTCGTCAATCTGGACATGTCGCCACGCGAGCGTGTCGAAGCGCTGGCCAAGGCCAAGGGATGTAAAGCCGCTGACATCACCGTCTGCATTCTGGAACGCCCGCGCCACGAAGCGATGATTGCCGAAGTGCGCGAAACCGGTGCCGCGATCCGTCTGATTACTGATGGTGACGTGGCGGGTGTCATGCATTGCGCTGAAAGCGAAGTAACCGGCATCGACATGTATATGGGCCAGGGTGGCGCGCCCGAGGGTGTGCTGGCCGCCGCTGCGCTGAAATGCATGGGTGGGCAGATCTTTGGTCGCCTGTTGTTCCGGAACGATGACGAACGTGGCCGGGCCGCAAAGGCAGGCATCACGGATCTGGATCGTGTATATACACGCGATGAGATGGTGACGGCAGATGTAATCTTTGCCGCCACCGGCGTGACCGGTGGCTCTTTGTTGCCCCGGATCAAGCGCGAGCCCGGCTGGGTGGAAACCACGACGCTGCTGATGCGGTCCAAGACCGGGTCGGTGCGCCGCATGTCCTACCGCACGCCGACATGGCCGCATGACAACACGTAACGGCTTGCGCCGTTGCCTTCGGCGAGAGTATTTCTGAAAAGGTGAAGAGGCCGGGTCCGCAAGGGTCCGGCCTTGGCGCATGAGAGGCGAGCAATGAGTTTTCTTGGAGTCGAGCAATCACTGACGGGACGGCTTTGGGTTGGACCCAGCCCGGAGATTGAGCGGGCGGCCGAGATGATGGCGCAACAAACCGACCTGCCCCGTGCCGTTTGCCAGGTTCTGGCCCGGCGCGGCGTGCCGGTATCGGAGGCGCCCGGCTTTCTTGACCCAAAGCTGAAGGAATTGCTGCCTGATCCGCGGGCCATCAAGGATATGGAAGTTGCCGCCACGCGCTTTCTGGAAGCCGTCCGCAATCGTCAAAAAATTGCGGTGTTTGCGGATTACGATGTCGATGGCGGCAGCTCTGCCGCGTTGCTGCTGGTCTGGCTGCGGCAGATGGGCGTGCAGGCGACGCTTTATGTGCCGGACCGGATCGACGAAGGGTATGGCCCCAACGTTCCCGCAATGCAGGAGCTTGCGGCCAGGCATGACCTGATCATCTGCGTTGATTGCGGCACGCTCAGCCATGATCCGATTGCGGCGGCTTCGGGTGCGGATGTGATCGTTCTGGACCACCATCTGGGGGGCGAGACGCTGCCCGATTGCGTCGCTGTGGTAAATCCAAACCGACAGGATGAAAGCGGCGATCTTGGTTATCTTTGCGCGGCAGGCGTGGTGTTTCTGATGCTGGTCGAAGCCGGTCGCCAGCTGCGTGACTCAGGCGCAAGGGGACCGGACCTGATGGCCCTTCTGGATCTGGTGGCCCTGGCGACCGTTGCCGATGTGGCGCCGCTGATAGAAGCTAACCGCGCCCTGGTGCGACAGGGGCTGAAAGTGATGGCACAGCGGCAGCGCCCCGGCCTTGTCGCGCTGTCCGATATCTCGCGCATGGATACAGCACCCAACAGTTATCACCTGGGGTTTCTGCTTGGGCCCCGTGTGAATGCCGGGGGAAGGATCGGTCAGGCCGATCTGGGCGCACGCTTGCTGAGTACCGATTCTCTGCATGAGGCGCAGGCGTTGTCCGAACGTCTGGATGCATTGAACACTGAGCGCCGCGACATTGAAAACGCGGTGCGTGCCGCCGCGCTGGCGCAGGCCGAGGCGCGTGGCTTGGACGCCCCTTTGGTCTGGGCGGCAGGCGAGGGCTGGCACCCCGGTGTCGTTGGTATCGTGGCGTCTCGGTTGAAAGAGACAGCCAATCGACCGGCAATCGTGATCGGTTTTGATGGGGATGAGGGTAAGGGTTCGGGCCGCTCGGTTTCTGGCGTCGATCTTGGGGCTTCGATCCAGCGTCTGGCAGCCGAAGGGTTGCTGGTCAAAGGAGGCGGCCACAAGATGGCCGCAGGTTTGACCGTCATGCGCGATCAGTTGGAACCCGCAATGGAGCGCCTGAGCGAGTTGCTGGCCAGACAGGGGGCCGGCCAGGGCGGTCCTGCGGATTTTAAACTGGATGGCGCGTTGATGCCCGGCGCGGCAACCGTGGATCTGATCGAGCAGATCGAACAGGCCGGA
The DNA here is from genome assembly GCF_056531545.1 of Ruegeria sp. N10. NCBI lineage: Bacteria > Pseudomonadati > Pseudomonadota > Alphaproteobacteria > Rhodobacterales > Roseobacteraceae > Ruegeria > Ruegeria sp. N10. Next base: position 64,950 of record NZ_JBQFLY010000004.1, on the reverse strand, counting down.
CCGTTTGGCGCCGGTGCTCCGGCCCCGCGCTATGCGTTGCCTGACCTGCAGGTTCGCTTTGCCAAACGGGTCGGTGAATCGCATCTGAAACTGTCGCTGACCGATGGAATGGGCGGCGGGCTGGATGCGATTGCCTTTGGTGCTTTTGACGGGCCGATGGGCGAAAAACTGTCAAATCACGGCGGTGCGCGCTTTCATTTTGCGGGTCGGCTAGAGGTCAACACCTGGGGCGGACGCCAATCTGTGCAGCTCAGGCTGGAGGACGCGGCAGAAGCCCGTTAACACGCAGCTTTGGTGCGCTAAAAAACTTTCCGATCCCTGCGTTTTTACGCTTGCGGGGGTCACAGCGAAACCGTAAAAGGCCCTCCACAAGCCAGCGTGGCCCGTTCGTCTATCGGTTAGGACGCCAGGTTTTCAACCTGGAAAGAGGGGTTCGATTCCCCTACGGGCTGCCATTTGCGCTTGTGACCTGATACCAAGTGGCCCGTTCGTCTATCGGTTAGGACGCCAGGTTTTCAACCTGGAAAGAGGGGTTCGATTCCCCTACGGGCTGCCACTCTTCCTTAGCTTCTTCCATCCCAAAGCAGTATGACCATCCGGGCCGCGTCTGGAAACTGCAATCTAACTGTCATCAGCGATCTGAATTTCTATGCCCCAACGGTCAAGGAATCTGGCCACCCCACCCTTTGGCACAGCATCCGTGACCAGCGAATGCACCAGCCGAGGGTCCGGCCCCACATAAGGTGCCCTTTCACCAAACTTGGAATGCGCTGCAGCCATGACAACCTGGTCCGCACACCTGACCACCACCGATGCAAGATCCGCTTCGACCGCGCTGTGGTAGAGAAACCCTTTGCTGTCGGAAATCGCGTCCGTGCTCAGGATCACGATGTCAAAGGCATAGCGTTGCAGCTGCTTGTGGGTGACGTGACCAAACGTCCCCCTTTCATCGATCTGCAACTCACCCCCCAAAAGGTGCACCCGGTTTCCGTTGACCCCGGCCAAGGTCTGAACGACACCGATGGAGTTGCTGACAACCGTGAGGTTGCTGACCTGGCGCAGCTCTTCAGCGACGAAAGCGGTTGTCGATCCCACATCCAGGAAAACGGTCATCTGATCGCGAACCAGTTTCGCGGTATGCCCGGCAATCAAACGCTTTTCATCCGCGTCTTGTGATATCCGGTGAAAGAAGTTGGGGGCACCCTGCACTCCGGCAAGGTAAGCTCCGCCATGAACGCGTTCGACCGTACCCGCCTTTGACAAGGCTTTGATCGTTCGGCGCACCGTCTCTTCGGATACGCCGAGCATATTCGCCAAATCCGAATTCCGGGCCGTTCCACCCAAACGTCTGAGGGCATCAAGCAATTCCAGCTCACGATGGGTGTTGAGGGTATTCTTCTTCACGAACCGGCTCCGGAGATTTTCTTTATATGGACACGGAATACCGTGAACGGCAAGGCAGTGCTACGTCCGCATTGCCACAACTGGCCTTTTGTCGGAACGGATTGGTGCCATGTGAGCACTGAGTTTCAGCAGTAGTGATCCGGGAAGCTGGTTTGCCTGACTTCTCACGAGTGCCGGATCAGTGTCCATGCCTCTCGCAACGCGAATGCAATTCAACGCACCCTCTGTCATCTCTTGCTTGCAATGGATCTCAGTGGAGTTCCCTATTTCCCTCGCGGAGAAATTTTGAAATTTCGATAACAGAATTAGGTAGTTACAACCGTTTACAGCGTTGGATACAAATTCATTTCACGCGGCTCCAGAATACCTGAACGTCAATTACTAAAAATTTAGTTTGACACATACGCAAAAAATCGCTGATGCTGTTCTGCATCCGGTTCCCGCCGGAGAACCATAATTTTTGGGAGGAGACAGATGCGGAGACATCTACTTTCCGCAGTGGCGGCGGCTGCCGTCATTGCGGGGCACGGGTCCGCTTGGGCCGACGAAGCCGCAGCACAACGTTGGATCGACGACGAATTCCAGCCATCGACCTTGTCGAAAGACGAACAGATGGCCGAGATGCAATGGTTTATCCAAGCTGCACAGCCCTACGCTGGCATGGAAATCAACGTCCTGTCCGAAGGTATTCCGACGCATTCCTACGAGTCGGAGGTTCTGACCAAGGCGTTTGAAGAAATCACCGGCATCAAGGTCAATCACCAGATCCTTGGCGAAGGCGAAGTGGTCCAGGCTGTTCAGACCCAGATGCAGACAGGTCGGAACCTGTATGACGGCTATGTCAACGACAGTGACCTGATTGGTACCCACTCGCGTCTGCAACTGGCCTATCCGCTGACCGACATGATGGGCGGCGACTGGGCGGCGACAACCTCGCCGACAATCGATCTGGATGACTTCATGGGCATTCAGTTCACCACCGGGCCGGACGGCAAGCTGTATCAGCTGCCCGACCAGCAGTTTGCGAACCTTTACTGGTTCCGCAAGGACTGGTTCGATGACGAGGCCAACAAGGCCGCGTTCAAAGAGAAATACGGCTATGATCTGGGCGTTCCGGTCAACTGGTCGGCCTATGAAGACATCGCCGAGTTCTTCACCAATGACGTGAAAGAAGTCGACGGCGTGGCGATCTACGGCCACATGGATTACGGCAAGCGCGCGCCCGACCTTGGCTGGCGCATGACCGACGCCTGGCTTTCGATGGCCGGTGCTGGTGACAAGGGCGAGCCGAACGGTATTCCGGTTGACGAATGGGGCATCCGCATGGAAGCGGGCACCTGTAACCCGGTCGGCGCCTCGGTGTCGCGCGGTGGTGCTGCAAACGGTCCGGCTGCGGTCTATGCGATCCGCAAATGGGACGAATGGCTGCGGGCCTACGCGCCTCCGGGTGCGGCATCTTACGACTTCTATCAGTCGCTGCCGGCACTGAGCCAGGGCAACGTGGCCCAGCAGATTTTCTGGTACACCGCCTTTACCGCCGACATGGTGAAGCCGAAATCCGAAGGCAACAACACCGTGGATGACGAAGGCACGCCGCTGTGGCGGATGGCGCCCAGCCCGCACGGCCCCTACTGGGAAGAAGGTCAGAAGGTTGGCTATCAGGACGTGGGTTCCTGGACGTTCCTGAAATCAACCCCCTCGGATCGTGCGCAGGCAGCCTGGCTTTATGCCCAGTTCGTTACGTCCAAGACTGTTGATGTGAAGAAGTCCCATGTGGGTCTGACCTTCATCCGCGACAGCTCGGTCAACCACGAGTCGTTCACGGAACGTGCATCCAAGCTGGGTGGTCTGGTCGAATTCTATCGCTCGCCTGACCGCGTGGCATGGTCGCCGACCGGCATCAACGTACCGGACTATCCAAAGCTGGCCCAGATCTGGTGGCAGCAGATCGGTGACGTGAACTCGGGCGCCTTCACCCCGCAAGAGGCGATGGACCGTCTGGCCGAAGAGATGGACATCACCATGGCCCGTATGCAGGCCGCGGATGAAAGCGCCGGTGTCTACGGTGGCTGTGGCCCGCGTTTGAATGAACCGCAGGACGACGCATTCTGGCTGGAAAAAGCGGGTTCGCCCAAGGCCAAGCTGGAAAACGAAAAGCCGCAGGGCCAGACCGTCAACTATGACGAACTGGTTAAGCGCTGGCAGTCCCAGTAAAAGCAACATCGTAGGCCGGGCTTAAGCCCGGCCTACCCCTGAATGCCCCGCGAGTTTCCCAGATGATCGAACTTCAAGACGCGACCAAACGGGTCGGCAACGTCATCCATATCAAGCCAACCAACCTGACGCTGCAAACCGGCCATTTCAACGTGCTATTGGGCGCGACAGGTTCCGGAAAAACGTCACTGATCAAGATGATGGCCGGGTTGGACCCGATCGCCTCGGGCAAGGTCCTGATGGACGGGCAGGACGTGACACGGTTGAACACGCAAAAGCGGCAGATCAGCCTGGTGCACCAGTTCTTCGTGAACTACCCGCATATGACCGTATTCGACAATATCGCCTCGCCTCTGCGCGTGGCTGGCATGGCCAAGTCCGAGATCGATGGCCGCGTGGAAGAGGCCGCCGATCTGCTGCAATTGCGCCCCATGCTCCACCGCCGCCCACACGAGCTGTCGGGCGGGCAACAACAGCGAACCGCGCTGGCGCGTGCCATTGCAAAAGAAAGCCGCGCCGTCTTCCTTGATGAGCCGCTGGCGAATCTTGATTATAAACTGCGCGAAGAGTTGCGCGAACAACTGCCCGACCTGTTCGCTGGTCGCGGGGCCGTCGTTGTCTACGCCACCTCGGAGCCTGAAGAGGCATTGCTGCTGGGGGGCTACACCGCGCTGATGGAAGACGGCCGCGTGACCCAATTCGGCCCAACCACCGACATCTACCGTAATCCGGAAAACATTGCCGCGGCACGTGTATTCTCGGACCCGCCTATCAATGTGGCTCGTATCACCGTTGCCAGCGCCCGGGCGCAATTGGCAGGCAATGTCGGCTGGGCTGTCTCGGACATGGCCGATGGGGAATATATGGTCGCTGTGCGCCCTCATCGCGTGACGCCATTCCGTACGTCTGACGCTGATGTCGAACTGACCGGACGTGTGATCGTGACCGAACTGTCAGGTTCGGATTCCAGCGCGCATTTCCAGCATGGGGACGAAGCCTGGGTTTCACTCGCCGCTGGTGTGCATCCCTATCAGGTCGGCGAAGATCACAGTTTCTACATGAACCCGGCCCATTGCCGGTACTTCAGCCAAGACGGCAATAGGGTGGCCTGACATGGCACAGATCAAGCTTTCAAACCTCCGACACAGCTATTTGCCATCGCCAAAAGGCCCCGAGGACTATGCGCTGAAGGAAATCGACGTCACGTGGCGCGATGGCGGAGCCTATGCACTGTTGGGACCGTCAGGTTGTGGCAAGTCCACGCTGCTGAACATCATATCCGGTCTTCTTACCCCCTCGGAAGGTCGGATACTGTTCGATGATCAGGACGTCACCGCCCTGCCCCCGGACCAACGCAACATCGCGCAGGTGTTTCAGTTCCCGGTGATCTACGACACGATGACCGTGGGCGAGAACCTGGCCTTCCCGTTGAAGAACCGGGGTGTTGATCCCGCGACAATCAAGCGCCGTGTTCTGGAAATCGCCGAGATGTTGGACGTCACGGACATGCTGAACACCCGCGCGTCAGGTTTAAGCCCGGACAACAAGCAGAAGATCTCGATGGGTCGCGGCCTTGTTCGCGACGACGTGAATGCGGTGATGTTTGATGAACCGCTGACCGTGATCGACCCGCACCTGAAATGGAAACTGCGGTCCAAGCTGAAAGAGCTGCATCAGCGCGTGCAGGCAACCATGATCTACGTGACACACGATCAGACCGAGGCACTGACCTTCGCCGACGAAGTGGTGGTAATGCAAGACGGTGAAGTGGTTCAGATCGGAACACCTGTCGAATTGTTTGAACGGCCGCAGCACACATTTGTCGGCCATTTCATCGGCTCGCCGGGTATGAATGTCCTTCCGTGTGAAGCCAAAGGCGACCGCGCCGTATTTGAAGGGCACGAGGTCATGCTGGAAGGTCCCACACACGGTGACGGCGGCCGCACCGATTTGGGTATCCGCCCGGAATATGTAGGTTTCGGCGACACTGGCATTCCGGCACATGTGACCAAGGTCGCCGATATCGGCCGCCACTATGTGGTCAGCGCCGTGGTCGGCAACACCGCCCTCAAGGTCGTGACCGAACACAGTGTACCGGAACCGGGATCACAGGTCTTTTTGCAATTCAAACCCGAACAATCCCGCGTCTACCGCGACGGCTGGATCGCAACTCAGGAGCGGGTGCAATGAGAACGGAAAACCAAAAGGCGTGGTTCTTTGTCCTGCCCGTACTTGCGCTGGTAGCGTTCAACGCGCTGGTGCCTATGATGACGGTGGTCAACTACTCGGTGCAGGAAACCTTCGGCAACAACCAGTTCTTCTGGGAAGGACTGGGCTGGTTCGAACAGATCCTGCGATCCGACCGGTTTCAGGCAGCACTTGGACGGCAGTTTCTGTTCACCTTCCTGATCCTAATCATCGAGGTACCGCTGGGCATCATCGTCGCCCTGTCGATGCCGCGCAAAGGCTTTTGGGTGCCTGTCTGTCTGGTGCTGATGGCCTTGCCGATGCTGATCCCTTGGAACGTTGTAGGGTCGATGTGGAACATCTTCACCCTGCCCAAGATTGGATTGCTGGGATATTTCCTGAATGACGTGCTAGGCATCAACTATGACATGACGCAACAGCCGCTTTCGGCCTGGATAACCGTCATCGTCATGGATGTGTGGCACTGGACGTCGCTGGTCGTGCTGCTGTGCTATGCGGGCCTCGTATCAATCCCCGACGCCTATTATCAGGCCGCCAAAATCGACGGCGCCAGCCCGTGGTCGGTGTTCCGCTATATCCAGCTGCCAAAGATGAAGACGGTTCTGACCATCGCGGTTCTGCTGCGGTTCATGGACAGCTTCAATATCTATACCGAGCCTTTTGTTCTGACTGGGGGCGGTCCCGGCAACTCGACCACCCTGCTGTCGATTGACCTTGTGAAGATCGCGCTGGGGCAGTTCGACCTTGGCCCGGCGGCAGCGATGAGCCTGATCTACTTCGCCATCACGCTGCTGGTGTCGTGGCTCTTCTACACTCTGATGACAAAGGACGACGCAGAATGAAAAAGCGGTCCATCATCCCGATCCTCTATATCGCGTTCCTGATGCTTCCGATCTATTGGCTGGTGGCGATGTCCTTCAAGACCACGAACGAGATCCTGTCGGGCTTTTCCTTGTTTCCCCAGACTTTTACGCTGGAGAACTATATTACCATCTTCACAGACCCAACCTGGTACTGGGGTTACATCAACTCGATCACCTATGTGACTCTGAACACAGTGCTTTCCGTCTGCGTTGCCTTGCCTGCGGCTTATGCGTTCTCACGCTATCGGTTCCTCGGCGACAAGCAGCTGTTCTTCTGGCTGTTGACCAACCGCATGGCCCCGGCGGCCGTGTTCGCCCTGCCATTCTTCCAGCTATATTCGTCGATCCACCTTTTCGACACCTATCTGGCCGTGGCTTTGGCCCATACGCTGTTCAACGTGCCGCTGGCGGTGTGGATTCTGGAAGGGTTCATGCGTGGTATCCCAAAGGAGCTCGATGAAACCGCATATGTGGATGGATATTCGTTCCCGCGCTTCTTCGTGACAATCTTCCTGCCCAACATCAAGGCAGGTGTCGGTGTCGCGGCGTTCTTCTGCTTCATGTTCTCATGGGTTGAAATGCTGCTGGCTAAGACCCTGACAGCGGTTGAAGCCAAACCCATCGCTGCCGTGATGACCCGCACAGCATCCAGTGCCGGGTACGAATTGGGTCTGCTGGCCGCCGCGGGCACCCTGACCATCATCCCCGGTGCCATCGTCATCTGGTTTGTTCGCAACTACATCGCGCGTGGCTTCGCGATGGGACGTGTGTGAGGTTCGACATGCGAAAACTGCTTCTCACCCTCCCCTTCGTGCCCTCAGCAGCCTTTGCCCAGGCCAAGGCCGGATGGGGCAATGTCAGACAGGAGGCCGAAAAAGGGTTCTCGTGGACGGACCCCTTGTGGCCTGATTTCTGGATGGCATGGACACCTGCCACGCTGGCCGTGTTTGTCGGCATCTTCTCGGCCATAGCATGCATTGGCTTGCTGGAAGGCTTCAAATTCCGCGACGGGATTGAACGACGCGGGGTTCTGGGGCTGACAACCACGCTAGGGGATCGCCTGTTCATAACCCTTCTGGGGTCCGCGTACATTTTCCTGGCGTGGCTTGGATTGGTCGGGCAACCGGTCTGGACACCGCTATTCCTGTCGATTGGCTGGGGCGTTTTTGTGTTCTGGAAAGTTTAGACTTTGAGAAATCGCGAAAGGATGCTTGTCTGTCAGGCATAATAACCATGACGACACCGAGACCGATGCGAAAGAAAAAGACGACAAATCTGCTGACCGAGGTCGAACTGGAGTTCATGAACGAGCTCTGGGCCCTCGGGCAAGGCTCGGTGCGTGATGTCCTGGACCGCCTGCCGTCAGAACGCAACCTGGCCTATACATCCGGGGCCACGATCCTGCGCATTCTGGACGAGAAGGGTTTTGTGGAAAGCCAAAAGTCGGGAAAAACCCTGATCTATACGCCGCTTCTGGAAAAGGACAGATATCAGGCCCGTTCGCTGCAAAATCTGTCGCGCACGCTTTTTGACGACACCCCCGCCACACTGGTGGCGCGGCTGGTCGACGACGCGGGGCTGAGCGAAGCCGACCTGGAGGAAATTCGAGCACTGGTAGAGAGGAGACTGCAAAATGACAGCGGTTAGACCGGTTCTCGACGCATTCATCGAACTCAACATCGTGCTGGCCTTTTCGGCGGTCATCTGGCTGATGACCCGCACGGCCCTAAGCCGCACCGCACTGCGCAATGGCTATGTTGTACAGTTGCGGGCCCTCAAGACCCTGTGCATCTGCGTCCTTGCCAGTCCGTTTCTCGCGGTTTGCGTGTCGTCGCTGGCGACATACGCTTGGCCGGGCAGTGTCGTGGCCCTTGGTGATATCGCCGTTGCAGCCTATCTGCGCGGTGACATCGCAATGCCTGCCACGCAGTTCGAAGCACTGCTGAACACCCGCGAAAGGTGGGTTGATCTGGCATTGTCCGGACAGCAGCCTGTGATCACCCTCGTTGCCGCCATACTTGCCTGTATCGCAGCCGTGTACGCTGCGCGTGCCTTGCGGGACGCAATGACGATCCGTCAGACTGTCAATTCCAGTTTTCTTTGGCGGCGGTCCGCCAAGGTGGATATTCGATTGTCCGATCGCATCACTGTGCCCTTTGCCGTGCGAGGACTTCGCCGCCGCCACGTCGTTCTGCCCAGCCATCTGCTGGACACCCCGCGCGAGTTGCGTTTTGCACTTGCCCACGAGTTTCAGCATATCCGTACGGGTGACGTCGAATGGGAACTGGGGTTTGAGCTGCTGCGTCCGCTGTTGTTCTGGAACCCCGCCTATCTGATGCTCAAGTATCAGTTCGGCCGGCTGCGCGAGTTGGCCTGCGACCAGTCGGTTGTTGCGCGCAAACGGATTGATGCGCGGGAATACACGGCGTGCCTGCTGGACTATTGCGCCCGGACAATCTCAACCAACAGCCCACGCGTTCTGAATGTTGCCTTTGTGACAGGCGGCAAGGCAAAACGCGTGTTGCGGCAACGTGTAATCGCGCTGACCGATGTTCAGCCATCGATACCTGCCCTACCGGCAGTGTTCCTTGGAATGACGCTGATCTTTGGTGCCCTTTTGGCTCTGGGGTCGGCCTCAATCCAGCAGACACGGGATTGGAGCCATGACCGCCTGATGCTGTCGACAGTGGTCAACCTGGAACGGCTTGAGGCGCGCAATCAGGGGAACTGACCTGATCGCTTACCAGCCGCGACGCCCGAACAGCGAGTGAAGTCGCCCCTGATCGGTAAAAGGCTCGGGCGATTGCACGCGTTCCAGCCGCGCAACAACGCGCGCGACAAGAACCCATCCTATGACAGCAAAGATGACGCCCCCAAAAGCCTGCCCCAACAGAACGCCCGACGCCCCGGCGATTTGTGAGCCAATTGTGGCAAACACCCATGTGCCAATGGTGTGACGACCCCAGTTTATCCACGTGGAATAGACCGGATGGCCTAGATTGTTGAAACTGGCATTTGTCACAAAAATCACACCGTTGAAGAACGAAGCCAATGCCAGCGGGCCGCAGAACAGATAAATCAGTACGCGCGTTTCCCCCTGGGCTGCGAACAAATTCGCAATTGGCGAACGCAGTAAAAACAAAATGGCCGACATGCAAAGAACGTAGATTGCGGTGAACTTGATCCCGGCCAAAAACGCGGCACGCACGCGATCAAATTTTTCTGCCCCGAAATTCTGCCCGATGATTGGCCCTATCGCGCCGGACAGCGCAAAGATGACCGAAAACGCCACCGGCAACAGCCGCCCAATCACCGCCATGCCCGCAACCGCATCCGTTCCAAACTGTGCAATTTCCCGCACTACGATGGCATTCCCGATCGGCGTGGCGACATTCGTCAGAACGGCAGGGATTGCGATGGCCCGCACGGGCCGAAAATCCTGTGCCACCTGTTTCAGCGATGGGCGTGCAAATCCCTGATGCACCCGCAGCGCGGGCCACAATGCTGCGCCTAACATACATAGCCGCGCCAGGACCGAGGCTATCGCGGCCCCATCCAACCCCAGCCCGACGGCAAAGATCAAAATCGGGTCAAGAACTGCATTCACAACGCCGCCGTAAATCGTTGCCATCATTGATCGGCGCGCATCGCCGTGCGCGCGCAGCACAGCCATCGCCGCCATCGCAATCGACATCACCCACATGGTCGGCAGAATGATCGACACATAACGCGTCGCCAGCCGCAAAACCTCGCCTTCTGCGCCAAGCAGCGACAGCAGAAAGCTGACGTTCAGCAACACCAGAACAGAGGTAACCAACCCGACGATCAGCCCCAGAACGGCGACACTGGATGCGTATTGCCTTGCCTGTTCGGCCCGCCCGCCGCCCAATTCACGCGCGACCAGCGCCCCGGCAGAAATCGACAGACCGATATTGATTGCGTTGGTGAAAAACAGCAGCGTCCCGGCATAACCTACCGCTGCGGCCAGCGCGTCGTTGCCCAGCATCGAGATAAAGACCATATCGACAAAATCGACAGCAAATATCGCCATCAATCCAATGCTCGTGGTCAGCGACATGCGCGTCACATGTAGCATCAGACTGCCACTTAGAAAGATTGCCTTACCTGATGTTTTTTCCACCAAGTCTTTGGTCGTCCCACCTGCGCGACCCGGACGGGCCCATGATGCCACTGCGTTCGACAAGGGAAAACCCCGGACAACGCCTAAGTAAACTCACGCGTTTCCGGGGCTTTGTACACCGAATATTTTAGTTCAGGCTCAGCCGACCGAAATTACACAAAGCGGTTCACGTAGTTCTCAAGCACTTCCTGACGCCCCGAGCGTGGCTGAGGATTGAGGTCTTCGGCAAGCACCCGCGCTGCAATCCCGTCGAGGCCAGAGGTTAGCATCGCCTGAGCCTTGGGCGTTTTCCAGCCTGCATACCGGTCGGCCAGCGCCTGTTCCAGACCACCATCTTCAAGCATCGCAGCTGCCGCTTTCAGGCCCCGGGCGCAGATATCCATCCCGCCCACATGCGCCGCGATCAGGTCTTCGGCATCGATGGATTGCCTGCGAAGCTTGGCGTCGAAATTGGTACCACCCGTGGTAAACCCGCCCGCTTTCAGGATGTGGTAATAAGCCAGCGCGACTTCAGGCGTGTTGTTGGGGAACTGATCCGTATCCCACCCGGATTGGTAATCGTTTCGGTTCATGTCGATGGACCCAAGCATACCTTCGGCCGAGGCAACAGCGATCTCATGTTCAAAGCTGTGTCCTGCCAGGATTGCGTGCCCTTGTTCCAGGTTCAGCTTTACCTCATCCTCAAGGCCGTACTTGCGCAGGAAACCGATGCAGGTTGCCGCATCGAAATCATATTGATGCTTGGACGGCTCCTGCGGTTTGGGTTCTACAAGGATCGTGCCTTTGAAGCCGATCTTGTGCTTGTACTCGACCACCATGTTCAGGAACCGGCCCATATGATCCAGTTCGGCCTTCATGTCGGTATTGAGCAGCGTCTCGTAGCCCTCGCGCCCACCCCAAAGCACATAGTTTTCGCCGCCCAGCTTGTGGGTCGCGTCCAAACAGGATTTCACCGTGGCGGCGGCAAATGCAAAGACATCTGGGTCGGGGTTGGTACTGGCACCCCCCATCCAGCGACGGTGGCTGAACATATTGGCTGTGCCCCACAACAGCCTGGTGCCAGACACCTGCATCTTTTCACCGATATAGTCAGTGATCTCATTCAGCGTTCGCAGGTTTTCTGCAAAATTGCCCTGTTCGGGACGGATATCCGCGTCATGCCAGCAGAAATAGGGCTGACCAATGATCTCGAACATCTCAAAGGCAACATCGGCCTTCATTTTGGCGCGGCCCATGTCATCTTGCGGATGCCATGGACGTTCAAAAGTCGAGCCGCCAAACGGATCCCCGCCTTCCCAGGCAAACGAGTGCCACCACGCCACGGCAAAACGCAGGTGATCCTCCATACGCTTACCCATCACGATCTCGTCCGGGTTGTAGTGACGGAATGCGAGCGGGTTCTTACTGTTCTCGCCCTCGAATTGGACCTGCTCGATCCCCTGAAAGAAACCGCTCGTCATCTCGTTTACCTCATTCCGTCTTTTCGCCAGGCTTTTTGCCCAGAATGATCATCGACAGCAGATCGTCGTCCGTGACATCGGCGATGTCGACAGTGCCAACCAGTTGCCCGTTTTTCATGACCGAAGCCCGGTCGCACAACTCCATCACTGCATGCACGTCGTGGTCGATCAGGAATATCCCGATCCCCTGCGCCTTGAGCTGTTGGATCAGGTCCGCCACCATCTGTGTTTCGTGTGGGCCAAGCGCGGCTGTGGGCTCGTCCATGATCAGGATACGCGCATTGAAGTAAACCGCCCGCGCGATGGCCACCGACTGCCGCTGACCACCGGATAGCGCCGAGACCGGGTCATTGAACTTCTGAAAGTTCGGGTTCAACTGTGCCATGATCTTGCGGCATTCGGCCTCCATCGCGGCATCATTGACCAGCCCGAAGGGCGTGACCATTTCCCGCCCCAGGAAAAGGTTCGAACTTGCATCCAGATTGTCCGCCAAGGCAAGCGTCTGGTAGATCGTCTCGATATTGTTGGCACGCGCATCGCGGGGGTTGTTGATCTCAACCTTCTTGCCGTCGATCAGAATCTCTCCGTGGTCCATCTGATAGGCGCCGGAAAGCACCTTGATCAGCGTAGATTTACCGGCCCCGTTGTGGCCCAGAAGGCCAACAACCTCGCCCGGGTACAAGTCGACCGAGACACGGTCCACCGCCTTGATGCCGCCGAACGAAATCGAGATATCGCGCATTTCGACAAGAGGAGGCTGGCCGGACCCTCGGCCCGAAGTTTGGTTCTGTGTTTCTTGTGCTTGCATCATTTCGCTCCCAGACGTTTGCGATAGACGATGTCGATATAGACGGCCAAAACCAGAACGGTGCCCACGACGATGTTCTGAAACGGTGCGTCCACGCCAACCATAGCCATGCCCGATTGAAGCGCCTGCATGATCAGCGCGCCAAGGATCGCGCCGTAGATCGTACCGATACCACCGGACAGCGCCGTGCCGCCGATTACGGCCGCAGCAATCACGCGCAGCTCATCCAATGTGCCGATATCGTTCGAGTGGTTGGCCAGGCGGGCCGAAGCCACGACCGCCGACAGCGCACACAGGAACCCCATCAGGGCAAAGATCTTGACGGTCATCATGCGAGTGTTGATGCCCGACAGTTCCGCCGCATCCGGGTTGCCCCCCGTGGCAAAGATATAGCGGCCAAAGCGGGTTTTGCGGGCCACAACAGTCAAGGTTACCGCAACAAGGATCAGGATCAGAACCGAGATCGGGATACCATAACCCACAACAAGCCCCTCAGGCAGGGCCTCGCCACGCGCTTCGAACATACGTTCCAGCCTGCGGGTGGGAATCGAGTAGCTGTTGACGATCAAGACATAGCCCATAATGGCGATGCCAATGATCCCCGCCAATGTAGTTTCAGCCCAAACCGGTTTCACAGGAAACCCATGGGCAGCCTTGGAGCGGCGACCGCTCCACAACGCCCAAACCGCAATAGCGGTGGCGGCAAGGCCGAACAGAAGGCTGACCGTTGTTCCCAATGTCCCGTTGGTTCCGCCAAATATCAGGAAGGTGCTGTCCAGCGGGCCGATAGTCTGGCCATCGGTCATGTACCAGGCGACGTTGCGCCAGACCAGAAAACCGCCAAGCGTCACGATAAAGGCCGGTATGGTCAGATAGCCGACCATCCAACCGTGGAATGCGCCGATCAAGGTTCCAACTGCAAGGCCGACAACAAGGGTGATTGCCCAGGTGGCCGGGTGATTCAAACCTAGCCCCAGCACGTTCGGCAAAAGCTCGGTTTGTGTCATCGCCATGACGGCGGATGTGGTCGCCAGCAGCGCGCCGACCGAAAGATCAATGTGGCGCATCACGATAATGAACACCATGCCGCAGGCCATTATCGCGACCGAGACGGTCTGGATCGACAGGTTGAACAGGTTTCTGGGCGTCAGAAAACGGCCATCCGTTACGATGTTGAAGCCGATGCAAAGGATGATAAAGGCGCCGATCATGCCCAATAGCCGCATGTCCAGTTCCAGTTGCTGGAACAGGTTGGCCTTTGCTTTTTGGGGTACCGGCTGAGACGAAGTTTCGGTCATATCCGATCTTTCATGTTCAGCTATGGTCTCTGGCCCGGCCTTGCGGGCCAGAGACGTTATGGTTTGGAGACTTGACTTAGTTGCAGGGTGCAGGGCCGTTTTCGACGCCCTGGCACAGGTCTTCCAGCGGAATCCAGCCAGCATCGACCACAACGGACAGGTTGTCTTTTGTGATCGGCACAGGTGCCAGGAAGACTGACGTCATCTCGGTTCCACCTGGCGAAGTCCAACTGACCGCGCCTTCAACGTCTGCCGCAGCCGTTCCACCGCTCAGCGCGACCGCAATTTCACCTGCGGCTCTGCCCAGCTCACGTGCGTCTTTCCAGACCGAAACGGTTTGTGTGCCTTTGGCCACCCGGTTCAGCGCCGCATGGTCGCCATCCTGACCTGACACCGGAATGCCGTCCATACCTTGTGCGGTCAGTGCAGCAACAACACCGCCTGCAGTTCCGTCATTTGACGCGACCACAGCATCGACTTTGTTTTCGTTGGCCGTCAGGATCTGTTCCATGTTGCGCTGAGCGTTCGCAGGCAGCCAGCCATCGGTATAGGCTTCGCCGACGATCACAATGTCACCACTGTCAACAGCGCCCTGGATGATCTCCTGTTGGCCACCACGCAGGAAATCCGCGTTCGGGTCGGTTGGCGAGCCCTTGATCATCACATAGTTGCCCTTGGGCATGGCGTCGAACACCGCGCGCGCCTGCATACGACCGACTTCGACATTGTCAAAGGTCAGGTAGAAGGCCCGATCATCTTCGATCAAACGGTCATAAGCGATGACTGGGATACCTTCGTCGGCCGCTGCCTGAACAGCTGGACCGATGGCCTGGGAATCCTGCGCCAGAATGATCAGCGCATCAACACCCTGGGCGATCAGGCTTTCAATATCCGACAATTGCTTGGCCGACGACGATTGCGCATCTGCCGAAATATACTCGGCACCGCCTGCCTCAAGCGCGGCTTTGATCGCCGCTTCGTCGGTTTTCCAGCGCTCTTCCTGGAAGTTCGACCAGCTGACACCGACCGTGGTTTCTGCAAACGCAACCGTCCCCATCAGGACGGCCACAGCAGAAGCGCTGAGAATTCGTTTCATGATTTCCTCCCGGTTTATCGAGCCATCGCTTCATGATTCGTGGCTCTCACAATTCTGAGTATCATATTTATTTCAGTCAGTAAAATATTTATGCTACCGGAAAGAAGAAAAACCGCTTACGCTTAGGAAATCACCAGATTCGTGAGGGCAGGATGCTGAAAAGCAAGGTTTCTTCAAACGCTACGGATCAACGAAACATCACCCGTTTGCGTGTACTGGAACAAATCCGGTCGACCGGCGCGATATCGCGGATCGACATTGCAAGCGCGCTTGAGACCAGCCCAGCGACAGTGACGGCGGCAACGTCAGATCTGCTTTCAGCTGGTCTGATTCAGGAAATCGAAAGCGAAACACCGTCAAAATCCGCGCGCCGCGGCAGACCACGTGTGCTGCTGAAGCTGCATGGCGGATGTCACCTGATTGCCGGTGTAAAAGTGGCCCGGCACCAGATTTCAGTCATCTTGGTCGATTTTGAAGGCACCGAGATCACCTCTTACACTCATCCGCTGGAGGAGGCCCGGATGGCCCCGGAGGCGTTTGCAAAAAAGATATGCGCGGCGCTGGAACAGGCCTGCGTCTCTGCAAGCAAGTCCCTGACAGACGTCTCCGGCGTCTGCATAGGCATTGCCGGATTGGTCGACGCAGAGCGGAACTTTGTACATTGGTCATCTTCGCTGACAGTGCGCAACGTGGATCTGAGCCCGCTTCTGTCTCAAGTGCTCCCCTGCCCCGCGTTCATCGAGAATGACGCTAATCTGGTTGCAAAGGCCGAACAGCTTTTCGGGCTTGGCAAAGGGTTGAAGAACTTTCTGGTTGTCACGATAGAACACGGCATTGGTCTGGGCATTGTGTTGGATGGCAAGCTATATCGCGGCGAGCGCGGCTGCGGTGCGGAATTCGGGCATGTCAAAGTTCAGCTGGATGGCGCGTTATGTCAGTGCGGGCAGCGCGGATGCCTTGAAGCTTATGTTGGGGAATATGCCCTGATCCGCGAGGCAACCATTGCCAGCCAGGCTACTGACCCGCACACTCTTGCTGATATTCACGCAGCTGCCCAATCCGGTGATGCCCGGTCCATTTCCGTTTTGTCGCGCGCTGGTCAGATGTTTGGAATGGGGCTTTCCAACCTGATCAATCTGTTCGATCCGGAATGTATCATCCTGTCCGGCACCCGAGGCAGCTTTGAATACCTGCATTCCGACGCAGTGATGACCCGCATCAATAACGGTGTTGTCAGCGTTGACGCGCCGCTGCCTGAAATCAACGTAAACCATTGGGGGGATTCAATGTGGGCAAAAGGGGCGGCGGCCTATGGGATCGAACAAGTCTCGATTTTGAAAGTCAGGGAACTGGCGGAAAATGCGAGTTGAACTGACGATCCTGCTAGCGACAGCGTCTGCCGCCTTGGCTGACATCAGCCTGCCACAGTTTCACAGCATCGACGTCCCCAGCCATGTTTACGACGGCGGGTGGGAGCACTTCGTCGGCGGAGGCGTTGCCGTTTTTGACTGCAACGGCGATGATCGGCCCGAGCTGTTTGCCGCAGGAGGAACTAATCCGGCTCAATTGTTTGTCAACACATCAGGACCCAATGTCAGTTTTCGGTCAGAAACGCCAAGCGCACTGTCTCTGACCGGCGTGACCGGCGCTTACCCACTGGATATCGATGGAGACGGGTTTGTGGACCTGGCAGTATTGCGCGTTGGTGAAGACGTTTTGTTGCGTGGCAAACCAAATTGCGCATTCGAACCGTTCACCTCGTTGAATTTCCAGTCTCAGGATCACTGGACCACCGGATTCTCCGCCACTTGGGAAAGCGGTCAAACCCTGCCGACACTGGCTTTTGGAACATATGTCGACCGAACCAACCCCGATGGCCCGTTTGAAGCCTGCGGGCCGACGCTTTTGTATCGCCCCGAAGGGGCGGCCTATGGCCCACCTCTCCACCTGGCACCGGGACATTGTTCCTTGTCCATTCTGTTTTCCGACTGGGCGCGCAGAGGGCGCGCGGACCTGCGTGTCAGTAACGACCGCCATTACTATGTGCGCGGCGGGCAAGAGCAGCTTTGGGCTATGGAAGACACGCCACGCCTTTACGCGCCGGAAGATGGGTGGCTGCCCTATTCGATCTGGGGCATGGGGATTGCATCAAGGGATATATCAGGGGACGGCTTCCCGGATGTTTACCTGACCTCGATGGGGGACCAGAAGTTTCAGATCTTTGATCCCACTGCCGAGGGGCCGACATGGCGCGACGCGACTTATGACCGGGGAACAACGGCGCACAGGCCGCATGTTGGTGGCGATGGCCGCCCCTCAACCGGCTGGCATGCGCAGTTCGGCGACGTCAACAACGACGGGCGCGACGACATATTTGTCGCCAAGGGCAATGTCGAACAGATGCCCGATGCAGCGCAAACTGACCCCAACAACCTGTTGCTGCAATCCGCAGATGATCAGTTTTTCGAGGCTGCCTCAGCGGCGGGTGTCGCCTCTATGGGCAAGTCCCGCGGTGGAGCCCTGGCGGACCTGAACGGGGATGGATCGCTTGATCTGGTCGTGGTCAATCGCGGGTCAGCGCTTGAAGTATTTCAGAACGAACAACAACTTGGAAACTGGGTTCAGGTTGATCTTGGCCAGGATCGTTCCAACCGCGCAGCTGTCGGCAGCTTCATCGAGGTCAAAACCACCGACGGAATTCAAACACGGGAAGTGACCATTGGCGGCGGTCACGCAAGCGGCATCTCAGGGCTTCATCACTTTGGCCTGGGCAACGCGGACGAACTGGAGCTGCGGGTTATCTGGCCAGACGGCACAGTTGGTGATTGGCAGCCCTTCAGAAGCAATCAGGTGCTTCGCATCGACCGCTGATCATTGATCAACAGGCAAACCGCTGGGCACATGCGCAGGCACACCCAGCCGGACTGCCGGGTCTTCCAGTGTGCTGACGAAACTTAGAATGGCGTTCACCTCGTCATCACTCAGGCTGATTGGGGCCAGTTCATTCGACGCTGCAATCGCCTCGATCAACGTGGGGTCGAGCAAGGCTTTTTGATCTTCCGCGCCCGGAAACTCTGGCAACGCTGCTTTTTCGATCGAGTAGCTGCGCAAAGCTGCGACCGGATCCAGATGATGACGGACAACATCTTCAAGCCGCGCGTAGGCTCCGTTGTGACCATAGGGTGCCGTCAGGGTTACATTACGCAAGGATGGCGTGCGAAATGTGAAGGCGTCATCCGCATTGCCCGTCACACGCAATCGCCCGTCATCGCGAACATGGTTCTCGAACCGGGCGGCTTTTCCCGGCCCGATTTGCGGCATGGCGATAGAATGAAACCCATGATCCGTCTGGAACCAGCCGGAATGGCAGGTGCTGCACCCGGCCTTGCCGTAAAAAAGGTCGAGCCCCATTTGCGCCTGCTCGGGCAGCACCTCTTTTCCTTGCAGCGCACGATCAAACAGGCTGTTGTCAGCGCGCCATTCAAAAGCGATGAAATCAGCAATGATATTGGCGATTGCGGTAAAAGTGATCTCTTCTCCGGGCGCGAGCTGGTCAAAGCGTGTCCTGTATTCCGGGATTGCGGCAACACGCGCCGCGATAAGATCCCATGCGCCATCCTTTTGGGTCAGCAAACCAAGACGTACGGCTTTGCTCACTTCGTTTTCCGAATAGTGGCCCGCCATTTCGTCAGCCGACAAGACCGGGAACATCGCTTGCGCGGCCAGTGCAGATTGGAAGCCCGGCCTCATATCTGTGCCCAAGGGCGTTCTGAACCCGTCAGGCTGTGACGGGTCTGCCTCAAGACGCCCGTCATGAAAGAAGGTGGTGAATTCCAGCGCCCCAAGGTTCCACAGCCCCGGTGCATTTCGGGGAATGCGCTGCTCGGGCATGTTTTCCTGATCAAGCCTGCGCGCTGCCCCCAGCCCCACACCGCCTTCACCGATACCCAGAGACAGCGCGTCTGACGTTCCCAGTTTCGGATGATGACAAGTGGCGCAGCTGATGTTTTTGTTCCCCGACAGGATCGGGTCGTAAAACAGCAACTGTCCCAGTTCGACCTTGGCAAGGTCCGGTTCTACAAATTGAGGAAGCGGCCCGAGGTCCTGCGCCTGCGCCGCCGACAGTGTCACGCAAAAGGCCAGAGCATACACCGATATCCCAACTCTCATACCTGATCCCCTGAGATTTCCAACGTCAGAACTTGTTTATAGGGTTTGTCCGGAGAATAGATGACGGACGGAAACAAGGGGTGGTTCACAGCGTCCGTGTAACCGGAAGGCTCAATGCAAAGCCCTGCGCATGGCGTGAAAGGATCAGACAGGTGCGCGGCGGAATAGACCTGCGCGCCGGGCTGATCAGAGTAAACATTCATGCGCAAACCTGACGGTGTTTCAACCGTTGCAACCGGTCGATTTGATTTGCCCGCCTCTTCAAACACGAAGTAGTGGTCAAGGCCACGCCCCTCATCACCGATAACGCGCACGGATGAGAAATCCAGCCCTTGGTTTTCGATCTCATTCACGGCGCCTGTCGGAATGGAGCTGTCGTCCAGTTCCAGTACCCGCTTTGAATTCAGGGCCAACCGGCTGTCAAGAATACCGCTTTGGCGCCCAAGAGTATAGTAATTGTGCTGCGCAATGCTGATCGGCGTAGGCCGGTCCGGCCATGCGGTGATCGTGTAAGTCAGCCGTGGAAAAGCCAGCTTGACATGAATCTCGAACCTGATTTCTCCGGGAAAACCATCATCGCCGTCAGGTGACGTCAAGGAAAGAACCGCACGGTTCGGCTTAGTCTTCCTGATAATCCAGTGGCTGCGCGACAGCCCGAGCGCACCGCCATGCAGCGTGTTTTCCCCCTCATTCGCTGTCAGGCGATAAGCGGCATCCTGCATTTTAAACTTTGCGCCACCGATCCGATTGGCGACGCGACCCACGATTGCACCCAGATAATATGGGTCCGTCAGATATTCCTGCGGGTTTGGATAGCCCAGGATCAAGGGCGTTTCACCGATCCACCAACCTTGTGTGATCGCCCCATAGCTCAGCAGGGAAACCGACATCGCACCATCTTCCAGAACAACCTGTTCGATGGGTAGGGAAGTGACGCCCTTCATCATGGCGCAGACAAGGGGGATAGTGCCGCATAAAACTGGCGGTATCTTTGATATTCAGCCTCATAGGCGTCGAATAACCCCGCGCGGGGCTGAACAATTTCAGAGATTTCTGGCGATGTCATGAGCTCCACCGGGTCTGCGCCGTTTACTGCACAGGCAGCAAGGCGCGCCGCGCCGATGGCGGCTCCGAATTCACTGCCTTTGGGCAAGGCAAGCGGGACGCTCAGAACAGTTGCCAGCGTCTCGACCCAGAACCGTGATCGTACGCCCCCGCCGACAACCATCAGGCTTTCAGGTTTTGTTCCCGTGCTCCTGAGGGCTTCAAGGCAATCACGCAGCGCGAATGAGACACCCTCCATCACGGACTGTGCAAGATCCGCTGGATCCGACGCAATATCCAGCCCCATAAACGCCCCCCGGATGGCGCTGTCATTATGAGGGGTACGTTCCCCCGACAGGTATGGCAGGAACTTGGTCTTCGACGGCCCGGTGACGGTATCCGGCAAAGCCGATGCGAGTGCACCAACGGATTGGCCGAGATTCCGGGACAGCCAGTTCAGGCTGTTGGTCGCCGACAGGATGACGCCCATTTGGATCCAGCGCTCCGGCACCGCGTGGCAGAAGCAGTGAACCGCCGTTTCCGGTGCGGGCGCGTAACTGTCCTTGGCAACCAGCAGCACACCGGACGTTCCCAGCGATAGAAAACCGCGGCCTTCGGCGATGCTTCCAATACCACAGGCCGCCGCCGCGTTGTCGCCTGCCCCGCCCGCAACGACTACGGGTCCGGTCAGGCCCCAGTGCTGCAAAATCTCCGCCCTCAGCTCGCCCCCGGCGGCGCTGCCTTCGACCAGTTCGGGCATCTGATCCCGACGCATATGGCTGAGCTCAAGCGCTTTTTCTGACCATTCCCGACGTCCGACGTCCAACCACGCTGTACCCGCGCTGTCAGACATGTCGCTGATGTATTCTCCGGTCAACCAGAAGCGCAAATAATCTTTGGGGAGCAACACTTTGGCAGTCTTTTCAAAAACGTCAGGTTCATGCCTGCGCACCCATTCCAGTTTAGGCGCAGTGAAGCCGGGAAAAACGATGTTTCCGGTGATCGATCGCATCGCGGAAAGCGCATCCAGTTCGGCAGCTTCACGGGCAGACCTTGTGTCGTTCCAAAGGACACAGGGCCTCAATACGCTACCATTTCGGTCCAGAAGCGTTGCGCCATGCATATGCCCGCTCAGACCTATGCCCCGCACTGCCGAAAACGCAGCGCTGTTTTGCCCCTGCAACTGGGCAACGACCTTTTGACACGCTTCAACCCAATCCGCAGGTTCCTGCTCTGACCAGCCCGGATGCGGTGTCGATGTGTTCACGCTCGCTTCGGCCTCGGCAACGACGTCACCGCCTTCACTGACCACAATTCCTCGAAGACCTGACGTCCCCAAATCAAGACCGAGATACACCTGCTCCTCCCATTTGTAAGCCGCAATACTGAGGCAACAGAAACCCAGTTTTGCAAAGGCATCAGGTTTCACTGGCACAGTTTGCGCTAACATCACAAGGTGAAACAAGACAAGGAATATAAAAATGATGTCGTCCTGGACAGCACTGAATGACCCGGACCCAGACAGCGACCAATACGAAGGTGCCCGATAAGAGGTGACCTGAACTAAGCCGCGGGAGAAATTTTTTGCGATTGTCTGGCAACATGTTTCCGTAAAAACTTCGGAACGTTCTCATCTTACTGATTTCGGGCAGGCAGAGCTTCTGACACCATGATCAGCCGCAAGAAGGAAATCGGCGAATGAAATCACATGCCAAAGTTGTTGTCGTTGGCGGCGGATGTGTGGGCGCGTCCCTTCTGTACGGTCTGACACAGCACGGCTGTAGCGATGCGGTGATGCTGGAACGAACCACGTTGACCTCAGGCTCGACCTGGCATGCCGCCGGTCTGCTGGTCACCTTCGTGCGGTCCCATAACGTGTCGAAGATGACGATAGAAACCATCCGCATCTATTCAGAAGTCGAACAGAAGATGGGTACGTCGGTAGGCTTGCGTAAAGTGGGTCAGCTGCGCGTTGCCAACACACAGGAACGTTGGGATGAATTCCAGTCATATATCTCGATTGCCGAGGCTGCAGGTGTGCCCTGCAAACTGCTGACGCCCGCGGAAATTGCCGATGTTCATCCCCTTCTGAACCAGTCCGAGCATATTCGCGGCGGTATCCTGCATACCGAGGACGGCTATGTGAACCCGGCCGACATCACCATGGCAATGGCAAAGCTGGCGCGGGATGCGGGCGCCACAGTCTATCAGAACACCGAAGCACAGGCGTATGAAAAGCTGGAAAGCGGTCATTGGAAAGTGACCACCAATCAGGGAGAGATCACGTGCGAGCATCTGGTTTTTGCCACCGGCAACTATGCCCGTGAAAATGCCCGGCGCGTTGGGCTGGACCTGCCCTGCATTCCCATCGTTCACCAGTACTGGACCACGGAAACCGTTCCGCTGCTCAAGGAACGTCGTGCGCAGGGTTTGCCCGAGTTCCCGATCCTGCGGGATGAAGATTACGGCGCATATATGCGCGAAGATGTCGGTGGCATTCAGTTCGGGCCCTATGAATTCACTAAGGACCTAAAACTGTTTGCCGAAGACCGCGTGCCACCTGACTTTGGCGCAGACCTCTTGCCCGAGGATTTCGATGCCGTGGAAACCCAATGGGCACGGGCAATCGAACGGGTTCCAGTCCTTGGAGAGGTGGGCATCAAAGCCAACACGCGCGGCCCCTTCCAAATGACGCCGGACGAATTGCCACTTGCCGGGCCAGCGCCGGGGTACAAAAACCTGTGGCTGGCCGAAGGGATGCCCGGTGGCATTCTGTGGGGCGGCACCGTGGGCGAACGTCTGGCCCGCTGGATCGTCGACGGTGATCCGGGCATGGACATGTCGGAACTGGACCCGCGCCGTTTCTCGGACTACGCCTCTAAACGCTGGACCATGGACAAGGTTCGCGAAACCTGGGGCACACATATGAACGCGCATATCCCCGGCGAAGATTTCCCGGACGCGCGCCCAATGAAAACCGTGGGGTCTTACGATCTGCTGACGGCGCATGGCGCAGTCTGGACCAGCTTCAACGGCTATGAATTCCCGCGCTGGTTCGCCAAATCGCCGCAAGAGGCGATCCCTGAACATTCTTTCCGCCGCACCAATCACATGGAACGCGTTCAGGAGGAAGTGCACACCACCCGCGAAGAGGCCGGGTTCATCGAGATGTCGCCAATGACCAAGTTTACTGTACGCGGTCCCGGCGCCGCGCGGTGGCTGGATGGTCTGATGGCAAACAAACTGCCCAAAGTGGGTCGCATGAACCTGTCGCTCTTGTTGAACGCAAAAGGTGGCATGGATGCGGAATACACAGTTGTCCGCTATGCCGAGAATGATTTCTATCTGGTCTCTACCCCGAATTGGCGCGCCTATAACTGGGATCAGCTGCAACGTCTGCTACCACAAGATCAATCGGTTATCCTTGAAGACGTTTCAGAACAGTTGGGTGTGATCGCTCTGGCGGGTCCCAAGGCGCGCGAGATTTTGCAACCGCTGACCGACAACGATTTGACGAACGCAGCTTTTCCCTGGCTCTCTGCACAAAAAGGTGAAGTTGGTTATGCCAAAGACGTTCACCTGCTTCGGGTATCTTACACAGGCGAGCTGGGCTGGGAACTGCACCATCCGGTCGGGTATAACCGCCATCTTGTCGACCTGCTTTTGAAAGCCGGTGTAAAACCCTTCGGGCTTGAGGCGTTGGAGTCCATGCGCCTTGAAAAATCCTATCGCGCCATCAACCGTGAGATTTGCAAGGACATGACACCATATGAGGCCAGCCTTGATCGGTTTGTCGTCACCGAGGGACGCGAGTTCATCGGAAAAGCGGCGCTGGAGAAGCAGAGATACGAGGGCAATCACAAACGGCTGGTCACGTTGAAACTTCCCTTTGGCGAAACTTCGGTGATGTTCGATGAAGGTGTTTATGCAAACGGTGAACTGATTGGTCGCGTTACATCGGGTGGGTTTTCTTATTATTGCAACCACGACATAGCGATGGCACTTGTACCAAACGATATGACCGCGCCGGGTGCAAAGATGCAGGTGTTGGTCCATAACGAAATGCGCGATGCCGAGGTGATCGATACTTGCGCCGTTGATCCCACCAACGCACGTGCGCGTGCCTGACCCCTGAAGTAAGAAGACTGGATTTGAAAAGATGACCGAACACTCGATCAAAACGCTTTCTCTTGCCGAGGTTCGGGCGCTGGCGAAAGCCGTACTTGTTTCTGCCGGAGTTAATGCACAGGGCAGCGATATTCTGGCCGACATTGTTACCCGGTCCGAGCGGGACGGCCCGCGCAGCCACGGATTGCGTATGCTGCCGGTCTATGTCCAAAGCTTCACCTCGGGCTATGCAAACGGCAATGCGAAGCCAAAGATAGAAAAGGCTGCCCCGGGCGTTCTGCGCTGTGACGCCGATAACGGGTATTATCAGGTCGCGGCAGCCGAAGCCCGCGACATGTTGATCGAAATGACGCGGGAAAACGGCATTGCCGCTTTCACCTGCGCAAATTGCCACCATCTGGGCGCGTTAAGGTTTGACACCGAACCGCTTGCCGAAGCTGGTCTGGTGGCTTTCGCCGTGATCAACTCATTGTCCATGGTGGTGCCGCAAGGCGGGGTGCGCCCGGTATTTGGCACCAACCCGATGTCTTTTGCCTGTCCGCGCGAGGGCGGTGCGCCGATAGTCTGGGATCAGGCGTCTTCAATGGTTGCTTTGATGGATATCCGCATGGCCGCAGCCGAGGGGCACGACCTGCCCCACCCTGCCGGTCTGGACCCTGACGGCGCACCCAGTACGGACCCGAACGCTATCCTGGAAACCCGCAGCCTGTTACCTTTTGGCGAGCACAAGGGCGCCGCAATCGCTTTCATGGTTGAAGTGTTGGGTGCCGCCCTGGCTGGTGGAACCCTTTCCGTGAACAATCAAGAACGTGAGGCGTTCGGAGCCCTTAACATCAAAGGCGGTGCAACACTGATTGCGATTGATCCGACGCGGTTCGGCAACGAGGCCTTCAATCAATATATCGCGCGCATTTGCTCAGAAATTGTCGGTAATGGGGACGCCCGTGTTCCGGGTGATGGGCGTCTGGCCAAACGGGCGGCAGCCGAGGCTGACGGTGTTGAGGTCAGCGCCGAGGTTCTGGCCACGTTAAACGCGTCCTGAAAAACCTGCGCTCAGCTTTCTGGCTAGAGGGCCTTCCTACGACACGGGCGGATTCAAGCGCCAATCCAGCTTTGAACAGGCGGTAATCTTGCCGAACCAAGCACGGATGCGACAGTCCATTCTCCCCTCGTAACGGCGGTCCGTTGGGGTCTGAGTCGTCGCACTTATCGACCGCCGCCCGCAACAAATAGCCTGGAAAAGAAGTCAAACAGGTCAGCGTGACACTCTAATGGCAGGATATGCGCCACATATTGGTCCGGCCTGACGACGACCATACAGCCCTTTGTCCGGTCAATTCCGCGCATTTCGTAGATGTCTTCACGCCTCTTGTGATCAACGCAAAAAACCTTCTCGAAGTCGCGCAGGCCATACCTGCCCTTCTCGGGTTTCAAAAGAGACGGCATATCCTCATAATTCAGCGATATGAAATCCTCCGGGAAGATGGCCCGTAGGTCTATCAAACCGTCGATGTCTTCGTCAGGGCGCACAAACCGTCGCAGAGGAGAGTTCGGATCGCTTTGCAAAACCTCGCAAAGCTGATGGATCGATCCGCCTTGGGTACCTGCGTCTCTCTGTCCTGCGAAGGCATAGAGCCTCCAGCGCGCATCCGCTTCGGCCACATGCCTCAATTGCATGGGCATGGCATCTGCAAGCCGGACAACTGGTGCTGAATGAAATCGCTTGCCTATAACCAGCCCACGCGCCAGATGCTGGTGAACCGGTTCGGCGACCAAGTCCGAAGGCCCATAGTGAACCGAAAGCCCGCCGGTGAACTCCAGATTTTCGATAAACTGTTTTTGAAATCGGGGCATATCGGTGCCGTCAAGCTCTGACTCGCCCGGAGGCGCACTTATGATCCGGGCCCATTTATGGTCGGTTTCGACCAGTCTTTTGGCCTCTTGCAAACGCTCGGCCGAGTAGCTGTGAAGAAGATCAGGCTTTGACCTTCCTGTCAGCACATGCACCAGTTTCCAGCCCAGGTTGAAAGTATCGCCCATCGACACGTTCATCCCCTGACCCGCCTTGGGGCTATGCGTGTGGCAGGCGTCGCCCGCCGTGAAAACGCGCGGGGTGCGTGTAGCAACTTCATGCTTAGGAACATCGTCGAACTTGTCGGTCAGCCTGTGGCCAATCTCGTAGACCGACCACCAAACGACTTCTTTTACGTCGATGGAATAAGGACGCATGATCCGGTTCGCGGCAGCGATGATATGGTCAGCCGTCAGATTGCGGTTGGCGATCCGCTCATCCGGGTTCAGTTTGTCAAGCTCAACATACATTCGGAACAGGTATCCGCCCTCGCGCGGAAGGATCAGAACGTTTCCTTCCGATGCCGATTGAACAAGGCATTTCCGCCGCAAATCGGGAAAATCGGAATTCGCCAGAATGTCCATAACGCCCCACGCCTGATGTGCGGCATCGCCTTGCAGCTTACCCCCGATGGCCTTGCGCACATTGCTGCGTGCACCGTCACAGCCTACGACATAGTTGGCACGCACTGTAAGCCGTTCAACCACGCCACCATCATCGCCCAAGCGTTCAAGCTCTGCCGTGACGGGGTGATCCGTGGAACCGGTATCAGTTGTGAAATCGCTGACACGAAGCCCGTAATGGGGTTGCAGCCGCGTTGGAGCGTTTCTCATCACATCCAGAAACAGCTCATGAATCCGGGCCTGATTCATCAAGGTATGTGGCATCTCGGATTGATCGTCGGCAACGTCCTGCACCGTGCCCACCCGGCGGATGTGGTCCGGGTTTGTAAGATCGGGCGTCCAGAATGCCGTTTGGTTGACCCAATATGCTTCGCGCTTCACTTTCTCAGCAAAACCAAACGCCTGAAACATCTCCATCGAGCGGACGTTGACGCCATCCGCCTGGCCTTTCTCCATAGGACCCGGCTTTTGATCCACGATCATTGTCGAAATTTCGGCGAACCCGGCCAGCTGCGCCGCGAGGCAAAGCCCGGCCGGTCCACAACCCGCGATCAAAACATCAACCTTTTCGGGGATGGATGCGGGGTGGTCGTGGTGATCGGGGCGACCGAACGCAGCCGGTTTGATATCCGGGTCACCCGGACGAAATCCATCAACGTAGTATTGCATTGTCCCCTCCTCCGCAGGTTCACGCAACTTTAATAACTATACTTACTATTTGCCGTCAACAAAGATATGTACACTCACTAATTGCCGCGGTAATTCTGGAATAAGTGACGGCGTAAAGTGATTTCGGAGGTTTTGCGTGAGTATTTACGGAATGGCGGGCCACCTCATCCGCAGGCTCAACCAGATTTCAACCCACGTGTTCTCGGTCCGGATGCAGGAGGCCGGGATTGACCTTACATCCGTTCAGTTCGCAGCACTTGAAACAATTCGCGCCGAACCCGGCATTGATCAGGCCACAGTCGCGGCGAAAATCGCCTATGACCGCGCAACAATCGGCGGGGTCATCGACCGGCTGGAGCAGAAAAACTATGTCAAACGCTCGGTCAGTAAACGTGACAGACGCGCGCGCGAGGTCACCTTATCCGAAAAAGGAAAAGACATCCTCGCGGCGGCTATGCCAGTCGTAATTGACCTGCAAAACGAGATCCTCGGAGGGCTAACTCCGAATGAACGCGAAACGTTCCTGAAGCTCGCAGGCAAGGCAGTTGATGCTGTCACCGACGATAACACACGGCCTTGAATTTCATGACGGACGCTGGTTCAATTGAAACAAGGAAAGCAAATCCACCGTTTTTGAGCTTTAGTTTCCGAAACCAGAAACTAAAATCTAAGAAATCTCAATTTACCTTTGAGCCAACCGAGGGCAATGTAATCCTGAGAGGATAAATTGCGTCCGCGCATGACCTGTCTGATGCGTAGCGTTTCGACGAAAAGGTTCACATGTGTGAACATTCTGTTTTCCGAAAAGGACCTGAAACCAAACACTGAAAAAGTGGATATAACTCGTTATAAAACATAACTAATATGAGCAATCATGAACAGGGGATGATACTCATAGGTCATCTAGGGAGGAGACCATGACCAACTTGCGCAGAACCATACTCAAATCTGCAGTGGCGGCGATTGCTTTCGGTGCCATGTCAACCACTGCCATCGCGGCCGAAGTGACACTGCGGATGCACCAATTCCTGCCGGCACAAGCCAACGTACCCAAGAACGTTCTGGATGTCTGGGCCGACAAGGTCGAAGCGGATTCGGATGGCCGGATCGAAATTCAAAGGTTTCCGTCCATGCAGCTTGGGGGCAAACCCCCCGAACTGATCGACCAGGCCATTGATGGTGTGGCAGACATTGTCTGGACTGTGTCCGGATATACACCAGGCCGCTTTCCCCGAACCGAGGTGTTCGAACTGCCGTTCACCATGACCAATGCCGAAGCCGTCTCACGCGCCTATTGGGATCTGGCCGAAGAAACCATGATGGACGATGACTTCAAGCAGTTCAAAGTACTCGGTCTCTGGGTGCACGGCCCCGGTTTGATCCATTCAAAGGAACCGATCGAAAGCATCGAGGATCTGAACGGCGTAAAGCTGCGCGCACCGACACGCGTAACCAACGGCCTTTTCAGCTCGCTTGGAGCAACCCCGGTTGGCATGCCTGTTCCTGCGGTGCCTGAAGCGCTGTCCAAAGGCGTGATCGACGCCACCGTGATTCCCTGGGAAGTGACTGGCGCCCTGAAGGTCAACGAGCTGGTCGGAAACCACACGACCTTTGGCGATGACACGCTATACACCACCACTTTCATCTTCGCGATGAACAAGGACCGCTGGGATGCACTGCCGGATGATCTGAAGGCCGTCATCGACGCCAACTCGGGCGCTGAATTCTCGGCCTTCGCAGGCAAGCAGATGCAGGCCGATGATGACGGGCCTCACAAGCAGGCGATGGAACGCGGCAACAACATCATCACGCTTAGCCCGGAACAGGTTGCGGAATGGAAGGCAGCATCACAGCCGACCACTGACGCCTGGATCGCCGAGATGGATGAAAAAGGTCTGGATGGAACCGGCTTGCGCGCCCGCGCGCTCGAACTGATTTCGCAATACTCCGGCAACTGATCCGGTCGCTCTTCCGGCGCTATTTCCCGCCGGGAGAGCAATCCCTTTGGAGTTGATCATGCGGAAACTGGTAGAGCGCATCGCGCGCTTCATGGCCGTTCTCGGCGGTGTGGTTCTGACTGCGCTGGTCCTGCTGACCTGTGTCAGCGTGCTGGGGCGCGGCCTGAATACGCTGGGCCACTCGGACGTCATGACGTCACTGTCGGAAGCAGCGGCAAATGCGCTGATTGCATCGGGCGTCGGGCCTGTGAATGGCGATTTTGAACTGGTCGAAGCCGGCATTGCATTCGCCATATTCTCGTTCCTGCCTATATGCCAGCTCTATGGCTCTCACGCCACAGTCGACGTATTCACCAACACGCTTCCGGCAAAGGCGAACAAAGTGATAATCACATTCTGGGAAATCGTCCTGTCGCTTGTCATTCTTTTGATCACGTGGCGCTTGTTTGTCGGCATGCAAAACAAGCTGGACTATGGTGAAACGACCTTTCTGCTGCAATTTCCGGTTTGGTGGGCCTATGGGCTAAGCTTTGTTGCCGCCCTTGTCGCATCACTTGTTGCTGTCTATTGCGCCGTCGCGCAGGTCATCGAGCTTGTCACCGGGCGTCATATCCTGCCCTACCGCGGGGAGGCCGCACATTGACCATGCTCGAACTGGGCTACGTGTCCTTTCCCGTACTTCTGATCATGATCTTTCTGCGCGCACCGATTGGCCTTGCCATGTTGCTGTGCGGGATTGGCGGGCTGTATTTTGCCATGGGTGGCACCAGCATGTTCATGGCCAAGCTCAAAACCGAAACCTACTCAACCTTTTCCAGCTATTCGCTGACGATCATTCCGATGTTCCTGCTGATGGGGCAGTTCGCGACATTGTCGGGCATGTCTTCAGCCTTGTTCAAAGCTGCTGAAAGCTGGCTGGGCCACCGCAAAGGGGGCGTCGCCATGGCGGCAGTCGGCGCTTGTGCCGGATTTGGCGCAATCTGCGGGTCCTCCCTTGCCACTGCCGCAACGATGAGCCGTGTCGCGCTGCCCGAACTGCGCCGCTACGGCTATTCCGGCGGGTTTTCAACCGCAACGCTTGCTGCTGGCGGCACATTGGGCATTCTGATCCCGCCTTCGGTGATCCTTGTGATCTATGCGATCCTGACGGAACAGAATATCGCCAAGCTGTTTCTCGCGGCCTTTGTCCCCGGCATTTTGGCAGCGCTCGGCTATATCATCACGATTTCGATCTATGTGCGCATGTATCCTGACGCCGCGGGCACCCGCGAAGCGATCCCATATCCTGAACGCGTTCGGGCACTGCTGGATGTCTGGCCTGTCCTTCTGGTTTTTGGCCTTGTTGTCGGTGGCATCTATCTTGGCTGGTTCACCCCAACCGAAGGCGCAGCCGTGGGGGCGGCGGGAACCGGGCTGATTGCTCTGATCTCGGGCAATCTGAACTGGCAGGTCTTCGTCGAAAGCATCATTGCAACGGCCTCAAGCACGGCGATGATCTTCTTCATCGTGTTGGGCGCAGGGCTGTATAACAGTTTCCTAGCGCTCACTCAGGTACCGCAGGAACTGTCTGGCTGGGTCGTTGGACTTGGGCTCAGCCCGTGGATGGTGTTGTGCCTGATCCTGGTGTTCTACCTGATCTTTGGATGTCTGATGGACAGCCTGTCAATGATCCTGCTGACTATCCCGATCTTCTTTCCGGTCATCAGCGCACTAGATTTCGGCATGAGCCCCGAGCATGTGGCCATCTGGTTCGGTATTCTGGTTCTGATCGTTGTCGAGGTCGGGCTGATCACCCCTCCGGTCGGGATGAACCTGTTCATTATCAACGCCATGGATCGTTCAACCCCGATGACCCAAACTTACAAGGCAGTGATGTGGTTTGTCACCTCTGACATCATTCGGGTCATGATCCTGGTGCTGTTTCCGGCCATTACCCTGTTCCTGATCCCCTAGCGAAATCACCATCAGCGGTCCGGGGCGGGCCCATCCGAAAATAGATATGAGACACAACAATGATTGAACATACTAAAATGGAGAGAGCGCGATGCAGTTAAGTGGATGTGTCGCCCTGGTCACCGGCGGCGGAAGCGGGCTGGGTGCTGCAACGGCTAGGCATTTCGCCGCCAGCGGAGCAAAGGTTGCCGTTTTGGATTTCAATGCTGAAGGTGCGAAGGCAGTTGCTGACGAAATTGGTGGTCTTGCCCTGCAAGCCGATGTCAGTGACGAGGCCGCCGTCAGTGCCGCGTTTGAGACGGCAATAGCCCATTTCGGGTCGGCACCCAGAATCGCTGTCAGTTGTGCGGGCGTCGGCATGGCGGCCAGGATCGTCGGGCGCGAAGGCAAGCTGTCATTCGACGTGTTCGAGAAAACTCTGCGCGTGAACCTTTTTGGCACCTACAACGTCATGAGCCACGCGGCGAGACACATGGCCGGTCTCGACCCGTTGGCTGACGGTGAACGCGGTGTGATCATCAACACGGCGTCGGTTGCGTGGCAGGACGGTCAATTGGGTCAAGCCGCTTATGCCGCATCCAAAGGGGCAATCGCCTCGATGTGCCTGCCTGCCGCACGGGAGCTCGCGCAGTCGGGGATTCGGGTGATGGCCATCGCACCTGGCCTGTTCCACACGCCAATGATGGAAGGCTTGCCGGAAGAGGTCAGTGCCAAGATCACTGCGAACATTCCCTTCCCGGCCCGCCTTGGCGAAGCGCGTGAGTTCGCAATGCTCGCCGAACAGATCGTTGAAAACCCGTTTTTGAATGGCACCACTATTCGACTTGATGGCGCCGTTCGTCTGCCGCCCCGGTAAGGAGTTCCCCATGGACAGCCAAATCCTGAACATTGAGGTCAACGGATCCATCGCGACCCTGACCATGAACCGCCCTGACAAGCGAAACGCGATGTGCGAGGAACTGTTAGGCGCGCTGGATGATTTCTTTTCAGCTCCACCCAAGAACGTGCGCGTGGTGATCCTGACCGGAACTGAAGGGCATTATTGTTCCGGATTGGACCTGTCCGAGCATGTTCATCGTACGGCCGAGGAAAACCTGCACCATTCCCGCCACTGGCACAGTGTCATGGACAAGATCCAGTTGGGTGGGCTTGCGGTTGTCTCGGCCATGTTTGGCGCCGTGATCGGCGGCGGGCTGGAGCTTGCAGCGGCAACACATGTTCGCATCGCTGAACCTTCGACGATCTTTCAGCTTCCCGAAGGCCGGCGCGGAATATTTGTCGGTGGCGGTGCGACCGCGCGGGTCGGTCGCCTGCTGGGGGCCGATCGGATGACCGAGATGATGTTGACCGGCCGCAAATATGGTGCCGATGAAGGGGTATCGCTGGGGCTTGCACATTATAGCGTGGGTGAAGGCGAGGCTTTGGCGCTGGCCCAAAAGCTGGCAGGTAAGATTTCCCGAAACGCGCCACTGTCAAACTATCTGATGATTCAGGCGGTCGCGCGGATCAATGAAATGTCGCAGAACGACGGACTGTTTACTGAATCGCTGGCCGCGGCCCTGTCGCAAACAACACCAGATGCGCAGGAAGGACTGCGGGCCTTTCTTGAAAAGCGCGCCCCGAACTTCAGGTGAACACATGAAAAGGAAACATGAACACACGCCAGAAGACGGCGCGCCTAACACGATCAGC
Source organism: Ruegeria sp. N10 (assembly GCF_056531545.1). Lineage (NCBI taxonomy): Bacteria > Pseudomonadati > Pseudomonadota > Alphaproteobacteria > Rhodobacterales > Roseobacteraceae > Ruegeria > Ruegeria sp. N10. Next base: position 31,369 of record NZ_JBQFLY010000004.1, on the reverse strand, counting down.
GATGCCACGCTGCGGGGGTTTGTCGGGTATCGCATGAAACGGGCCTTCAATGTGGTGCAGGAAGACCTGACAACAACTCTGCGTCCCTTTGGTCTGCGAATGCTGACTTATTCGGCACTGGTTCTCATCGTCGATAACCCCGGTTTGCGGCAGTCCCAACTGGCTGACGCAATGGATATCGAGCGCCCGAACCTTGTCGTCATCATTGACGAACTGGAGCGCAGGGAACTGATCGTCCGCGACCGGGTACCGACCGACCGGCGCGCCTATGCGCTAAGGACGACACTGGCGGGCAGGCAATTATATGAAAAGGCCGTCGCCGCGGTTACCGCCCACGAAGGCAAGCTGCTGGCCGGTTTGGATGACGCAACCATCACCACCGTTTTCGATGCCCTCAGGACGATCGAAAAAGCGAGGAAAAGGAGCTGATCATGCAACGCACATCGGAATACCTGGTGCATTCTGTTTCGCGCGAAGATCGGGCCGACGGTTCCATCCTGCTGAAATCGAACCACACTCTTGGTCCTGTCGTCGACAAAACCGGTGTCTGGCTGCACGCCTGGGCCTCGGACGCGCCTGACCGCACGTTCATTGCTGAACGCAGCGGCGCAGGATGGCGCAAGGAAAGCTATGCGACCACGCTTGAAAAGGTGCGGGCAATCGCAAGCTCGCTATTGGCGCGTGGGATGGGGCCTGACACACCGATCCTGATCATGAGCGGCAACGGCTTGGATCATGGTCTGCTGAGCCTGGCTGCTCAGTACATTGGCGTACCGACTGCGCCCGTAGCCGAACAATACGCCTTGATCCACGGTGCACATGGCCGCCTGCGCCATGCCATCGAACTGGTGCGCCCGAAGATGGCCTATGTCGTCGATGCGGATCAATACCGAGAGGCGCTGGAACTGGATGCGCTTCAAGGGGTCGAAATCGTAGCCAGCCGACAAGGCAGGAACAGTCAGGTCACAGCGTTCGACGAACTTCTCAAAGGGGATGTCAGTGTCGATCTGGAGGCAGCCTATGAACTGGTTGGCCCCGATTCCGTCGCCAAGATCCTAATGACCAGCGGTTCAACCTCGGCCCCGAAGGGGGTCATCACGACCCAACGCATGATGTGCGTGAACCAGACCATGCTGGCCGACGGGTTGCCATTTCTGCGCACGCGTCCGCCCCGTGTGGTCGATTGGCTGCCATGGAACCACGTCTTTGGCGGATCTCATAACTTCAACATGATGCTCGCCAACGGCGGAAGCTTCTACATCGACGACGGCAAACCGGTAGCCGGTCTGTTTGAGAGGACGCTGGAAAACCTGTCCATGGTCACCGGCACGCTCAGCTTCAATGTCCCCGTAGGTTACAGCATGCTGCTGGGCGCATTGCAGCGGGATGGCGATTTGCGTCGGCGGTTCTTCGAAGAACTTGATCTGATCTTTTATGCGGGCGCTTCACTGCCACAGGACATCTGGTCTGGATTTGAACAGATGGCGCTGGATGTCAAAGGTGAGATACCGCTGATGACCTCGTCCTGGGGACTGACCGAGACAGCGCCCGCCACAATGATGCAGTCCGAGCCCATTGACCGTTCCGGGGTTGTTGGCGTTCCGATGAACGGCGTGACACTCAAGCTGATACCGGATGAAGACATGCGATGCGAAATGCGCATCAAAGGGCCAAACGTGATGCCTGGCTATTTCAACGAGCCGGGCAAGACAGCCAGCGTTTTCGATGAAGAAGGGTTTTTCATTACCGGCGACGCCATGCGGTTCATCGACCCGCAGGACGTAAACAAAGGTATGAAATTCGACGGCCGGATATCCGAGGATTTCAAATTGCTGACCGGAACATGGGTGCGGGCCGCGCAATTGAGGATGGACTTGTTGACCTGTCTTGCGCCTCTTGCCTCAGATCTGGTCATTACAGGTGCCGACAGAAATGAGATCGGCGTCATGGTCTTTCCCGATGTCGCCGAGCTGAAGCGGGAAGGATTTGACCTGAACGACGACAGTGGCGCCTACTGCTGCAAATTGCTGCAAGGCGAAATTCACCGCCGCCTGGCAGAGCGCGCCCGCGAGTTATCGGGCAGCTCCACACGGGTCGGGCGCGCCATTGTCCTTAGCGAGCCTGCCTCGATGCCCGAGGGCGAAATGACCGCCAAGGGGAACCTCAATTTCCGCAAGATACTGACACGCCGGCAAAATTTTCTTGAGCGTCTTTATGACGACGCCGATCCGGCAATCATAAAGATCTGAGAAAGGAACGAACAAATGGTCGATATCTCCAAGGTTCGCGCAATCGACATTCACGCCCACGCTGAAGAACCCTGCGGGTGCCACTCGGATGACGGCTATGACGACCTGCAGGCAACCATGGCCAACTACTTTGGCGCGCCGTGGAGCCATCCGCCTACGGTTCCCGAAACTGCACAGCACTATCGCGAGCAAAACATAGCCGCGGTGATCTTCCCGGTCGATGCCGAGCGGGAAACCGGCTATCGGCGCTACAAGAACGAAGAAGTTGCCGCATTGGCGGCGGAAAATGACGACGTGCTGATCCCGTTTGCGTCAATTGATCCGCACAAGGGCAAGATGGGCGCACGAGAGGCGCGCCGCCTGATCCGCGAATTTGGTATCAAAGGGTTCAAGTTTCATCCGACGATGCAGGGGTTCTACCCCAATGACCGCATGGCTTATGACCTTTACGAAGCAATCGCCGAGGAAGGCTGCATCGCCCTGTTTCACACTGGTCAGACCGGTGTCGGTTCGGGCATGCGGGGTGGTAACGGAATGCGGCTTAAATACTCGAACCCGATGTTCATGGATGACGTCGCCGTCGATTTTCCGGATATGAAGATCATCCTCGCGCATCCGTCATTTCCCTGGCAGGAAGAGGCGCTGTCCGTGGCGCAGCACAAGCCCAACGTCTATATCGACCTGTCCGGTTGGTCACCAAAGTACTTCCCCGAGATTCTGGTGAAATACTGCAACTCGATCCTCAAGAAAAAGGTCCTGTTTGGGTCCGACTGGCCCATGATCACTCCAGAACGCTGGCTGTCGGATTTCGAGAAGATCAATATCAAGGACGAACTGCGCCCGGACATCATCAAAGGCAATGCCGCGCGCCTGCTGGGACTGACCCCGTGATGCTGCCCCCTGTCCCATCACTGCCCTACCCAGTCACTTTGAACTTCGACTGTGCCGAACCGCCAGAACCGGGCCGCGTCGTGGTCGTCGAAGTCACCAGCTATCGGGTGACATGATCATGAAGCCATTCGAAGCCCCACTTGCGGACATCTTATTCACGTTGAACCACGTAGTCCGGGCCACCGAGCTTCCAGATTGGGACGCTGACCTTGCTGGTGAGATCGGCAAACATTTTGCCGCCTTCGCACAAGGTGAAATTGCCCCGCTGGACGAGCCGGGAGACAGGCAGGGATGCTCGCTGGAAAACGGTCGCGTATCCATGCCTGCCGGCTTTGCCCAAGTTTATGCAACGTATTCGGAACAGGGCTGGCCCTCGCTCACCGTGCCTGGAGAATATGGCGGTCAAGGGCTTGGTGCCCTGATACTGGCCATAACGTCCGAGGTATTTTCGGGCGCAAACCACAGCCTTCAGATGGTTACTGGGTTGGTTCCGGGCGCGGTGCGTACCTTGTTGCGCTTTGGCACGAAAGATCAGCAGTCCCGTTACATTCCCTCTCTGGCCTCGGGTGAAACTCTGGCCACCATGTGCCTGACCGAACCCGGGGCCGGGTCTGACCTTTCTCGCGTGCGCTGCCGGGCGGAACCTGCTGAAGATGGCTGGAAGATCACGGGAGAAAAAATCTTTATCTCTGGCGGTGACCAGGACATGAGCGATCATATCCTGCATCTTGTGCTTGCGCGCACGTCCGATGAAGGCGTCAGAGGTTTATCGCTGTTTCTATGCCCCAGCACCTGCACTGACGGCAGCCATAACCACGTTACCGTAACGCGCATCGAGAAAAAGATGGGCCTGCATGCCTCACCCACGTGCCAGCTGGCATTTGATGGGGCCAAAGCTGAACTGATCGGGGCCGAGGGTGAAGGTCTGATGGCCATGTTCACCATGATGAACCACGCCCGGCTTGATGTCGCCCTACAGGGCGTCGCGCACACCGCGCGAGCCTATGACATTGCCAGTACTTATGCCAGTGAAAGGGTGCAGGGACGCAATGCCGACGGTCGACCGGCAACACTGGATCAACATGCCGATATCCGCCGTATGCTGGATCAAATCGACTGGCTGGCAATCAGCAGCCGCAGTCTTGCACATCTTGCATTTGTCACCATGGAACGGGGTACATCGCCTGACCTGGTCGATTTTCTGACCCCGGTTGCTAAGGTCTATTGCACCGAAGCCGGTATCAAGGCCGCCGAATTGGGTATGCAGGTACTGGGCGGCTATGGCTATTTGCGCGAATACCGGCTGGAGCAGACCTATCGCGATGCCCGAATTACCTCGATCTATGAAGGGGCCAACGGCATACATGCGCGTATGCTGGCAACACGTCTTGCCGCAGAGCCTGCGGGCGACGCCTTTGCCGAATTTGTTGCGCATGAAGCCGAGCATTGGACATGCGATGCGATCTCGGACGCACTGGACAATTGGCAATCCGCTCGCAGAAAGCTGAAACAGGGTGACAGCGCGGCGATGGCGCATGGGTTCATGCATACGACGATTGATACCGCTCTGACTTGTCTGCGGGTGCGGCTGCGCAACGCCGCAAGCCTTCATCCATCCCCGGAACGGATCAAACGCATTTGCGGTTGAGGCTGGATCCAAGCGCGCAGATTATCGACAACCGATACCCGCCACCAATCGGACTGAAAGGAACGTAACATGACAGATCCAAAAGTGCTGATCGCGGGCGGTGGTATTGCCGGGTTGTCGCTGGCACTGACACTGCATCAGATTGGCATCGACTGCACTGTCTTTGAAAGCGTTCGGCACCCGCGCCCGCTGGGTGTCGGAATAAACCTGCAACCCAACGCCGTGCGCGAGTTGTACGATCTGGGTTTCACGGCTCAGGATCTGAATAAGTTCGGCGTCCCTGCGCAGGAATGGGCGCTTGTTGGTTTGAATGGGCACGAGATTTACTCGGAACCGCGCGGAACATTCGCTGGTTACAACTGGCAGCAATACGCGGTGCATCGCGGCGCGTTTCACATGGCGCTTTACCAGCGGTTTGTCGAACGCGCAGGCCCGGATGCCGTACGCCTTGGTGCTCGGGCCACTGGGTACCAGACCAATGCGGATGAGACGGTTACAGTGCGGTTGCAAACTGACCAGGGGGACGTCCGCGAAACCGGTGCCATTCTAATCGGCGCCGACGGTATCCATTCAGCCATCCGAAACCAGATGCATCCAAGCCAACCTCCGATCCATTGGGGAGGCGCCGTCATGTGGCGCGGCACAACTTTGGCAAAGCCCGTGCGCACGGGTTCTTCCTTTGTCGGACTGGGTACGCATAAGAAACGAATGGTGATCTACCCGATCTCACACCCCGATCCCGGAACCGGCATGGCGCTGATAAACTGGATTGCCGAAGTCACCTACGATGACCCGGACGCGCATGCGGCAACCGGGTGGTTCCGGCAGGTCGAGGCCAAGGATTTCGCGCACCATTTTGACGGATGGACCTATGACTGGCTGGATGTTCCAACTCTGATCCGCGGTGCGGATGTGACATATGAAAACCCAATGATCGACCGCGATCCGGTTGAAACGTGGGTTGACGGGCCGGTTGCCCTGATCGGAGACGCCGCACACCCGATGTACCCTACCGGATCGAATGGGGCCAGCCAAGCAATTATGGACGCCCGCATATTGGGGGCCAGTCTGCTCAAGCATGGCGTGGGCCCAACCGCGCTGGCGGCCTATGATGACACGCTGTGCGGTCCGGTGTCAGACCTTGTCCTTCGCAATCGGGGTGCCGGGCCTTTTGGCCTGTTGAATTTGGTCAACGACCGCTGTGGCGGTGTGTTCGACGATATTGAAACAGTCATTCCCTTGGCTGAAAGGGCCAGTTTCATGGCCAAATACAAAGCTGCCGCAGGTTTTGCGCGCGACGCTCTGAACAGCGCACCGCCAACGATTGCGCCCGGCTCGCAGCTGGCTTTGCAGGCGTGATGGAAAAGCCATCGGTGGATTGAACACCTGCGCCCATGTCAACAGCGTTTCGCCGGACCTGTGTATCGCCCGCAAAATCATGTGCTGCCGTGAATGATTTTGCTGCATACCAGCTTGCCCCTCTGAATTTTCGTTTGAGGAGAAACGACCAACAGCTAAACGGAAAGAATGCACCGGATCGGACCTGTCTGAACGCCAGACATGTTTTGATCGAAGAAAAATAATTTCATTGCACCGCCTTCTCATGTTCAATTGCACGCAAGGCGACAGGGCCATCTAAAAGGATTGAATATGCAGGATCATGGATATGCGTCAGGTCGACTGAACCTACCTTTCGTTGGAATATCGACCTTTGGAAAATCTCCGTATGTCGAGGATTGGGACAATATTGATGCGGATGTTTGCGTCCTTGGTGCGCCATTTGATTTCGGCACGCAATGGCGGGCCGGGGCAAGGTTCGGCCCTCGGGCCGTGCGTGAAGCTTCGACCCTGTTCAGTTTTGGACATGCCGGTGCCTATGACCACGAAGACGACGCAACCTATCTGGACAGTTCCGTGCGCATCGTGGATTTGGGGGATGCGGATATCGTCCACACAATGACCGAGGCCAGCCACGAAAACATCGCCTATGGTGTTCGCAAAATTCTTGCCGCCGGGGCGCTGCCGCTTGTGATCGGCGGCGATCACTCTGTCAACATTCCCTGCGTTTCCTCGTTTGAAGATGATTGTGCACAAAACGGCCCGATCCACGTGGTTCAAATTGATGCGCATCTGGATTTCGTGGACGAGCGTCACGGTGTCACCAATGGCCACGGCAACCCCATGCGGCGGGCGATCGAGAAAGACTACGTCTCGGGGATGACCCAGTTGGGTATTCGAAACGTCTCGTCAACCGCCAAGGAAGGATACGAGGACGCGCGCGCACGTGGATCAGACATCCTGTCCGTGCGTCAGGTGAGAAAGCTGGGAACCGAGGCTGTTCTTGAGCGAATTCCCGAAGGTGCTCGGTACTATGTGACAATAGATATCGACGCCTTTTGCCCCTCTATCGCGGCAGGGACGGGGACGCCCAGCCATGGGGGTTTTCTGTATTATGACGTACTGGAAATCCTTCAGGGCCTCGCTAGGCGCGGCAATGTCGTCGGCATTGACCTTGTCGAAGTGGCGCCAGCCTATGACCCCAGCGAAAGCACGCAGATACTGGCCGCGCAGCTATTGTTGAATTTCCTGGGTTTTATCTTTCACGAACGCGCCGGTCGCGAGAAATGAAGGGGGGAGCGTTTGCTCCCCCCCTCTTTGTATCAGGCATCGATGATGTTGTGGCCAGGCCCATATGGGAAGCCGGTGATGTTCTCGGCGCCGTCTTCGCCCACCACCAGAATATCATGCTCGCGGTAGCCCCCTGCACCGGGTTGCCCTTCGGGGATCCACAGCATGGGCTCGATTGAAACGACCATGCCAGGTTCCAGCACGGTGTCGATATCCTCGCGCAGTTCCAGACCGGCCTCGCGCCCGTAATAATGGCTGAGGATGCCGAAAGAATGGCCATACCCGAACGAGCGGTATTGCAGCAGCCCCTCATCGGCAAAGAAACGGTTGATCTCGGCGGTGATGCCTGAACAGGTCGCACCGGGTTTGATCAGGCTCAGACCCAGTTCATGGGCCGCCACATTGGCTTTCCAGAGGCGCAAGCTGTCAGCGTCCGGCTCGCCCAGAAACAGGGTACGTTCCAGCGCAGTGTAATAGCCTGAGATCATCGGAAAAGTGTTCAGCGACAGGATATCGCCTTTTTGCAGGGCGCGTTTTGTCACCGGGTTATGCGCGCCATCGGTGTTCAGCCCGGACTGGAACCAAACCCAGGTGTCGCGATATTCGGCATCTGGATAGGCGCGCGCGATTTCCTCTTCCATTGCGTCACGGCCCGCCATGGCAATCTCGATCTCAGTTGCGCCTTCACGGATGGCCGCATGGATTGCCGCCCCGCCAACGTCCGCGGTGCGAGCCCCACCCTTGATCAATTCAATCTCTTCAGCGGATTTGACCATGCGCGCGGTCATTGTATCCGGCGCGATGTCAACCAGCTCGGGGGTACCCAGCATCCGCAGGGCGGTGTCGCGGGCGGCCAGCGTCATGTGGTCGCCTTCAATGCCGATCCGCTTGGCGTTGCCGATCAGACTTGCAACCGCACGCCAATAGTTGTCGCGCTTCCAGTCAGTATAAATCACGTTGTCTTCGACTGACCGGCGCCACGGTTGCCCGGCGTCGATGTTGGCCGAAACGGTGGTGCAGGCCTCTTGGGTGACCACGCAGCCATACGGACGGCCAAAGGAACAATACAGAAAGCCCGAGTAGTAGGCGATATTTTGCATTGATGTCAGCAGAACCGCAGGAATATCACGTGCGGCCATAATGCTGCGAAGCCTGCTGAGACGGCGATCATACTCACCCTTGCTGAACGGCAAAGGCGCTTTGTCACCATTGTGACAGGTAAAGAATTCGGGGCGTTTTGTTGTGTCGGTCATCACTTGGTCTCTCATCTTTGCCGGGCGACAAATCCCGGCCACATGTCCCGGCGTTCAGGACAGGCGGTCTCGGGGTCCGAGAGCCGATCACCCCCTTACGTGCCGCGACGCCATCGCAGCGAGGGTGAACAGGGAAATCGTTAGATCAGACGATACGATCCGTCAAGCGGGGGAAAGCCCCCGCAGGCGTTCCGAACGACGCCGCAGCAATTCAACCGTGGTCAGCAGCGCAATCGACAGAACCACAAGGATTGTCGCAACCGCCAGAATGGTCGGGCTGATCTGTTCCCGCAGGCCGGTGAACATCTGCCACGGCAAAGTCTTCTGACTGGCTGAGCCCACAAACAGAACCACCACAACTTCGTCGAACGAGGTGATGAAGGCGAACAGACCACCCGAGATCACACCCGGCAGAATCAGTGGCATCTGGATCTTGAAGAAGGTACGTACCGGCCCTGCCCCCATATTCGCAGCAGCACGCGTTAGTGAGCGATCAAAGCTCACAAGCGTGGCGGTCACAGTGATGATCACGAATGGGATACCCAGAACGGCGTGCGCCAGGATGACTTTCAGATAGCCCACAAAGTTCTTGTTCATGCCCAACGTCCCTTCAAGGAACCGACCGATATCGCTGTAGAAGAAGAACATGCCTGTTGCCGAGATGATCAGCGGAACGATCATCGGCGAAATGAGGATTCCCATGATAGCACGGCGACCGGGGACGTGGCTCTGGCTGAGACCAATGGCCGCCAGAGTACCAAGCGAAACCGAGATGATTGTGGCAATCGGGGCAATGATCAGCGAGTTCTTGAAGCTGCGTTGCCATTCATTGTTGGTGAAGAAATCACGGTAGTGCTTCAGCGAATACCCTTCAGGGTCAAGCCGCAACATCTCGGGCGTGAAGGTAAAAAAGTCCTGTGCGTTGAACGACAGCGGCAAGACCACAAGGATCGGTGTGATCAGGAAAACGAAGATCGCACCGCAGATCACCCGGAACAGGTAGTGGTAAAACACCTGCTGCGCGGTCAGGTATGGCAATAGCTTGCGCCGGTATCGCCCTTCGTACAACCAATAAGTAAACCAGGCGAAGAACCAGCCGCCCAGCAGGCCAAGTACTCCCCCCATTGGGCCGGACATCAAAAAGCCCGCGATGCCAAAGCCGAGGATATTGATCCAGCGGGCCAACTGCTCATTCTTTAGAATGTTGATGTAAATCCATGCCAGACCGGCAATCACGATGGCGCCGCCCACGATCCCCAGCAGGACCGAGCCGTTTCCGGCGCCGACAAAGATACCAGCGAATGCCCCGGCCAGTGCGACGCTGGGCAGAACCATGGACAGAGGTTTGCGGGATATCGGAGTAAGTGCGGCCATCTTGATTATCCCAACTTCACGTTATCAATGCCCACGATCTTGTCGTAGACCCAGTAGAGCAGCAGAACGACCGCCAGCAGTATCGTTCCCAGCGCCGCCGCCAGTCCCCAGTTCAGTGAAGACGAGATGTGATAGGCGATCCGGTTTGAGATAAAGACACCTTTGGTACCACCCACAATTTCAGGCGTGATGTAGTAGCCAATCGCCAGAATGAACACGAGGATGGAACCAGCGCCGATGCCCGGAATGGATTGCGGGAAATAAATGCGCCAGAAGGTCGTCCAGTTCGTCGCCCCCATGGATTTCGCAGCGCGTGTATAAGTTTCCGGAATGGTCTGCATCACTGAATACATGGGTAGGATCATGAATGGCAGCAGGATATGCGTCATCGCTGTGATCGTACCGATCTGGTTGTTGATGATCACCAGCCGTGCATCGTCGGCTACTAACCCCAGCCAGACCAGCGTTTCGTTGATTACGCCTTGCTGTTGCAGCATGACTTTCCAGGCTGATGTTCGGACCAGCAGCGACGTCCAGAACGGCAAGAGCACAAGGATCATCAACAGGTTCGACACCCGCATCGGCAGGGTGGCCAGCAGGTAGCTGACCGGATATGCCAGAAGAATACAGGCGCCGGTAATAACCAGTGACATGAACAGGGTCCGGCCAAACAACTTGATCAGGATCTGCTTGTCTTCAGGCTGAGATTGCGCGCCGTCAGGGGTTCTGCGCATATCCACTGCATTCAGAAAATACCCGTTGGTGATCTTCGGCGAATGGGTTTTGATCACGCGCCACGTTTGTGGATCGCCCCATCCGTCGTGAATATCAATTAGTTGCTCCTTGAACGGACCATCCGTTTCAGGATCCAGTTTCTTGATCTGACGACCTGACTTGCGGAACATCGAAGACATACCGGTTTCTTCGTAGTTCAAACGCGAACCAAGCCGTGTGTGCTCTTTGTTGTCAATCGCAACAATCATATCCCGGACAAATGCGTTATACACATCTTCGCCCGGCAATTCGCCAGACTGCTCGTCCCAATTTTGAAGCGCCTCGACAGTTAGAGGCAGTGTTTCCGAAACGATGCTGTTCTCGACCGATCGGAAAAGCATCGCCGCGATCGGCACAATAAAGGAAAACAGCACGAACAAAAGCAAAGGGGCGATCAGAAGAAGGGCGCGCAGCTTTTGCCGCCGCAGCGAGCGTGCCAGCGATAGTTTGAGCGGCGTTCCGTCCGCTGCCAGCATGGGTCCGGCGTTTTGGCTTGCGTCAGTCATTCGAGCCCCTCGGGTATGTCTTGGTTCAGGGGCGGCGCACCGCCCCCGACTGTGTCATGAAATCAATCGCTTACTGCGCCAGCCATGCCTGGAACTTGGCGTCGATATCGTCGCGGTAATCCGCCCAGAATTCGTAGTTATACAGGAACGTGTTCTTGGCGTTTTCCGGATCGGTCGGCATATGCGGTGCCATATCGATACCCAGATCGGCGTGCTGACCCACAAGTGGAGCTGACGAAGCGCGGGCCGGACCGTACGAGATGTACTTGGCCTGATCCGCCAGACGCTGAGTGTCGGTTGCGAACATGATATAGTCCAAAGCGCGCTGCTTGCGCTCATCGCTCAGTCCGGCAGGGATGATCCAACCGTCCAGATCGAACACCTGCGCGTCCCACAGCATTGCAACCGGCTGTTTCTGCTCTTCGATCACACTGAACAGACGACCGTTATAGGTCGAACCCATGACAACTTCGCCGTCAGCCAGCAACTGAGGCGTGTCCGCACCGGCGGACCACCAGACAACGCTGTCTTTGATGGTGTCCAGCTTGGCCAAAGCCTGATCCTGACCTTCCGAAGTCGCCAGAACGTCATAGACATCATCCTTCGCGACGCCGTCACACAGCAGCGCCCATTCCATATTATTAATGGGGCGCTTTTCCAGCGAACGCTTGCCCGGATATGCCTCCAGGTCGAACACTGCACAGATGTCGGTTGGTGGGGTGTCACCTACCAGATCGGTGCGGTAGCCGAATGTGGTCGAATAGACGATCTGCGGAATAAAGCAATCGCTGACTAACAGTTCCCCGAAATCTTCAGAAGCCGGCGTGCCATCCGGAGCCGGAGCCAATTGGCTGTCAAAATCGATTTCAAGCGCCAGACCTTCGTCGCAAAGCCGGATTGCGTCAGCGGCCACAACATCCACTACATCCCATGTGATGTTGCCCGCTTCATTCATCGCGCGCAGTTTGGCGACGGCCTCGTTCGAGCTGTCATCGTTCAGAATCGTGATGCCGGTCTTTTCCGAATAGGGCTCGTGATACGCCTTCAACTGCGACTTTGAATAGGCACCGCCCCAGGAAACGATAGTCATCTCCTCGGCTGAAACAGTGCCCGCAGCCGTCGCAATTGCAGCCGCAGTGAGCATGATCTTGGTTGGTTTCATGTGTTACTCCCAGTTCATCCCGTTTTATGTGGTGGTCAGCCGATGCACGGGTTTTCACCGGCCGGTCCCTCAGCTTAACCGCGCTTGTCCCGCGCGGTTTGGTCTATGCGTCGAGCGCACGACAATCCTGTGCCAGCCAGCCGATCTCGATCTCCTGACCCGGGGTCAGGCGTACGGCATCAGGCGCATTTCGAGTTTTGGCGATGAATTCGTTGTTTCCGGCAACGGACATGCGGAACCGAAATACGTCGCCCATGTAAATGAATTCTTCGACCCTTGCTTTCAAAGTATGCGCGTCGGCGTGCAGGCGGTCTTTGTTGAATTCCACACGTTCAGGGCGGATCGAAACTTTGGTCCGGTCGCCTGCGTTGTGGACGTTGATCGGAACCGCGTCGATTTCCGATCCATCATCCAGGCGTACGACGCAAGTGTCGCCATCAATCGATTTAATAACACCTTCCAACGTGTTGTTTTCACCGATGAATTGCGCGACGAAACTGTTTTCCGGCTCTTCGTAAAGCTGATCAGGCGGCGCAAGCTGTTGAATGCGGCCATCGTCGAAGACAGCCACCCGATCTGACATGGTCAGCGCTTCGGTCTGGTCGTGGGTCACGTAGACAGTTGTGATCCCAAGCTCATGGGCCAGACGTGTGATTTCGAACTGCATATGTTCACGAAGCTGCTTGTCCAATGCCCCCAAAGGCTCGTCCATCAAGACCAGTTCGGGCTCGAATACCAGGGCACGGGCCAGAGCAATCCGCTGTTGTTGCCCGCCCGACAGCTGAGCAGGACGTCGGCCACCAAAGGCGCCCATCTGAACCATATCCAGCGCGCGCTTGACCTTTTCATCCCGCTCCGACTTGCCCAGCTTACGGACTTCAAGTGGAAACGACAGGTTCTCGGCCACCGTCATATGCGGGAACAAAGCGTAGTTCTGGAAAACCATGCCAATACCGCGCTTGTGCGGCGGGATATTGTTGATGGGCTTGCCGCCCAGGAGGATTTCACCGTGCGTGGCGGTTTCAAATCCGGCGAGCATCATTAGGCAAGTCGTCTTGCCCGAGCCTGACGGCCCAAGCATTGTCAGAAACTCACCTTTGGGCATTGCAAGGTTTAGGTCTTTTACGACGAGGTTCTCGCCGTCATAAGACTTCTGTACGCGTTGGAATTCGACAAACGCGGCGTCGTTCATTGTATCGGCCACAAGACCCCCTGTTACGTCAAATGATTATCCGTCTTCTGCGGATTTCATTGATCTGTAGCCGTTAGTTAAGACCAAGCGATGTTCACATTGCAACAGTGAATCCCGGTTTTGTTACACAATATCGGGATTTAACAGCTCACCCGGCTTCGTTCAGAACCCGCATATGCCACGCAAGACTTTGATTACTGGACAGAACCGGCTTGCCGATACGAGCGCGTATCTCAGGAATAGCCTGTTGCGTGCGAAGGTTTGTACAACTCAGAAAAACCGCATCAACCGACGGGTCCGAGCCCAGTTTCGTGGCAGCGTCGATGACGGATTGCACCGAAATCCGAACAACTTTGGCCTCTTCTGATTCCCCGAATGTCCCAAAAACATCCATCTCCACTCCGCCTTGTGCAAAGGCCCGGCGCAGGGGAAGGTTTACCTCTTCAATATAGGGCGACAGCAGCGCGAATTTCGAAACTCCCAGGTGTCGCGCACAGGCCGTAGCCGCACGCAAAGGGTTTGTAACTTCGGCGGTCTGGCATGTCTGTTTAACAAGTTCCGCTACACGGTCGGACCCGATAACCGAGCTTGCAGACGTGCACCCGTACCCGACAACGCGATAAGGTCGCGCGCTGGGCAGCAATCCGGCGGCGGCTGGCAGCGCCTTCTCCATTTCCGCAAGGCTTTCCGTCGTCACCTCAATCCCGCTGGGAATACGCGTCACGTAGATTGGATACTTGCGGTCCGAAAAATACGAGCTGAACTCAGGCTCCAACGTTTCATCAGTCTGCAACACGATCAGACCAAGTGGGGTGGCCTTGGGATCGTCCTCATCAAGGGCGTAATGTATTCGGGTCATATCTCGATCACCTCTGGCCCGATACGCGGGCTAAGAAAACATGGAGCGCCTTCGGTGATGACAATGTTTTCTTCATGGACAAGTATTTTTGTACCAACGGCGATGCCCGGCTCCAGTGTCAAAACCATGCCGGGTTCCAGCACGGTCTGGTCTGCCGGAATAATGGATGGCCATTCTGTCAGTGACATCCCCAACCCATGACCCAGCCGCCCTGCATCTGTGCCTTCAGCATCTTTGGTAAGCACCTTGTTCATAGCATGGAACAAATCTGAGGCTGTTGCACCGGGTCGGGCGATTTCGAACGCGGCATCTGAGGCTTCCACCAGTCGGGCGTGCGCTGATCTCACCTCAGGCCGGGCTGGGCCTACAGACCAATTGCGATCAAAATCACAGAAATAGCCATCCCAAACCAGACCTGTATCCAGCATAAGTACGTCGCCAGGTTCCAACGGCGCCGAAGTTGCAGGTGATATTACATCACTGTAGCCGCCCTGCTCTGCCCCGCCTGCAAGATACGGCACCCAATCGGCCCCTTCCTCAAGGCAGAGCATCTGGAACCGGCGAAAAACCGTGTCCAAAGGCACTCCTGCGCGGGCAACCTCGGGCACGCGGGCGAACGCGCGTCCAGCGATATCGCAGGCTGTTTGGATCTTCGCAATTTCAGCCTCGGATTTGATCATGCGCAACCGGCGCAGGATACCCTGATCTCCGGTGATGCGTCGCGTGCCGAGAGCGCCGCGCAAGCGTTCAATGTCCGCCATGGGCATACGCACATGAGTCTCATGGCCGTCCGGCATTCCGACATTGCCTGAAACGGGTGTCAGTTCGGCCAGGACATCGGCCAGAAGCGAGATACCGTCGTCCTGCAAATCGGGCGCGCTCCAGGTTCGGATGTCATCGATCCAGGTCTGCCCCATGAGCGCGGCCCCGATCGAAGGGATCACGGCCACCGGTTTGCCCGTGGCCGGTACGACCAGAAACCATGGCCGGGTTGGGCTTTCCCAAAATCGGGTCAGATAGCCGGTAAAGTAACGCACATCAGTTTCTGTGGTCAGCAGCAGCGCCGACAAATCCGCGGCTCGCATCAGCTCCTGCGCGCGTTTGGTGCGCGCCTCGAACTCTGTCTGATCGAACCCTCTCATTCCGCGATCTCCGACAGAAAGCACAACACGCGTGAGTTTTCGTCGATCCCCATGGCTTTCCGTGCGGTTTCGTTCATCACCGCCGCAAGGCCTGCCCCGCCTGACGCCGTGGTGGCCAGCCCGACCTTTGCCATCGCGTCAAGCTTTGTCGCCACATCGTCATCTGAAAGGGTCAGGAACAGGTCTGTGTCGCGGGCCAATCCGTTTAACGCGATCAACGACGGTTCCTTGCAGTCCAGACGCCCCATGATGCTGTCCGGGCCATCCGCGAAAACACATTTTCCGGCAACTATGCTGGCCTGCAACGCGGGCGCCGCTTCGGGTTCAACCACAACGATCTTCGGTGCGTCGCCCCAGATGTGTCGTGCATAGGCAGCAACGGCACCGGCCAGCCCGCCCACGCCTGCTTGCAACAGAATATGCGTCGGAATCTCAGGGCACTGCCTGACAGCCTCTGCCGCCATTTGCAGATATCCTTCCATGAGCGTCCATGGCAGGTCATAATATCCATCCCACGAACTGTCCGACAGCAATATCCATCCGTTGTCTTCGGCAGCCGTTTTCGCGGCCTCCATGCTGGCGGCATAGTCAGCACCACTTCGAACAACTTCGGCTTTTTGGCCTTTCAGACGTTCCGCAAAGGTTTCGGGCACAGTTTCAGCAATGTAAACAACAGCCTTCGCACCGAAAACTCTGGCACCAGCCGCAACACTCATGCCGTGGTTCCCGGCGCTGGCAGTCACATAGGTTGCGCCTGCCAGAGCTTGTTCACCCGGCTCGCCTGTCTTCTCGACCGCATGACGCGCAATTACATAGGCTGCCCCTAAAGCTTTGAACGAACCAAGGTTCATCCGCGCCCGCTCATCCTTTACCCAAAGCCTGGCTACAAGGGCCAGTTTCCCGGCATCAACCAATGGCGTTTCTTTCGCGACAGGGCACCGAGAAATCAAGTCTGCAACACGGGCAGCGTTTGTAGAAGGATACGGCGCAGACGGTGCAAGCTTTTGGCCCCCCCGATGTGGATTGTTGATGATCTGCATACGCCCTCCCCCAATTGTTCATCTGGTGACGTGACCCTATCGATGGAACACTGTCAATCAACCTCTGCCGTCAGCCAGAGACGTCGACGACCTTCGGGGTCTGTTCTGTTATCAGGGCCAACACCCAGTCGTGAAACAACCGGGCAGCCGGATTGGCGGCGTTTGACGAGAGGTAATAGCCTTCGTTGCTGTCAACCGAACATTCATGCGCGCGTATGACCAGACCTGCGGCAATCGCATGGGTCGTCAGTAATTCGCTGACCAACGCGACACCGCTGTCGTGAACGGCCAGTTGCAGTGCCATCCCAAATGTATCGACAAAAACACCAGGTTGGCGGCGCAAGCCCTGTTTTTCAAACCATGTGCCCCACCCACTTGATGTCCCGACAGCCTCGATCAGAGGCAGGTCAAACACGCCGCCCGCGACCGTCGGAGATTTCACGGCAACCAGACGGTCAGGCATCAGGCGGACAGCGCCCTGTCCCACCTGTTTCTTTGATCCGAACCTAACCTGAACATCAGCGTGGGATGCGTGGAAATCGTCGGGCCAGATCGCACTGAGAAGCCGAACGCGAACTTCAGGATGGCGTCTGGTAAAATCTGACAGATATGGGGCAATAACCCACTGGGCGATGCTAACAGACGTGGCGACGGTCAAGATGTCTCCGGACGCGCTGGCGTCCACGCGCCCGGCAGCCGCGGCAAGCGCTTCAAGCGCGCTGCCAACCTCGGGCAATAGTTTACGCCCCGCATCCGTCAGCGCCAAGCTTCTGGGGTGCCTCACAAAAAGAGCTGTCCCCAAACGCATCTCGAGCGATTTCACCTGCTGACTGACCGCCGATTGCGTCAAGCCAATCTCTTCGGCAGCCGCCGTAAAGCTAAGCGTTCGTGCAGCCGCCTCGAAGGATCGGAACCAGGTCAGTGGTGGAAGAGATTTACCCATTTGGTCAAGCTGTCCATTAATCTTTTTAATGGCAAAGCACATAATTCAATCATTTGTCAAAAACCCTGTCCGTTTTTAACGTTTGCGAGCGCGACAGGAGAGCTTTGATGCAACCGGAAATACGTAAGATCGTCACCTACGATGAGGAGGTCCTTGTCGAGGGCTTCCGAGCCGCCAAAACCCCATGGCACATGTTTGCCGTGGCCGCAGTGGTTCACAACCCCTGGGCAGGACGGTTTGTGGAAGACCTTAAACCCGAAATACAGGCCTATGGCCCTGTTCTGGGTGAGATGATGGCGAAACGTATGATCAAACTGGCAGGGAGTGGTGCGGCAATCGAAGCCTATGGCAAAGCCGCCGTGGTCGGGCTGAATGGTGAGGTCGAGCACGCTTCGGGCCTTATTCACACGTTGCGCTTTGGCAATCACTACCGCGAGGCCGTCGGTGCGAAATCCTATCTGGCGTTCACCAACACACGTGGTCCGGCAAATGCGCCGATTATGGTGCCGTTGATGGATAAAAACGATGCCGGGCGGCGGTCACACTACCTGACAATTCAGTTCTCAATTTCTGACGCACCGCGCGATGACGAAGTTGTGGTCGTATTAGGTGCAGCAACCTCGGGCAGACCGCACCACCGTATCGGTGACCGTTATCAGGATCTCAAGGATTTGGGCCATGACCTGGACAACCCGGCCGCGGTCTGAGATCGGCGGGCTGGCGGCTATCCAGACTGGTTCGGGTCAGAATATCCTTCTGTTGCATGGTGTTGGTTTACGGGCTGAAGCCTGGGGTGCGCAATTGGACGGGCTTGAGTCCGAGGGTTGCATGACCGCTCCGGACATGCCCGGTCACGGAGACAGCCCATTAACTGACCTCAGCATCGGGCTTTCGGCGTACACCGAAGCGGCTCGGGGTGTTCTGGACTGCCTGAGTCGTCCGGTCGTTTTGGTTGGCCACTCGATGGGGGCCATGATCGCGCTTGATCTTGCCACCAAAGCGTCAGACCGGGTTTGTGGGGTCGTCGCATTGAACGCGGTTTTTGAGAGAGCCGCGAATGCGGCACAGGCCGTGCGCGACCGTGCGGCGCAGCTGGATGGCAAGACGATCGCTGATCCCACCAGCACATTGCATCGATGGTTCGGAGATGTCGCCTCGGCTGAGCGCGATGCCTGCCGTAGATGGCTGACGGCCATGGACCCGGCTGCGTATAAAACGGCCTATTCCGTCTTCGCCCACAGCCAGTGCCCCCGACGTGATGCGTTGGAGAAACTAAGCTGCCCGGCGCTTTTTCTAACCGGCAGTCTTGAGCCCAATTCAACCCCGGAGATGTCACGCGCCATGGCGGACGCCGCGATGAACGGGCGCGCGCAAATCATTGAAGGCGCTGCACATATGATGCCGATGACGCATGCAGATCAGGTCAACGCTGCGATTTCCAGCTTTCTGAGTGAGCTGCGCCCATGACCGCGCTTGATCCTCGTGACCTTCGTCGTGCATTCGGTCGGTTCATGACCGGTGTGACGGTTGTGACGACGCGTGATGACGCAGGCAATCCACTTGGCTTTACGGCCAATTCCTTCACTTCGGTTTCTCTCGACCCGCCGCTGCTTTTGGTCTGTCCGGGAAAAAACCTGTCTTCTTTCAACGTTTTTGCAACCTGCGCCCGTTTCGCGGTGAACATTCTGGCCGAGGGGCAGGAAAACGTATCCAATACGTTTGCCGGGTTCAAAGGTGATCGATTTGCCAAAGTCGATCACTACTTTGATACGAATGACGTCCCTTTGATCAGGGGGGCAGTCGCAACGTTTTCCTGCCGCACTCATCAGGTTGTCGAAGCCGGCGACCATTGCGTTTTGATCGGTCAGGTCGAAACGTATTCTCAGGACGATGCCACCGGACTTGGCTATGCGAACGGGCAGTATTTCAGCCTCGGACTGGAGCGTGGCGCGCTGGAACCATCCGGGCGAAATGTGGTCTGTGGCGCGATCATCGAGCAGGACGGGCACGTCTTTCTGGAGAAAACAGATGCCGGTTTCCGCCCGCCGCAAGTTACGCTGTCAGATCGGCAAGATCTGCGAAGCAGCCTTATGCAGAACCTGACGGCAAGGGGTATCAATGCACACCTTGGCGTCGCGTATTCCGTCTATGACGATGCCACCACGCACCATGTTTACATTCTTGCGTCTGCGCCCGCCCTGCCCCGGCATGGCCCGTTTCACGCAGTCGCAACCAAAGACCTGGCGACCCTACCTTACGCGTCAGCACCCATCGCCACCATGATGGCTCGTTTTGCGCTGGAAAGCCAAACCCGCAATTTCTCGCTTTATCTGGGTGACGCCCAGCGGGGCGATGTGCACAGCCTGTCGGAAAGGACCTGAGGAATGGAGTTTTCCCTTTTTGCCCATATGGAACGGCTGGGCCCCGAAGAGTCGCATGAGAAGTTGTATGAAGAGTTCATCGAGCTGTGCAAGATGGCTGATCAGGCAGGGATGCGTGCGGTCTGGACCGGTGAACACCACGGGATGGATTTCACCATCGCACCCAACCCGCTGATGTCGCTGGTGGACATCGCGCATCATACCAAAAACGTGCGCCTTGGCACCGGCACTGTGATCGCACCGTTCTGGCATCCGATCAAACTGGCGGGAGAGGCAGCCGCGGCGGATATCATGACCGGTGGCCGGATCGAACTGGGCATAGCGCGCGGTGCCTACTCTTATGAATATGAGCGGCTTATGCCCGGTCTGGACGCATGGACCGCCGGTCAGCGAATGCGAGAGATCGCTCCTCTGCTGCCCAAATTGTGGGAAGGCGACTGCGCGCATGACGGAGCGTTCTTTCAGTTTCCCGCCACCAGTTCGGCGCCAAAGCCGGTGCAGCTCGGCGGGCCACCCATCTGGATTGCCGCGCGGGATCCGAACAGCCACGAGTTCGGCGTTCAGAACGGGTTCAACATTCAGGTCACCCCGCTCTGGCAAGGCATCGAAGAAATCGAGACACTGATGACCCGTTTTGAGACCGCCTGCGCCAATCACGGCGGAGCGCGCCCCAAGATCATGCTGCTTCACCACACCTATGTCGGGCGCGATGACGCTGAACTGGATCGGGCTGCGCGGGATTTGTCCCGGTTCTACAACTATTTCGGCGCGTGGTTCCAAAACAAGCGACCAGTCCGACAGGGATTGATTCAGGCTCTGACCGAAGAAGAAATGGCAGCCAACGCAATGATGGCACCCGAAAACCTTGCACGCGATCTGACAATCGGCACAGCAGACGGAGTGACAGAGCGTCTGAAACGCTATGAAGACCTTGGATATGATGAATACTCGTTTTGGATCGACAGCGGCATGAGCTTCGAACGCAAACGCGCATCGCTTGCCCGTTTCATCGACGATGTAATGCCAAAGTTTCAGTAAGGGGCCGCAATGCACCATAAGCCACATTTCCAGCTTTTTATCGACGGCACTTGGACCGAAGGGGCACGTGGGCAAGTGATGACCTCATTGAACCCCGCGACGGGCGAGGAATGGGCCAGTTTCGCCTGCGCCGCACCCGAAGACGTAGAGCGTGCCGTTTCTGCAGCGCGCCGGTCACTTGACGAACCGGCGTGGCGGGACATGACGCAAACCGCGCGTGGCAAACTGTTGTTCCGGCTTGCGGAACTGATCGAACAGAACGCAGGACGCCTTGGCGAGGTCGAGACGAAGGACAGCGGCAAGCTGCTGGCGGAAACCGCGACCCAAACGGCTTATGTCGGCGATTATTATCGCTACTATGCGGGGCTGGCGGACAAAATCGAAGGCGCGGTCCTGCCGATCGACAAACCGGACATGCATGTCTTTACGCGGCGCGAGCCCATTGGCGTGGTGGTCGCAATTGTCCCCTGGAACGCGCAGATGTTTCTGACGGCTACCAAGCTTGGGCCAGCTCTGGCCGCGGGGTGCTCGGTTGTGCTGAAGGCATCAGAGATTGCGCCCGCCCCAATGCTGGAGTTCGCCCGCTTGATTGACAAAGCGGGATTCCCACCCGGCGTCGTTTCCGTCATTACCGGGGACGCCGAGAACTGTGCGATCCCTCTCACCCGACACCCTGACGTGGACCGCATCGCGTTTACTGGCGGGCCGGAAACGGCGCGCCATGTGGTGCGCAACTCGGCGGAAAACTTTGCTGTAACCACGTTGGAATTGGGTGGAAAATCCCCGATCATGGTTTTCGATGATGCCAATCTGGATGGTGCGGCCAACGGACTGATCGCGGGTAATTTCGGCGCTTCAGGTCAAAGCTGCGTCGCAGGATCGCGCGGGCTGATCCATCGCCCCCTAATGGAATCCCTTATCGCCAAAATCGAAGAAAAGATGACGGGCATTGTCATCGGCGATCCATTGAAACCTGAAACACACATTGGCCCGCTGTGCACAAAAGCTCAGATTGTCAGAATTCAGGCGACGCTGGCCAAGGCCAAGGAACAGGGCGCACGTATTCGTTTCGGTGGCGCGCCACTGGATCGGTCAGGTTATTTCATGGCCCCAACGCTGGTGGAATGCACCAATGCCGAGACGGAGACCCTGAAGGTGGAAATGTTCGGCCCCGTCATGTCCTTGCTGCCCTTCGACACTGAAGAAGAGGCAATCGCCCTGGCCAATGACACGCCGTTCGGGCTTGGCTCGGGTATCTTCACCGAAAATGTCGCCCGTGCTCACCGTGTTTCATCACGCCTGAAATCGGGCATCTGCTGGATCAACACCTACCGCGCCGTCTCACCCATCGCGCCCTTTGGCGGTTTCAATCAATCCGGTTATGGCAGGGAAGCGGGATTGGAGGCCATTCACGATTACACGCGAACCAAGACCGTTTGGCTGAATACATCGGACAAACCGATGTCGAACCCATTTGTTATGCGCTGAGGTGATCTGCAAGACGATCAACGATCACAACTGCACAGCAGCGCTGCCTTCCAGCCTTATCACTTGCCCCACTTTCAGCAGGATCAAGAGTGGGTGCGATTTGCTTGGGAAAACGCGATGATCGCATCAACCAACAGGTCAATCGTATCAACGGCTATTACGTCCGCGGCGACACTGTCGGCGATTAACGACAGCTCTGAACACGCGATAAGTTGCATATCTGCCCCGGCACCAATCAGTTCCGCAGATACGGTATTCAGAGTTTCGCGTGCCTCATTGTAAGGATCACCGGCCTTGATCCTGCGGATGGCCGCGAGCATCTTGCCCTCATCTGCTGGCCAGACAACTGACATTCCCCGCGCTTGAAACGCCGTGTCGAAAAGACCTACGCGCCGCAGCGCGGGCGACGCCAACATCCCGATACACCCACCCGGTCCGATTGTCCGGTCGGCACGATCCACTGCCAGTTCCACCATGTTCAACAAGGGAATAGTCGCGGCATCCGTAATCGCAGCAGCATAGTAATGTGCTGTGTTGCACGGCATGGCCAATGCCACAGCCCCGGCAGCTTGAAGACGACGTGCCATCGCGGCAAGCACAGGCCCCGGATCCTCGCCCGTTCCGTCAATCAAGTGAGCAATGCGAGACGGCACCTGCGGGTTCATATCGATCAACAAGGGTATATGGTCGCGATCATCGCTTGCCGGCACTGCCTCCACCAACTTGCGCTGGAGGAGGATAGTCGCCTCGGGACCCATGCCACCAAGAATACCGATCGGCGCCCGCGTCATTGGTCAGATATTGACCCAGCGGTTCTGATGGTCAAATACAAAGTCATACCCTCCCAGCGCCGCTGCACCGCCGGTATGCAGGAATACGACTCGCTGGTCCTGGAACTCGCCTTTGCGTGCAAGATCAATAAGACCTGCCGCACCTTTTGCCGAATAGCAGGGATCCAAAAGTATCCCCTCCAGCTCGGCAAACATCCGGATTGCCTCGATACCACTTTCGGTAGGCAAGCCGTAACCCTGTCCGACGTAATCTGTATTGGCCATCACGTCTTCGCGGTTCACGACGCCTGCGCATCCCAGCTTCTCGGCTGTTTTACAGGCTAGATCGTAAACCATTTGTTCCTGATTAGGCTGGGGCGCCCTGGTCCCGATCCCCAGAACCGGCACCTTCGCGTTCATGGCGCACATGCCGGTCACCAGCCCTGCCTGCGTTCCCGAAGAGCCGGTCGCGTGCACCAGCCGGTCAATTCTCAAACCGCGGTCGTTGGCTTGACCCAAAAGCTCAAAAGCTGCATTCACATAGCCAAGGGCACCTGTCGGGTTTGATCCACCACCGGGAATGACGTAGACGTTGCGTCCTTCTGCCCTTTTCTTTTCCGCTGCTTTTTCCATCTCGGCCGGCATGTCATGCCCGCCAGGAAATTTTTCGGTGGTTGCACCGTGCAGGTGATCCAACAGGACATTGCCGTTGGTGTTGTAGTTTCCGTCCTGATAACCGGTGCGATCTTCCAGCAGGATATGGCAATCAAATCCTAGCTTGGCTGCAAAAGCGGCTGTCTGTCGGCCGTGGTTGGTTTGTGTCGCCCCTTGCGTCATGACCATATCCGCGCCCTGCGCCTCGGCTTCGGCCATCAGGAATTCCAGCTTTCGGGTCTTGTTGCCACCGGTCGACATACCGGTGCAGTCATCGCGTTTGATCCAGATTTCCACCCCCAGTTCTTTGGACAGCCTCTTCATCGGCTCCAACGGCGTCGGCAGATGGGCAAGGTGCACACGGGGAAAGCGGGCGAGATGCATGTGGAGGCTCCTAACATTGACTTTTGGCAATTTATCATCGCTTGAACCGCGTATCTAATTCGAAATTCAACTCATAACTTGCATGAATTGCATATTAGAAATGCTTGGTCTATTTAAACCCCATGCGCTTGGAATGGATCGATGACATTTTGGCTGTTTTGGATGGCGGTTCCTTGACACGAGCCGCTGAAAAGCGGCTTCTCACTCAATCGGCCTTCACCCGGCGTATACGGCTTATCGAAAACAGCGTCGGAGCCACCCTGTTTGACCGCCGCCGCAAGCCCGTATCACTTATGCCTGGCATTCAGTCATTGGAGCCCGAACTGAGAGAGCTTAGTACGCGGCTGCACAAACTGCGACATGTGCTGAAGACAGCGAATGACCAAACCGGGAAGTCACTGTCGTTTGTGTGCCAACATGCTTTGACGACCACGATTTCGCCAAGGATCGTGCAAACGCTGACCGAGAATGACGATATCTCAATTCACGTGCGATCGGGGAACCAGGACGAATGTCTTTTGAACCTGATCTCAAAACAGGTCGATTTCGCGATCATGTATTCGGTTCCGGGCGACGAAATAAGCAGTATTGGTGACGCATTCGAAGCCAAGACACTTGGCGCGGACACTTTGATCCCCGTTTGCGCACCCTCTGTTCGCAACAAAATCACCAGCGCGGCACTTCCGGTCATAGGCTATCCGTCCGATGTGTTTCTGGGGCAAGTTTTCGCTCGGAAAATCGCGCCGCGATTACCAGAGGAAACCACACTTGTGACCAGAGCTGAAACGGCCCTGACATTTGCGATGCAACAATATGCCATCAATGGAATTGGCGTTGCCTGGTTACCTCATTCTCTGGTTGCTGCGTCCCTGGCAACAGGTCAGCTTCAACGCGCTGACAGCACACTTCCTTCACAGGAACTGACAATCAGGATGGTTCGTTTTGCAGTTGCTCAGTCCGAATATTGTGAGCAAATCTGGCAAAGCTTTGATGCGCTTCCACTCGATTTCGCTACGTTGCATTATTGATCTGACGTCGAAGTAAACAACTTCCAGAACGCGGATGAGTGCGGCCCAAGGCAGCCCACCTATTCAAGGTGAACCCGAGTATTAAGCCCGCATCGGAACTTCTCACGGGATTCTGGCCCTAATTCGGCTCTGGTTACTCTGCCGCTGATGTTACCCTGTCCGGTGCGGTCAACCGCTGCCATGCGTCGTACTGGGCGAGAAAGATTTGCCCGTTGAGGTCGTCGAGGAAATGCGACTGTTTCAGGCGGTCCATCACGGGGCCTTTGACTTCGGACAGGTGCAGACCAACGCCCATGTCACTCAGGCGGTGGTTGATGGCCTCAAGGCTTTCAAGGGCTGAAAAGTCGACCTCGTTCACCGCCGAGAACATCAAAACCACGTTGCGGATTTCGCAGCCCTCGGTCACTCGCGCTTGGATCAGGTCTTCGAGGAAACGGGCGTTCACGAAATACAGGCTTTCATCCACCCGCAGCGTCACAAGTGACGGCTCGGTGTCGACTTTGTGGCGATTGATATTGCGGAAGTGCTGCGTGCCCGGCACAAGCCCGACCTCGGCCACATGCGGGCGCGAGGTTTTGTAGAGATGCAGAAGGATCGAAATCGCCACGCCGCTGGCCACACCGGTTTCGACCCCGGCCAGCAAAGTCAAAACGATGGTGGCGGCTACGGCGGTAAAATCGGCGCGCGAATATCCCCAGGTCTTTTTCAGGATCGACATGTCCACAAGGCTTAGCACCGCAACAATGATCGTCGCGGCCAGGGTGGCCTTGGGCAAAAAGTACACCAGCGGTGTCAGGAACAGCGCGGCAATCGCCAGACCACCAGCGGTATATATGCCTGCCGCCGGGGTTTCCGCCCCCGCATCGAAGTTCACGACCGAGCGTGAGAACCCGCCGGTGACCGGAAAGCCGCCGGTAAATGCCGCGCCCAGGTTGGCTGCGCCCAGACCGATCAACTCCTGATCGGGGTCCACGCGCTGGCGTTTCTTGGCAGCCAGCGTCTGCGCAACCGAGATGCTTTCGACAAAACCGATGATCGAGATCAGGATCGCAGGCACCAGCAATGCACCGATGAGGTCCGAGGACAGCCCCGGCAAAGTCAGTGGCGGCAGGTTCTGGGGCACGTCGCCGACGATCTTGACGCCCTGCTCATCCAGCCCGAACCCCCAGACGACAACTGTGGTCACCACCACAGCAGCAACTGGTCCGGCCTTGGTCAGCACGTCAGCCAGCAGGGGCGTCACCCCCATGCGCCGCAACGCGGGTTTGAGGTTCTTGCGCACCCAAAACAGGAACGCAGTGGCCAGCACGCCGATGATTACCGTCAGCCAATTGGTCTGCCCAAGGTTTTCGAAGATTGAGCCCAGCATCCCTGGCAGGGTATGCCCATGCGCGCTGACACCCAGAATGTGCTTTAATTGGCTGGTCGCAATCAGGACACCCGACGCGGTAATAAAGCCTGCGATGACAGGATGGCTGAGGAAATTGGCCAGAAAGCCCAGTCGAAAAACGCCCAGCAGCACCAGAAACCCACCCGACAGGAAAGCCAGTGTCAGTGCCGCCACCATGTATCCAGCTGTGCCCTGCTCGGCCACCTGCCCCACGGCGCTGGCTGTCAGCAGCGACACAACCGCGACGGGCCCCACCGCCAACGCCCGGCTGGTGCCAAAAACTGCATAAAGGATGATCGGTAGAATCGAAGCATAGATCCCGGCCTCAGGCGGCAACCCTGCCAGCAAGGCATAGGCCAAGGACTGTGGGATCAGCATGATCGTGACGATCACAGCCGCGATCAGATCATTCGACAGCGACTCCCGGCTATACTGGCGACCCCAATCAAAAATAGGAAGGAAACGTAAAAGGCTCTGCATGGGTTCACGTCCTGAGAAAGCGGCGGCCAGAGCGCGGGAGGCTCTGACCGCCATACCTTGGCCTGTCGCACTTTTGGTGAAGGCGGGACAGGCCAGAACTTAAACCGGTTCTTCCGGTGTCAGTTTCGAGAGGTGTTAATCGGTCGCCACCTTCAATGGTTCGGGCTTGGCCAACCACTCTTTGCCCTTCAACATCGCAGACCAGTAGATCGGGGGCAGCAGCTTCTCCTTCAACAGCCACGCCAACCGGCTGGGTTTGGTTCCGTCGATCAGGAATATCGGGAAGCTGGGTGTCATCACCCCACCATAGGCGAACTCGGCCAGAACGATCTTGCCGCGCTCGACCGTCAGCGGGCACGAGCCATAGCCGTCATAGGCGGCGACCGGGCCGCGGCCCTGAATATCGGCCACGATATTATCGGCCACGGTCGGTGCCTGTTTACGCGCCGCCGCTGCGGTTTTGGCGTTGGGCGCGTTCATCACGTCGCCCAGCGACCAGATATTGTCGAAGCTCTTGTGGCGCAGTGTCGCCTGATCAACATCGACCCAGCCCGCCGCGTCCGCCAGCGGCGACACGCGAATAAAGTCCGGCGCGACCTGTGGCGGGCAGACATGCATCATGTCAAACTCGACTGTGACCAACTCGGGCTCGGCGTCCGGCATTTCAACCTTAAAGGTCGATTTTTTCGCCGCCCCATCTACCGACACCAGACTATGAAAGAAATTCAGCGAGGCGTCGTATTTCCTGACGTACTCCATCAGCGTCGGGACATAGTCCTTGACCCCGAACAGCACGCCACCTGCGTTCATGAACTGGATGTCGATATCCTTCAGAACGCCGCGCCGGAACCACGCATCGCCCGACAGATATAGGGCTTTTTGTGGCGCACCCGCGCATTTGATCGGCATCGGCGGCTGCGTGAACAGCGCCCGGCCCTCCTTAAGCCCTTCGACAAGCTGCCAAGTGTAGGGCGCCAGGTCATAGCGGTAATTCGAGGTCACCCCGTTGCGGCCCAAGGTTTCTTCCAGCCCTTCGACCGCGCTCCAGTCCAGCTTGAGCCCCGGAGACACGACAAGACGGTCGTATTTCACCACCCGACAGCCATCCAGAATAACGGCATTGTTCAGCGGCTCGAAGGCAGCAACTGCCGCCTTGATCCACTTCACCCCGCGCGGGATCAGGGATCCCATCGTCTTGGCGGTCTGTTCTGCGGAGAAGACACCCCCACCCACCAAAGTCCAGCCGGGCTGATAATAATGCACGTCAGACGGATCAATGATGGCGATCGACAGGTCGGATTTGCGCGCGTGCAGGCTGGCCGCAGTGGCAATACCGCCAGCCCCACCGCCCACGATAACCACGTCGAAGGATGCGTCGCCCGTGTCGGTCGGCGTTTTCCCACCATTGGCAATGCGGCGGGCGACGCCGCTCATGTCATAACCGGCGACCTTGGTGGCTGACAGGATCTCGGATACCGAACGCTTGTGCGCCGCCTCGTTCAACGACCACAAAGTGGCCGAGCGCGTGCCGGTCCGGCAATAGGCCAGAACCGGACCCGGCAACTCGGTCAGCGCGCTGCCAAAGGCCTCGGCGTCCTCGTCCCTGACGATCCCGGTTTGCACTGGAACATAGCGCACCTCGAGACCCAGTTTTTCCGCAGCTACCTCGATCTCCTCGAAAGTCGGCTGATCGGCACCTTCGCCATCGGGACGGTTGCAAATGATGGCACGAAAGCCCGCGCCTTTTATCGCCTCGATGTCATTTGGCGTAATCTGCGGCGACACCGAAACTGCGCCTGATATCTTTCTGATGTCCATGGGTGCCTCTTGCGTTCAGAGCTTGTTGACTGGGACTTTGAGCATCTGGTTCCCATCCTGGTCCGTTGGAATGCCGCCCGCCCGGATGTTGACCTGAATCGAAGGTACGATCAGCGTCGGCATCGCCAGCGTCGCGTCGCGCTCGGACCGCATCTTGATGAACTCGTCCCTAGTCTTGCCACCGCCCACGTGAATGTTGTGGGCCTTCTCCTCGGCCACCGTGGTTTCCCACTGGATGTCACGCCCGTTGGGACCATAATCGTGACACATGAACAACCGGGTTTCGTCCGGCAGGCTGAGCACCTTGTGGATCGAGTCAAATAATGTCCCCGCGTCGCCACCGGGGAAATCGGCCCGCGCCGAGCCACCATCAGGCATGAACAACGTGTCGCCCACAAAGGCTGCATCCCCGACAACATGAACCATGCAGGCGGGTGTGTGGCCCGGTGTATGCATGGTAAAGGCGGTCATGTTGCCGATCTTATAGGTCATGCCATCGACGAACAGGGCATCAAACTGGCTGCCATCCCGCTGAAATTCGGTGCCTTCATTGAAGATTTTGCCAAACACGTCTTGCACGATCTTGATGTTTTCACCGATGCCGATCTTACCGCCCAGCTTTTGCTGGATGTAAGGCGCGGCTGACAGGTGGTCGGCATGGGCGTGGGTCTCAATGATCCATTCCAGCTTGAGGCCCCTCTTCTCAACCTCGGCAATCAGCATGTCGGCATGGCCAAACGTAATGCGGCCAGCGGCATAATCGATATCCATGACACTATCGATAATCGCACAGGCATTCGAGGTCGGGTCCGCAACAATATAACTGATCGTCGCCGTCGCCTCGTCGTAAAAACCCTGAACATCGGGCTTCACGCTCAGATCAACTGGGTAGCTTCCAATCGGCGTCGCTATCGCGTCGGCCATTTTCTGGTTGTGTATCTCGATTGACTTCTGATCATTCATGATCTTGCCTCCTAACTGGCGCGGATCCGTTACCCGTTTCCGCCGCGTGTCATCATCATTTCGTGGACGGCGTCCATGCCGCGATCCGCCATCGCGCTCACTTCGGCCGCATGGATATGCATGGCTTTGGCTATTTCCGGATCGTCAGATGTTTGCACCACTACGATCCCTTCAGAGGTCACTTCGATATCCGAGGTGATCTTGTCACCATGTTGAAAAAATATGTCGAGGGTCGGGCTCTGAATGATGATCATCGGGGTGCTGTCAGACGAATTCGAACCAGTCTCAGTTTGCCGCGAAAACCGCGAACCTATCCGGAACAAAGTTGACGCCACTCGCTAAGAGCGGCGGTGCGTGTCTGCTTGAAGGAGTCTCGGCTGGCTAGCGATCTTTCCTGGTTGAAGTGGTTGTACACGGAGGAATGGACGGAGGCGAATTTCTGTAGACTTCGCATGCGCCTGAAACGCTGCATCGCGCGTTCGCGTCGTCGAAACGGCAGGTGCGAATTCTCGACGCGGTTGTTTAGCCACCTGCCCGTCTGTTGTTTTTTGAGAGCACCCAAATCTCTAAGGGCAGCCTTGTAGGAAGCGAAGCGATCTGTGACGATCTCTTCGGCGCAGCCGTGCCGCTTCATCAATTTCTTGAGAAATTTCAGTGCTGCAGCTTTGTTACGGCGCTTCGTTACAACTGCTTCCAGCACCTCGCCTTCGTCATCCACAGCGCGCCAAAGATAATGCCGTTTGCCATTCACTTTCACAAAGACCTCGTCCACGTGCCACTTCCGTTTTGAAAAGGTTCGGAGTTGCTGCACACGCTTCCGTCTGATCTCAGCGGCGAACATCGGGCCGAACCTATTCCACCAATAGCGGACTGTCTCATGGCTTACATCGATCCCACGTTCATGCAGGAGATCTTCGACATTCCGAAGCGAGAGTGGAAATCGGATGTACAGCATCACCGCCAGGCGGATGATTTCGGGGCTGGTTTTGAAGTATTTGAAGGAGGCAGGTTTGGTCATTCCTAAATGCTATGCAACCGCCCTGCCCCGTTCAAGCAAAGTTCTTCTGACAAGACCAATGGTTGATCTGCTACGCTTCTCGGGAATTGCAAAGTCTAATTGCGAATGTCCGTTTTGGGCTGTCTGCGGTCCTTTGGAAAAAAATGCGGATGGCAGCGTTGTCCGCAATGCAGTCATTGAGCGTAGGTGAGCGAACGTCTGCCTCGATGAAGATTTTCTGATGCGGGCCAGAGTGCAAGGTTTGGACTGGGGCCGACCGTGGCCCGCGTTGGAAAATCTCTCAGGGAGGAAGCCGC